>CAZYPM010000226.1:0-2847 GCA_964649205.1 uncultured Steroidobacteraceae bacterium
GTGACTGCGTGGCCAACGTGCTGAAGGGCCGCTGCCCGAACTGCGGCGGCGAGCTCACGCCGCGTCCGCGACGGCCGGTGGAAAAGCTGGCGCGCAACCCAGCGTCCACTCAACGCGTGTACAACCCGAAGCTGAAGAAAGGTGTTTGAAGAAAGGTGTCTGACACCTTTTCTGCACTGCAATATATGGCAGGCCGCCGCGCGCACTGGGAACAAGTCTGGCGCACGAGAGCGCCACAACAGGTCAGCTGGTACCAGCCGGAACCCACCGTCTCGCTCGAGCTGATTGAAGCTTCCGGCATCGAAAAGGACGCCGGCATCATCGATGTCGGCGGCGGAGCGTCCGTGCTCGTGGACCGCCTGCTCGATCGCGGCTACACCGGCCTCGCCGTGCTCGATATTGCAGGCGGCGCAATGCGGCTGAGCCGGGAGCGGCTGGGCGCGCGCGCCGCAGACGTTGAATGGCACGAAGCCGACGTCACTTCGTTCGAGCCGCCGCGACGCTACGGGTTGTGGCACGACCGGGCTGTGTTCCATTTCCTGACGGAAGCGGCCGACCGCCGTGCGTACATCGCAACCCTGCGCAGGGTCCTGAAGCCGGGCGGCGCGGTCGTGATCGCCGCTTTCGCGCCGGATGGACCGCCCAAGTGCAGCGGCCTGGACGTCATGCGCCATGACGAGAGGTCTCTCGCCACCGAGCTTGGCGCAGGCTTCGCGGTCAGGGAAGCGCGCCGCGAAAGCCATCGCACGCCCAGCGGGGTCGAGCAGCGTTTCATCTACTGCCGGCTCCAGATGCTGCACTGCCAAAAAGGTGTCTGACACCTTTTTTGCGCTGCGGGCGTCAGGGGTCTAGGCTTGGCCGCTGCTGCAGCAGGACGGGGGGGTACGCTCATGGTCCGTTTTCTCGCGGTGCTCTACGGGATCGTGTGTTATGCCGTGTTCCTCGGCACTTTTCTCTACGCGATCGGCTTCGTCGGCAACCTGCTGGTGCCGAAATCCATCGATTCCGGCGTGCCAGGCCCGATCGGCCAGGCGCTGCTGATCAACGCCCTGCTGCTCGCGATCTTCGCGATCCAGCACAGCGTGATGGCGCGGCCGGGCTTCAAGGATGGCTGGACGAAGATCGTGCCGCGCCCGATCGAGCGCAGCACCTATGTGCTGCTCTCATCCGCGGCGCTCATCCTGCTGTTCTGGCAGTGGCGCCCGATGACGGACATCGTCTGGAGCGTCGAGAACCCGGTCGGCGCCGGCATCCTCTGGACATTGTTCGCGCTCGGTTGGCTGATCGTGCTGGTCAGCACCTTCCTGATCAACCACTTCGACCTGTTCGGCCTGCGGCAGGTGTATCTCTACTGGCGCGGCCAGCCGTACACGCACTCGGGATTCGTGACGCCGCTCTTCTACAGGCTCGTGCGCCACCCGATCATGCTCGGGTTCATCACCGCATTCTGGGCGGCGCCGACCATGACGGTCGGGCACCTGGTATTCACGCTCGCGACCACCGGCTACATCCTGCTCGCGCTGCAGTTCGAGGAGCGGGACATGATCCGCTTCCACGGACAGGCATACGTCGAGTACAAGCAGCGCGTGCGGATGATCGTGCCGCTGCCGAAATAGGGAGCGCGAGAATCATGCGCAAGGGATGCTGCGCGGCGGCGGCGCTGTTCGCGGCGCTGGTCCTCACCGGCGGCGCCAAAGCCCGCGCGGACGCCATCACCGGCTGGAACGTCAGCGCCGGCGAGGTCATCCTTGCCGCCGGCATCGGCACGCCGCCCGCGAACCGCATCATGGCGCTGGTGCAGACCGCTGCGTACGAGGCCGTCAATCGCATCACCGGCATTTATCCCGAGAATCCGCTCGATCTCGAAGCGGCGCCCGGCGCGTCGGTCGAGGCCGCGATCGCCGCGGCGAACTGCGTCGTGCTCAAGAAGATGCTCCCGGCACAGTCCGCGCTGGTCGACCGCCAGTACGAGGTCGCCCTCGCCGCCATCCCGGACGGACCCGCCAGGACGCAGGGCGTTGCGATCGGCACCCGGGCGGCCGAGGCGGTGCTGGCCATGCGGTCCGGCGATCACGCGATGCAGCGCGTCCCGTACCGGCCGGCTGCCGCGCCGGGCGTCTACGTGCCGACCGCGATGCCGGCGGTCGTGCAGTGGCCACGGCGCCTGCCCTGGCTGATGCAGAGCGCCTCGCAGTTCCGCCCCGGCCCGCCGCCGGCGCTCGAAAGCCAGGCCTGGGCGCGCGACTACAACGAGGTGCGCATGCTCGGCGCCCGTGAGGGATCGACGCGCACCGACGAACAGACGGCCATCGCGCGGTTCTGGGAAGGCACGCTGCCGACCGTGTACCACGGCGTCATCCGCTCGGTCGCGGACCGGCCGGGGCGCGAGCTCACGCGCAATGCGCGGCTGTTCGCCGCCGCCACGCAGGCGATGGACGACGCGATGATCGCGGTATTCGAGGCCAAGTACCACTACAACTTCTGGCGACCGATCACCGCCATCAGGAACGGCGACAACGACGGCAACGACGCGACGGCCCGGGACGAGCTGTGGCTGCCCCTGATCGACACGCCAGTGCATCCCGAGTATCCCTGCGCGCACTGCATCATCGCGGCGGCGGTCGCGACCGTGATCAGTGCCGACGTCGGCGGCGGCGAGATGCCGCGGCTCGAAACCCGGAGCGACGTGGTCGATGCCGTGCGCAGCTGGGCGACGCCCGAGGACCTGGTCCGCGAGGTGTCGCTGGCGCGCATCTACGACGGGGTCCACTACCGCAATTCGACCGAGGTGGGCGCGGAAATGGGCCGGCGCATCGGCCGCCTGGCGGCAGCGAAGTATTTCGCTCC
>CAZYPM010000227.1:0-2825 GCA_964649205.1 uncultured Steroidobacteraceae bacterium
CCCCGCTACCGCCCGCTGGCCATCTACAGCCTGCTGCTCGCGGCCGCGACCGGCGCGTGGCTGGCGCGCGACCTGGCGGGAGCGGCGGACTTTCCTTCCGGCTGGTTCGTCGTCCTCTGCATCCTCTTCAACCTGTTCGTGTTCCAGTTCGGCGTGCCCGCGCCCTGGGTCGGGCTCACCTCCATGGAGCGCCTGCCGCAGGTCGGCCTGCTGCTGGTGCTGCCGCCGCCGGCGGCCGCGGCGATCTGTGCCGTGGCCTCCGCGCTGTGGCCGTTCCTCAACCGCAGCTACAGCCAGGGCTCGCCCACCCTGGCCGCGATCCGCGGCCTGCACAACGCCGCGATGACCGCGCTCATGATCCTGACCGGCGGCTATGCCTACGTGGCGGCCGGCGGCCGCCACCCGCTCGACGGCTTCGGCTTCGCCGACCTGCTGCCGCTCGCGGCGATGGCGCTGGCGATGCAGGCGGTGAACGTGGTGCTGATGGCGCTGTTCTACCGCTTCGACCGGCGCGACGTGCGCAAGCTGATCACGCCCATCTACTCGCTCATGGACCTGGTCTTCGTGCCGGCGGGCGTGCTCGCCGCCGTGCTCTACAACGCCTCCCACCCGGCCACCTTCGCGCTGTTCATGGTGCTGATGGTGGTGTTCGTGCTGAGCTTCAGCGGCATCGGCCGCTTCATCACCGCGGACGACGACAGCAATCCGATCGCCCGCCTGCTGCGCGCCGGGCGTGCGCTGCACGGCGCGCGCCGGGTCGACGACGTGGCCGCGCGCATCCTCGCCGAGACGCGGCCGCTGTTCCGCTTCGACGAGTTCTACCTGGTGCTGGTTGACCGCGAGCAGCGCCAGCTCGACTTCCGCGTGCACGAGCTGAGCGGCGTGCGCCAGCCCGGCGCGCGCCGCCCGCTCGACGAAGGCCTGTTCGGCTGGGTGGTGGAATCCGGGGAGCCGCTGCTCATCGAGGACTGGTCGCGCGCGCCGGCGCACTTGCGCGAGCGCGCACTCGAAACCGGCAAGGAGACCGGCTCAGTCATCGTCGTTCCGCTGCAGCACGAGGGCGCGGTCATCGGCCTGCTGAGCGTCCAGCACACCGAGGCCAAGGTCTATTCCAGCGCCGACCTCAACCTGCTGCGTCGCCTCGCCGAGCAGGCCGCCGCCGCGGTCGCGGACGCGCGCGCGTTCGAGGACCTCGAGGACTACCGCCTGCGGCTGGAGGAGCGAGTCGCCGAGCGCACCGTGGAGCTCGAGAAGGCCGGCCGCGAGAAGGAGCGCCTGATCGCGGCGCTGCGCGAGCACAGCAGCGCGCTCGAGCGCGAGACCAACGAGGACCCGCTCACCGGCATCTCGAACCGGCGCCACTTCATGCAGCGCCTGGCCACCGAGTTCGAGGTGGCGCAGGCGGTCGGCGCGCCGCTGACGGTGGCCATCGCCGACCTCGACAGCTTCAAGGTCGTGAACGACCGGCTCGGGCACGCGGTCGGCGACGAGGCGCTGAAGCGGAGCGCCGCGGTGATGCGCGAGCTGTGCCGCGACACCGACCTGGTGGCGCGCATCGGCGGCGAGGAGTTCGCCGTGATCCTGCCGGGCATGCCGCTGCCCGCCGCCGTCGAGTTCTGCGAGCGCATCCGTTCGGCCATCGAGTCGCACGACTGGCGCGCGGTGCACCGCGAGCTGCGAGTGACCGTCAGCATCGGCGTGTGGCAGTGGGACGGCCGCACCGACAGCGCGGCGCTGATCGCGGCCGCGGACGCGCGGCTGTACCGCGCCAAGCGCGAGGGCCGCAACCGCGTCGCCTGACCGAAAAGGTGTCAGACACCATCTTGATAAAGGGGACGCGTCCCTTTTGACTTGTTAAATGGGGTGCGTCCCCATTTACCCAAGCCCGCGGATTTTCAGGCAAATCCCGAATCCGGCCGCTGGGCGGGCTGACGCGCTGCTAGGATCAGCAAAACAACAAGCCGCACACCCGTGACGACTAGGGAGGGTCAGGGGATGAGGCTGGTAACGGGCCGAAGGGGGATCATCCTCGTACTCGCGGCGCTGCTGCAGTCCTGCGGCGGCGGAGGCGGTGGTGGCGGCGCGCCGCCCGGCGCCGGAAACCCGCCACCGCCGGCACCGGGCACCAATGCGCGCGTCACTTTCAGCACCACGAGCGTGGCCGTGACGGCGACGCCCGGCAACCTGGCGCCGATCCGCAACGTCATCCTGACGGTCACCAATCCCCCGCCCAACGGTCTGTACGTCGAAGGCGGCTACACGGCCAACGGCATCGAGGTGCTCGACTTCAGCTCGAACAGCCCCACCCAGGGGACGCTGATCATCCGCTTCCGGTCTCCGGGCTCACTGCAGAACGGCACCTATTCGGACACCATCCAGATCCGCGTCTGCACCGACGACACCTGCACTGCGCAGATCGCCGGCAGTCCCACGACGATCGCGGTGGCCTACACCGTGAGCGGAACCGGCACCTCGGTCGCCACGATTGACCGCAGCTCGATGTCCCTTGCGGTGGATGCCAACGACCAGATGCCCAGGACGGAGAGCGCCGTCATCGTGCTTACGCCGCAGTCGGCGAGCCAGGTGCGGGTCGTGGTCAACGCCGCATCGCCAGCCATCCGCGAAGCCAGGTACCTCTCGCTCGACAACATCACGTTCCACGTGGACGTCGAGTTCCACACCGGCCAGGGGCTCGGCCCCGGCACCTACGCCGGCAACGTCACCGTGATGGTGTGCTACGACTCGAGTTGCGTACGGCAGGTCCAGGGCAGCCCGTTCACGATCCAGACCACGATGACCGTGAGCGAAGGGCCGGAACCTGGCGT
>CAZYPM010000228.1:0-2809 GCA_964649205.1 uncultured Steroidobacteraceae bacterium
CAAGGCCGACATCTCGGGCCTGTGGGCGCTGCAGCAGCTGATGGACAAGGGCGTGCTGGACCGGCGCCAGGAGCGCGCGATGTATGCGACTTTCCTGGCATCGACCTTCCGGACCCTGCGCTTCGGCATGTCGGACTCCCATGCCAAGGGCATGGCGATGCAGGTGAATTACCTGATGGATGCCGGCGGCTTCCGCGTGAACCGCGACGGCACGTTCAGCGTCGACCTCAAGCGCGTCAAGAAGGGGGTCGCCGGCTTGACGCGCGAGCTGCTGACCTTGCAGGCGACCGGCGATTTTGACGGCGCGAAGCGCATGATCGAGCGGCTGGTGGTGATCCGCCCCGAAGTGCAGGCGGTGCTGGACCGCCTCGGCAAGGTGCCGGTGGACATCCGGCCGAGGTTCCTGACGGCCGACGAACTGGAGAAGGAATACCCATGAGAAGACTGCTGGCCGCCGTCGCGGCACTGGCGGCCGTGCCGGCCGCCGGGCAGGCGCCGCCGCCGGCCGCGAAGCCATGCACGGCCCCGGAGTACCGCCAGTTCGACTTCTGGCTGGGCGACTGGGACGTGGCATCGGCGGCGAATCCCGGCCGCACCAGCAGGAACCGCATCACGCGCACCAACGGCGGTTGCACGCTGCTCGAGCAGTACACGACGCCGGGCGGCTACGAGGGATCGAGCCTCAATTTCTACGACGCATCGCGCAAGGTCTGGCACCAGACCTGGATCGACAACCAGGGCGGGCCGCTTTACATCGAAGGCGGCCTGCAGGGCAACGCCATGGTCATGCAGACGACGACCGCTGCGCAAAACGTCCAGCGCATCACCTGGACGCCGCTGCCGGACGGGCGCGTGCGCCAGCATTGGGAATCGACCGAGGACGGCGGCAAGACCTGGACGACGGTCTTCGACGGCTACTATTCGAAGCGCGCCGGCGACTGAATCAGGAGCGCGTGACCCGCAGCGTGTAGTCGACCGCAGGCAGCTCGCTGGCCGCCTGCCGCGGGATGAGCCTCAGCTCGTAGTCGCCCGGCTCGAGCAGGGCGCCATCCAGCGTGGCGACCGCCTCGCCGTCATCCGTCGTCACCGCATCCAGTTCCAGCACCGGCGTCATTTCCTGCCCGTCGACTCGTTCGATGACCACGTCATAGGCCGGCGCTGGCTCCAGGCCGACGTCGAAATGCAGCTCGAGCCGGCTGGCTGGACTCTTGCGTGGCCAGATGGCGTCCGGCTGCCGGTCGGATCCGCGCGTCTGCTCGAAATACAGCGCTTCCGTGATGACACCCGGAGGGGCCGGATCCGGCCGCGAAAAAAACAGGAACGAGGCCGCACCGAACGCGACGGCTGCCAGCGAGGCGGCCACAGCGACGCGCGGGGGGCTCCGGAATGCTCGACGGGGCGATAGCAGAGGGGCGATTTCGCCCCGCTTCTGGAGCTCCCGCAATCCTTGTCGCAACGCCTGGGTGATTTCGACCTCGTTCCTGAACTCCGGGTCCTCGACCATCCTTGTCTCGACCATCCGTCGCTCCTTTGCGGACAGGCTTCCTGCCAGGTATTGCCGAATCAATTCGGCTTCTTCCGGAGATATAACTGTCATGACAGGCCCCGAAGTCTCACTTTTGGCCTAAACCAGTGCGATGCAAAAAAGGTCGGAGGGCCGAAAGCGGCGCTGCAGCAGCTCGGCAAACCGGGCGCGGGCCCGGTGCAGGACCCGCTTGTAGTGCTGCTCGTCGATCCCGAGCTCGCGGCAGACCTGGTCCTTGTCCTGGTCGTAGAGATAGACGCGGACCAGGACCTCCCGATCGCGCGGCAGCCGCATTTCCTTCAGCAACTGCCGCACGGCCCTGGCCGCGACCTCGGATTGGCCGGCACTTTCGGGGCCGATTCCGGGATGGACCACGCCGTCGATCGCGGCCTGCTGGCCGGTCGACGTGCGCTGCCGCGCGCTGCGCTTGCGGTGCTCGATGACCAGGTAGCGTGCAGTCTGCACCAGATAGCCATCGAGGCGTGCCGGGTCCTCGAGCGGCTGGCGGGCCAGCCGCTCGAGGACGATGCGAAACGTCTCGTGGCACAGGTCGTCGGCAAGCGCCGGGTCCCTGAGCTCGTTGCGCAGGAACGCCAGCACGCGCTCGCGCAGGCGCGCGTATGCGTCGGCCGTCGGCAGGCCGAGACCCGCCGCCAAGCCCGCATTCTCGCCGCCAGCCTCAGTCAACGCCGTGATTTCCGCCGTGCGATTGCGACAGGTTGATGATGCGCCGTCGGCCTTCGATCAGGTTGATCGAGAACCAGAGCTTTCCGACCTGCCCGCCGAAGTCTCCCACCATGGTACCCGGCAGCAGCACGCCGACGTCGAATGAGCCATGTTTCTCCCTGCTGGTGGCGAGCCGGCACGGCTGGTTCATCGGCGCCTTCATCTCCGGACTCGGCAGGTACCAGAATACGCCATAGGCGTCCTTGGTGATCTCGAAAGAAGCGCCAGGCGTCATCGCCTGCTGCCACGGCGCCGCCTTCGGCCCACGCTCGTCGTGGATGATGATCGTCCACCGGGCGACGAATTTGTCTGCGTCCATTGCTACTCCTCACGTCCTCCGACGTCGTTGTTGTTTCCGGCATCCATCCGGGCATTCGAGACCAGCTGAAAGCCCGCCCAATAATAGGGGTCGGACCACCGCGGCTGGCGCTTCAGGTGGTCCTGTGCAAGAGCCAGTGCGTGCGCCGGCACGCGCCCGTCCAGCAGCATGCTGCGGTAGAACTCCCGCATCAGCACGGCAGTGGACGTATCCGGCACCTGCCAGAGCGTGGCGACGAC
>CAZYPM010000229.1:0-1175 GCA_964649205.1 uncultured Steroidobacteraceae bacterium
CAGCTGACGATGCGGACCTTCCATATCGGCGGCGCGGCTTCGCGCGCGGCCGCGATCTCGCTGGTCGAGATCAAGGGCAAGGGCACGCTGCGCTTCCACAACGTCAAGTCGGTGCGCCACGAGAAGGGCCACCTGGTCACGACCTCGCGCTCGGGCGAGATCGGCGTGATCGACGAGTTCGGGCGCGAGCGCGAGCGCTACAAGATCCCCTACGGCGCGACCATCACGGCCGACGAGGGCGCCGCGGTGTCGCCCGGCCAGGTGGTCGCGAACTGGGACCCGCACACGCACCCGGTCGTCACCGAGGTGGCGGGCTTCATCAAGTTCATCGACTTCGTGGACGGCGTGACCGTGCAGGCGCAGGTGGACGAGGTCACCGGCCTGTCCTCGGTCGAGGTGCTGGACCCGAAGCAGCGCGGCGCCGCGGGCCGCGACCTGCGCCCGGTCATCAAGCTGGTGAACGCCAAGGGCAAGGAAGTCACCTTCGCGAACACCGACATCCCGGCGGTGTACACGCTGCCGGCCGGCGCGCTGGTCTCGCTGGAGGACGGCGCCAAGGTGTCCGTTGGCGACGTGATCGCCCGCATCCCGCAGGAATCCTCGAAGACCCGCGACATCACCGGCGGCCTGCCGCGCGTCGCGGACCTGTTCGAGGCGCGCAAGCCGAAGGAGCCCGCGATCCTCGCCGAGGTGACCGGCACCGTCAGCTTCGGCCGCGAGACCAAGGGCAAGCGCCGGCTCGTGATCACGGGCGAGGGCAACGAGCGCTACGAGGAGCTGATCCCGAAGTGGCGGCAGCTCAACGTGTTCGAGGGCGAGCACGTCGAGCGCGGCGAGGTGATCGCGGAGGGCGAGCCGAACCCGCACGACATCCTGCGCCTGCAGGGCGTGGCGGCGCTCGCCAACTACCTCACGCGCGAGATCCAGGACGTGTACCGCCTGCAGGGCGTGAAGATCAACGACAAGCACATCGAGGTCATCGTCCGGCAGATGCTGCGCAAGGTGGAGATCAAGGAGTCCGGCGACACGGCGCTGCTGCGCGGCGAGCAGCTCGAGCGCGCCCGGCTGCTCGAGCTCAACGACCGCATGGCGTCCGCGGACAAGCAGCCGGCCGTGTTCGAGCCGATGCTGCTCGGCATCACCAAGGCCTCGCTGCAGACCGACTCCTTCATCTC
>CAZYPM010000229.1:1275-2800 GCA_964649205.1 uncultured Steroidobacteraceae bacterium
CCAAAGGCCCGGTCACTACAATCGCGGGCCTTTCGCGGCCCCCGCCCCGGTATACGGGTGGGGCGGACACGAACAAGACTGTATCCGGGCCGCCACGGGGCGGCCCGGTGCTTCATGCGTCCGGCAATGTCGCCGGCGCGGGGACTGACGAGACGACATGGCCACGACCAACCAGCTGATCCGGGGCGGCCGCCTGGCCGCCACCTACAAGTCGAAGGTGCCGGCGCTGCAGCGCTCGCCGCAGCGGCGCGGCGTCTGCACGCGCGTGTACACCACCACGCCGAAGAAGCCGAATTCCGCGCTGCGCAAGGTCTGCCGCGTGCGCCTGACCAACGGCTACGAAGTGACCAGCTACATCGGCGGCGAGGGCCACAACCTGCAGGAGCACTCGGTGGTCATGATCCGCGGCGGCCGCGTGAAGGACCTGCCGGGCGTCCGCTACCACACCATCCGCGGCACCCTCGACTGCGCCGGCGTCGCCGACCGCAAGCAGGGCCGCTCCAAGTACGGCGCCAAGCGCCCGAAGAAATAAGGACAGGGGAAGACAGCAATGTCCCGTCGCACATCCGCACCGACCCGCGTCGTGCTCCCGGACCCGAAGTTCGGCAGCGAGATGCTGGCCAAGTTCATGAACATGGTCATGACCAGCGGCAAGAAGTCGGCCGCCGAGCACATCATGTACGGCGCGATCGACCGCATCTCCGAGAAGACCAACCGCCAGGGCGAGGCCGCCCTCGAGGTGCTGTCCGCGGCCCTCGAGAACGTCAAGCCGGCGGTCGAGGTGAAGTCGCGGCGCGTCGGCGGCGCGACCTACCAGGTGCCGGTCGAGGTGCGCCCGGCGCGCCGGCAGACGCTGGCGATGCGCTGGCTGATCGAGGCCGCGCGCGCGCGCAGCGAGAAGTCCATGGCCCACCGCCTGGCGCACGAGCTGATGGACGCCGCGGAAAACCGCGGCACCGCGGTGCGCAAGCGCGAGGACACGCACCGCATGGCGGAGGCCAACAAGGCCTTCGCGCACTACCGCTGGTAAGCCAGCAGGCCTGAGAGAACACCATGCCCCGGCACACGCCCATCGAACGCTACCGGAACATCGGCATTTCCGCGCACATCGACGCCGGAAAGACGACCACGACCGAGCGCGTCCTGTTCTACACCGGCGTGTCGCACAAGATCGGCGAGGTGCACGACGGCGCCGCCGTGATGGACTACATGGAGCAGGAACAGGAGCGCGGCATCACGATCACGGCCGCCGCCACGACCTGCTTCTGGAAGGGGATGGACAACCACTACCCCGAGCACCGCATCAACATCATCGACACGCCCGGCCACGTGGACTTCACCATCGAGGTCGAGCGCTCGCTGCGCGTGCTCGACTCGGCGGTCGCGGTCTACTGCGCCGTGTCCGGCGTGCAGCCGCAGTCCGAGACGGTGTGGCGGCAGATGAACAAGTACAAGGTGCCGCGCGTCGCCTTCGTCAACAAGATGGACCGCGCCGGCGCCAACTTCCTGCGCTGCGTGGAGCAGA
>CAZYPM010000230.1:0-2742 GCA_964649205.1 uncultured Steroidobacteraceae bacterium
GCCAGGATGCCATCGCCTGCCTCGCCTTTCCCGAACTGGCACGCGCTGAGGCAGCCGCGGCCGCCTACGCCGCCGCCGCGGTCTCCTGGCAACGCGCCGGTGACCGCCACCGGCACGGACTCGCGCTGCTGCACGAATCCGGGGCGCGTTACCTGCGGCAGTCCGACTGGCAGGCGTCGTCGTCTCTGGCCGCGCGCGCCTTCCGCGAACTCGAGCGCTCTGATGCGCCTGCGCATGCCGCCTTTGCGCTGCGCCTCGAAGGCGCCGCACTCGACCAGCTGGCGGACGCGGCCAACTACGACATCAAGTTGCGGGAGGGCACGATCCAGCGCGCCCGTGAGCGCCTGACCGAAGCCGAGGCGCGATTCCGTGAGCTCGCCATGCCCTATGAGGCGGGCTATGCGGTCAGCTACCGGGCGGTCTCGGTCGGCGAGTCAGGCGACTTCGAGCGGTCGCGTGCCGAGTTTCTTGTTGCGCTCGGTCTGTTCCGTGACGCCGGTGACGGTCCCGCACAGGCGCTCGCGCTGCAGAGCCTGGCGTACCAGAGCTACGAGGACGGACGGTCCGCGGACGCCGCGCGGGAATTCGAGGAAGCGCTGGCGCTCATTCCCCGCGACGAAGATCCTGCCAATTACGCGCACACGCTGCACAACAGCGCGCTGCCGCTGCGCACGCTCGGCAGGTTCGACGAAGGCATCGCGCGCCACCATGAGGCCGCCGAGATGCTGCGGTCGCTGGGCGACCGCGACGGCGAGGCCCGCGCGCTGCACAGCCTGGGCGTCGCCATGATGCACATCGGAGAAACCGAGCGTGCCCGCGAGCTCCTGCAGGCCGCCGTCGAGCTGCGCGGCGAGACCGGAGTGAGGCGCGAGCAGGCCATCGGACTCACCAACCTGGCCGAGCTCGAGCGCGCTGCCGGGCGCGCGGATGCCGCGCTCGCGCTCGATCGCCGGGCGCTGGAGCTGGTCGTGGCTCCGCATGACCGGGCCCGGGTCCTGCTCTCCCTGGCGCGCGACCATCTGGCAGCGGGCAGCCTGGAACAGGCACGCGCCGAGCTCGAGGCGATGCTGGGGCTGGAGTTGCCGGCGTCGCACCGGTTTCTGGGGTACGCGCTCGCGGAACTTGCGGCACTGGAGTCGCTGGCGGGCAATGCCGTGCGCTCGGACGACTATTTTGCGCGCGCGCTCGCGATCCACGAGACCAATGCCTCGGACGTCGATCGCGCCCGCACGATCCAGCTCAGGGCCGAGGCCAGGCTCCGGCGCGGCGACCGGGCGCATGCCCTCGCGGACTCGGCCGAGGCGCTCGCGCTGTTCGACTCCATCGGCACGCAGTCGCTGCACGCCGAGGCGCGCGCGGCGTTCCGGGCGAGCTATCGCGGCGCCGTCGAGTTCAGGATCGCAACACTGCTGCTCGAAGCGGATGCGCGGTCCGGCGCCGGCAGTGAATCCGAGGCGGCGACGTTGCGGCAGGCGGCGCTGGCAGCGAGCGATCGTGCGCGCGCGCAGCTGCTGGCGGAATCGGCCGGGGCGGCCGGCATGCGCGCGCCACAGGGGCTGCTGGCCGAGCGCCAGCTGGCGTACGAGCTGCTGGCCGGCAAGCGCCAGCAGCGAGACCGGCTGCTGGAGTCCGCGCGGCCCGACAGCGAACGCGCGCACGAGCTGGCGCGCGAGATCGAGTTGCTGCGGACGCGCGCGCAGCTGCTCGAGGGGCGCATTGCACAGGCACAGGGCGAGGCGCCGCGCGCGGCGCGGCCGGATGGGCGCGCGCCGGCGGCCGCGGTCCCATCGGGCATGCTGGTCGCGGAATACTTCATCGGCAGCGGGCAGAGCTGGCTGTTCGAGGTCCGCGACGGTGCGGTCCGCGTCCACGCCCTCGGGCCGGGCGACCGGATCGACGCGCTGGCACGCGGACTGCACCTGGCCTGGCGCAAGGCAGACGCCAATGCCGCCGATCGCCTCGGCCAGGCGCGCCGCCTCGTGCAGGTCCTGTTTCGCCCGCTCGGCGATCCGCCCGCTGCGGGCCAAGTCCGCATCGTGCCCGACGGCGCGCTCCATCTCGTGCCCATGGCATTGCTCGCCAGGCAAGCCTGGCCCAGGCTGCCACCCGGCGCAGCGATCGTGATCCCGTCGCTGGCGACGCTGCGGCACGATCGCGTTGCGGATCTCCCGGACCGGCGCCAGCTCGCGCTCATTGCCGACCCGGTGTATGAGGCCGGCGACGCGCGACTGCCGGAACGTGCGGTCCCGGCGAACACGGGGAGCGGCGAGCCTGCGCCTGCATCCCGGGATGGCGGCCCGTTGCGGCGACTGCCGTCCGCGGCCATCGAGGCCCGCGAACTCATGCGGCTCGTGGACCAACCGGCAGCGACGCTGGCGCTGGTGGGTCTCGACGCCAGCCGCGAAAACGTGGTCAATGCGGCGCTCGACCGCTACCGCATCGTGCATTTTGCCGCCCACGCCATCGCCGACAGTCGCGACCCTGCGCTCGCGTCGATCGCGCTGTCCCGGTTCGGCGCCGACGGCAGGCTGCTGGACGGTGCGCTGCGCCAGTACGACATCACCCATTTGCGGCTGAATGCCGACCTGGTGGTGCTGTCGGGCTGCGACACGGCGGTCGGGCGCGAGATCGCAGGCGAGGGGCCGATCGGGCTGTCGCACGCCTTCCTCAGGAGCGGTGCGCGCGCCGTCGTCGCCACGCTCTGGCAGGTGCCGGATACGTCCACTGCCGTGCTGATGCGGG
>CAZYPM010000231.1:0-2704 GCA_964649205.1 uncultured Steroidobacteraceae bacterium
CAACTGCAATCCAAATCACGTCGCGCCGGAGACTATAAACCCGGCGATCAAATAGATAAATTACTGAGAGTACCGAACGTACTCATGACTGAAATACGACCGCACTCGATCCGGCATCGCAGCGATACCCAAATTCTTGGCGGCGAATGCACTCCAACACTTCAGGCGGAAGCTTGCGGGCATCGATCTTTTTCTGCCAAAATTATATGAAAAATTATTCTATTGACGAGCCAATAGATCGGAATTGAAATAATTCTTCAACTCCGATCTATATTTTTTACTTCACCTTCACCCAATAGTCAATTTCATTTGACCAGCCAAACGTGGGCTCATAAAAAAGTAATGAAGTAATCAAGGCAGACCCACGCTCAACAACAACCACTTGGTTGTTATTGATACGATCGTAAAGATAATACCCCATGTTAAGCATGTTGCCATTTACCTCGACAGGTATTGGGGGGGATGAACTGTCGAGACGAAGTGTCATCCTCTGTTGATACGAGCTTCCAGAAACCACCATAGTCCCGGTTGCGCTGAGCCCGTTCGTCTCCTCCGTATCAATCAGCCCGTAGTTCTGAGTCTGTATTGAGACTCTTCTAAGCGAATATGTACCGTCAAGCGTTAAAGAGTCTGCGCTTCCAATCACCACAAAACTCTGATTCGCCTGGCTCCATTCAACGGTAGTGGTCCTACCATTCTCCGGAAAATTGGCGATAGTGGTACTCGCTGACTTTCCAGAAAGGAAAGGAACCCCGCCAGATCTAACTGTGTTGAACTTTCGTGTTTCAAGAAGAGCTCCGTCAGCGTAGACCTGAATGGTGTGCTCTCCCGGTTCTGGAATGTTGTAGTTGTAGAGGACAGCGTAGCCTGATTGATTATGCCCACATACAGAAACAGCATCATTCCGGACGCTACCGACACCCGTTCCGCCAATCGAGACGCCGTCGACGAAAACCTCTACCTCCTTCGCTGTACAGTGCCAGCCAGAAATAACACTTAGTCCGGACTGAGCTGCTCCTGGCTGTGGGTTCTCTAGGTATCCGGTCGCCATGGCAACAAGCGGAGTGAGAAGTACGCCGTAAGCGATCGATTTCATGAAATTCTTCTTCAACATCCTGATCTCCTAGCAATCAAAAGACCTCTCAGGCCTGATCGGGGTGAGCAGCCCGATTCTGGGTCTTTCCCATCGTCGTCAACCTGCGAGTAAGAATGCCATTGGGATTGCCGTTTGTGAATTAATGAACGGCAGTTCTTGTCAACTCGCGAAGGCGTTCGACAAGAGCACTGAGATCGGGAGCCTCCCTGGGATCATCCACCTGTTTGGAAACCGTGGAAACGCCCTTTGCTTTCAGTGTGTCCATAACTGACATTTCCGACAATGCCATTGCCTTCGCATTCTCCTCAGCGGATGCAGCACCTACATTCGAACGAGCCTGCGTAGTAAGGCTAGAAATGGTTTCAGTGCGCGTGGCGACGGCGGCATACTCGTCGCTATTCGTTCCATCGCTATAACTCTGATAGTAGACACCATCCATTCGGGAGGATGTCGTAGAAGACATTACAAAGACTTCGTCAAAAACGGTGTTCTCATCCAAGATCAGCCACCGTCCGAGCGAAATGACATAGGCGCCACCGACGTCAAGATTTCCATAAGTATCATAGCCAAGAATTAGACAAGGCAGATCACTATTGCCGGTCTCGGCGAGACTATCAGCGTCAAACTGATAGTACTCAGTATATTTTGAGATGATTGTGAAATCCATTCTCCATGATCCGGCAAGGAGCGCCGTTTTACCGCAAGCACTCTCCGGATCAAGGGCACCGTTGCCGCTTCGGCGAATCTCCGTAACTACGAAACTCTGTTTTGCCTGACTCCAGTCCAGAATCGCCGTTGAACCAACCTGCGGAAAATCTCCAGCTTCAATTCGCTTGCTGGTCCCGCTCAGAAACGGCACTCCACCTGAACGGGTAGTCGAAAAATTTCTTGTTTCCATCAGAACGCCGTCAGCATAGACACTGATAACGTGAGGCCCAGGATCCGGGATATTGTAGTTGTAAAGCAGGGAAAATCCCGTATTAGCATGTCCACAGATACCAACCGTATCGTTGCGAATACTGCCTACACCCGATTTTCCGAGCGATACGCCGTCAATCGAGACAACAATCTCTTTGGCTGTGCAGTGCCAGCCCGAAACAAGACCGACTCCTGACTCTATCGATCCAGGTTGTGGATTCTCGAGATTACCTTGAGCAAAAGCGGCAAGAGGCAACAGTAGCGCGGCAGCCAAAAGAATTTTCATGAGAATGGATCCCTGTGTGCTAACGATGATTTCGTCGTATGACAATAGAGCAGCAGTTCATCTTACACTGCCGATCGCGTTGCGATGAAGACATACTGCGCAGAGCTTTCACTCTGCTGAAAGGCCCTCCGCGTGGCTAAGCGCCGCGATCGGGCGCCAAGCCGAGCCGTCAGGAGGCGCCAATTCAGTGGGCGATAATCGTCTCCAACTTGCTGGGAGCGGGCGCAAGGCGGCAAGCTTAGGCGGACTGTGGTTCACGCCAACCGTTTCGCACTCCGGTTCACATGACTCTCCCGCGCGATGGCCAAGTTGAGCCCATGAAGGCGCCTCAGTTGGCTTTGAACTGCCTCGCCGTCAGCGCGGGATTGTCGCCGCTGTAGGCGGCCTTGATCGCGTCCCAGGCC
>CAZYPM010000232.1:0-2662 GCA_964649205.1 uncultured Steroidobacteraceae bacterium
CCACGATCGCGATGCCGTGGGTGAGCGTGAGGTCGCGGCGCAGTTCCGTCATCGCGGGAGCATAGAGTAATTGGGGACGTTTCCCAATTGGCAGTTGGGGAAACGTCCCCTTCAGATCTCTCCGCGCCTCGCGAAGCGGGCGATGTGCTCGCCCGCGCGGAAAGCGAGCGCCTGGATGGTCATGGTCGGCTGACCGCGGCCGGAGGTGACGAAGCTCGAGCCGTCACACAGGAACAGGTTCGGTACGTCGTGACTGCGGTGGTAGCGGTCCACCACCGAAGTTGCCGGATCGTCGCCCATACGGCAGGTGCCGAGCAGGTGCGGCGAATTGCCCCATTCCACCACCGGCATCTTCCAGGTCCGCAGCGCACCCGCCGCCTCCAGGATTGCGTGGCCGTGCTCGTTCAGCCAGCTCGCCATCGCCAGGTCGTCCGGATGGTCCTTGTAGGTCACGCGCATGGCGGGCACGCCCCAGGCGTCCTTCAGCTCCGGGTCGATCGATACACTGTTGCGCTCCAGCGCTAGCGACGTCGTGTGGCTCATCGCGAGCATGGTCCGCGGCAGGTCGCGCAGCGCCCGCTTGAGCGGCGCGCCCCAATGCGCGGGCATGTCGTACAGCACCGTCCCCATCGGGACCGGGTCGATGCGCGCATCGATGCCGCCGCCGCCATAGAAACCGCGCCCCGGGTCCGAGTCGTAGAAGTCGTGCAGGACGCGCGTGCACTGCACGCTCTTGTGCTCGTTGAGCTCGTGCTCGAAAACCGCGCCTGCAATGGCGCCGCTGTTGAACATCAGGTACTTCCCGACCAGCCCGCTGGAATTTGCCAGCCCGTCCGGGAACTTCCCGTTGGCTGAATTCAGCAGCAGCCGCGGCGTTTCCGCGCCGTTGGCGCAGAGCACGACCGCCTTCGCCTTCTGGAAGCGCTCGCGCCGCTCGCGGTCGAAGTACGCGACACCGGTCGCACGCCCGCGCGCGTCGGTCTCGACGCGGAACACGTAACTTTCGGCGCGGATCTCGCAGCGGCCGGTGGCCTCGGCCTCCGGGATCATGGTGTACAGCGAGGACGACTTCGCCATCCACTCGCAGCCATAGCCGATGCAGAAGCCGCAGTGGCGGCACGCCGGCCGGCCGCGATACGTCACGCTGTTGATCGCCATCGGCGCCGGGTAGGGATGCAGGCCGAGCTTGCGGGCGCCACGCTCGAACAACACGCCGGAGGACTTCACGGGCAGCGGCGGCATCGGATAGGGCTTCGAGCGCGGCGGATCAGTCGGACAGGCGCCCGCGAGGCCGGAGACCCCCACTTCCCACTCCACCTTCGAATAATACGGCTCGAGTTCCTCGTAGCTGATCGGCCAGTCGGCAAAGCCGGTGCCGGGGATCCCGCCGAGCAGCGAGCGTTCCCTGAAATCCACCGGCCGGAAGCGCCAGAAGTTCGCGGTGAAATGGTTGCTGCTGCCCCCGACGATGCGCGCGTACCAGAGCGGATTCATGTCCTTCACGCGCTCGGCCTTGTCGGTCGGCAGCTTGCGGAAGGTCTGCGGATTCTGCTGCGGCGAGTTCATGATGCCGTTGAGGTACCAGTACTTGAGCTCGTCATGCTCGAAGTCGCCGGGACCAAGCCTTGGGCCCTGCTCCATCACCACGACGTCGAAGCCCGCCTGCGACAGCTCGCGCGCCATCACGCCGCCGGCTGCACCGGATCCGACGACCACGAAATCGACCACATCGCCATCCTGGTACTGCCGGCCGCTCATGCCGGATCCTCCGGCGCGTACATCTCGAAGCCCGGATAATCGCGGTCGTAATGGCCGAAGGGCGGCGTGAACTGGTGCGCCTCCTCGAAGCCGACGATCTTCCAGCCGGCCAGATCACGGTTTCCGCCGTACTTCGGCGAGGACAGCAGGCCGAAGATCGTCCAGGTTCGCAGCTGGCCGAAAAACAGCGTCGTCTCGATGCTCGCGAGAAATGCATCCTGGGCGGCGGCATCCAGCTCCACGAATGCCGTGCCGCCATGCGCCGTGGCGGCGTCGGCTGCGAAACCAGCCAGGCTCTTCAGGAACTCCTCGCTCGCCGGGGCGAAGAACGTGCCTAGCGCATGGTCGATGAAATAGACGACGCCAGCTTCGTGCGCGCCCGGAAGATCGTCGGTTGGCACGATGCGCGAGCTGATGGCGTCGAGCAGCGCCGCCTGCGCTTCGCTGAGGTTGGCGAGAACCGGATCGGGGCTGGCTGCGGCCGCGTGCGCGTGCTCTGCGGCGCGTGCGACCTGTCGCCAGTCGAGCGCGGCAAATGCCGCCAGTGCGCCCGATGCTCCCACCAAGAACGATCTTCGCCCTGCATCCATGACGCACCCCCCTGCCATGCATAATAGCCCCTGACCAATTGGGGACAGACACCTTTTTCGCACTGCAGAAAAGGTGTCTGACACTACTCTCCGGAATGGAGGCACGAGAATGCGCACGGTCGTGATGTTCGCCCTGATTTTGATGCCAACGCTTGCCGGCCAGGCGATCGCCGACGTGCCGGCAACCGGCTCGCCCGTTCTGCAGGAATGGAAGGTCGAATGGGGCGGCCGCTCGCGCGATCCGTACGTCGGCCCCGATGGCAAGGTGTGGTTCGTCGGCCAGGCCGGCAACTACATCGCGTACTTCGATCCTG
>CAZYPM010000233.1:0-2656 GCA_964649205.1 uncultured Steroidobacteraceae bacterium
TCGATGTAGCAGAGCGCATAGGAGGTCTCGCGCGCCTTGGCGCTCTTCAGCGCCCTTTCGAGCCGCGTCTCGAACTCGCGCCGGTTCACCAGGCCGGTCAGCACGTCGTGGCTGGCGTGGTACGAGAGCCGGCGGTTCAGCTCGCGCGACTCGGACACGTCGTGGAACACCAGCACGCCGCCCGTCACCGTGCCGCTGCCGTCGCGGATCGGGGACGCCGTGCTCTCGATGTAGAGCTCGTTGCCGTCCTTGCGGATCAGCAGCATCGGCCGCACCGACTTGATCGAGCGGATCCGGCGCACCGCGACCGCGAGCGGGTTCTCGAGCGGCTCGCAGGTTTCCTCGTGGAAGGAGCGGAAGATCTCGTCGATCGAGCGCCCGAGGCTGTCCTCGAGGCGCCAGCCGGTCAGCTCTTCGGCGACCGGATTCAGGTACTCGACGCGGCCGTGCGCGTCGCAGGTGATCACGCCGTCGCCGATCGACTGCAGCGTGATCTGGGCGCTCTCCTTCTCGCGGAACAGCGCCTCCTCGTAGAGCTTGCGCTCGGTGATGTCGAGCTCGACGCCGATCAGGCGGCGCAGCCGCCCCTGGTCGTCCACGCGCGCGACCGCGCGCCCGATCACCCAGCGCCACTCGCCATCGGTGTGCTTGAGGCGGTGCACACTCTCGAACATCGGCGTCTTGCCGGCGATGTGGTCGCGCATCGACGCCGACACGCGCGCCAGGTCCTCCGGGTGCACCATGCGGTGCCAGTCCGGCGAGCTGATGACGTCGCCCTCGGCAAAGCCGAGCATCGACTTCCAGCGCGGCGAGAACCAGGTGTGGTTGCTCTGCGCGTCGTAGTCCCAGAGCCCGTCGTTGGCGCAGGGCAGCGCCATCTCCTGGCGCTCCTGCATGTCGGCGAGCCGGTCGGCCAGCGAGACCTTCTCGAGGCCGCAGGCGAGGCTGGTGCCGACCAGCTTCAGCAGCAGGTGCAGGTTGACGTCCCAGCCGTCGCGCGGAGTGGACGAGGCAAAGGCGAGGAAGCCGCGCACCGTGCCCTGCACCGCGAAGGCGATCAGCAGCAGCGAGCGGATGTCGAGGCCGGCGAGCCGCTCCGCATCGCCCGCCTGCTCGGGGCGCACGTTGACGGTGTCGCGGATCTCGAGGATGCGCACGTGCTCCAGGCGCGAGCGGATCCACGGCAGCGACTCCAGCGACTCGCCCTTCAGCACCTCGGGCCGGCACTGCGCGAAGGGGCCCTTCGAGGTGGCGATCGAGTCGATGCGCTCGCCATGGCCGTCGAGCAGCGCGATGAACACGGCATCGGTCTGGATCGCCTCGCGCAGGATGTCGAGGCTCTGGCGGATCACCGTGTCGGCGTTGCCGGCGGTGATGCTCTGGAAGTCGACGGCGACCTTGGTGCAGGCCAGGTCGATGCCGAGCGGCGGTCGGTCGGGACGCGGTTGCCACAGCTTCGACGACAGGACGTCGGAGGCCGTGAAGTCAGAGAATGAATCGCCTTGCACCGTCGGCACCCGGATGGGATCCCCCTGATCTCGGGGCAGTCTCGCGCCCCGCGTGTCCCCGCCGTAGGAACCAGTCCACGCTTCCGGTCCGGCGACCGGATAGCGAGTTGCGACGCATTTTGTCAGAAATGTTTAGGAATGCAAGCTAAGCATCTGTATTTGCTATAATCCTGACCTCAGCCTGCGCCTGGCAGCTCACCCGACTTGACCACCACGGGATTGCCCTGCGCGTCCCGCTGCACCTTCCAGCGCCGGTAATTCCACAGCCAGTCGGCCGGATGCTCACGCGTGAGCGCCTCGACCGCCGCCGCGTAGCGCTCCAGCATCGCGCCCTCCGCGAGTTCCTCCCCCGCCGCCGCCAGCGGCACGAACTCGACGCTGTAGTGGCCGCGCGACTCGCGCCGCATCGCCAGGTAGAAGACCGGCAGCCGGGCGGCGCGTGCAATCGCCTCCGGGCCGACGAAGAACGCGGTGTCGAGTCCCAGGAAACGCGTGAAGTAACGCACGCCCGACGAGGTCGGCGCCTGGTCGGCGACGATCGCGACGATCCGTGACGGGCCCTTGTGGCGCATGACGCGCATCAGCAGGCGCCGCGCCGCGATCATCTCGGCGCCGAAGCGCGAGCGGATGGTCAGCATCAGCCGGTCGCCGAAACGGCCGCGCAACGGCTTGTAGGCGGCGTGGATCGGGTGCCCCAGGGACGACAGGCGCAGCAGCGTCCATTCCCAATTGCAGTTGTGCGAGGTCACCACCATGATCGACTGGCCGGCATCCAGCACCGCGCGCGCGATGTCCGCGTTCCTGAACGTCACCCGCGGCTCGAGTTCCGCCGGCGTGATGGTCGCCGCCTTGATGATCTCCACCGTGACCTGGGCGAAATTGCGGTAGAAGGCGTGCCGCGTGGCGCGGACCCAGGCCGCGTCACGATCCGGGAAGCAGGCCGCGATCTGCATGTCGATCACCTGCCGGCGGTGCCGGATGACGTGCTCGGCGAGCCACGCAAAGAAGCGCGCGAACGCGTACCAGAATGGCAGCGGCAGCCGCGATAGCGCCCGCAGCCACCACGGCAGGCGCGCGAACGGCTGACGGTCCTCGAGTTCGGACGGCCGGTGCCGGCGGCGCTGCGGGCGGGACTTGTGGTACTGGGC
>CAZYPM010000234.1:0-2640 GCA_964649205.1 uncultured Steroidobacteraceae bacterium
CGTCGCGGGCATCTTCATCAACCGCAAGAACGTGATCCTGCTGCTGATGTGCATCGAGCTGATGCTGCTCGCGGTGAACTTCAACTTCGTCGCCTTCTCGCGCTTCCTCGGCATCCTCGACGGGCAGGTGTTCGTGTTCTTCATCCTGACGGTCGCGGCCGCCGAGGCGGCGATCGGGCTCGCGATCCTGGTCGTGCTGTTCCGGCAGCGGCGCAGCATCAACGTCGAGGAACTCGACGCCATGAAGGGCTGAACGTGGCATTCGGCAACCTGTGCCTGCTGATCGTGCTCGCGCCGCTCGCGGCGGCCATCGTCGCCGGGCTCGGCGGGCGCTTCATCGGCCGCGCCGGGGCGCACTGGCTGTGCACCGCCGGAGTCGCGGTGTCGTTCGCGGGCTCCGCCTGGGTCCTCGACCTGATGCTGGACGGCGCGCCCGTCTACAACGAGGGCGTCTACACCTGGGGCGTCAGCGACGGCCTGCGCATGGAGGTCGGCTTCCTGATCGACAAGCTGTCCGCGCTGATGATGACGGTCGTCACCTTCGTCTCGCTCGCGGTGCACGTCTACACGATCGGCTACATGAAGGACGACCCGGGCTACCAGCGTTTCTTCGCGTACATCTCGCTGTTCACGTTCTCGATGCTGATGCTGGTGATGTCCAACAACTTCCTGCAGCTGTTCTTCGGCTGGGAGGCGGTCGGGGTCTGCTCCTACCTGCTGATCGGGTTCTGGTACAAGCGCCCGACCGCGATCTTCGCGAACCTGAAGGCCTTCGTCGTCAACCGCATCGGCGACTTCGGCTTCATCGTCGGCATCGCGATCATCGTCGCCTACATGGGCAGCCTCGACTACGCCGAGGTATTCGCGCGCATCCCGAACGCGATCGGCCACGATCTCTACCTGACGCCGGGCGAGCCGTCCAAGGTGATCACGGTCATCTGCGTGGCGCTGTTCCTCGGCGCCATGGGCAAGTCGGCGCAGGTGCCGCTGCACGTCTGGCTGCCCGACTCGATGGAAGGCCCGACCCCGATCTCGGCGCTGATCCACGCGGCCACCATGGTGACCGCCGGCATCTTCATGGTGGCGCGCATGTCGCCGCTGTTCGAGATGTCCGACGACGCGCTGCATTTCGTCATCGTGATCGGCGCGACGACGGCGCTCTTCATGGGGCTGCTCGGCCTCGTCAACAACGACATCAAGCGCGTGGTCGCGTACTCGACGCTCTCGCAGCTCGGTTACATGACGGCGGCGCTGGGGGCGGGGGCCTACGGCGCGGGCATCTTCCACCTGATGACGCACGCTTTCTTCAAGGCGCTGCTGTTCCTGGCGGCGGGCTCGGTGATCATCGCGATGCACCATGAGCAGGACATGCGCCGCATGGGCGGCCTGCGCAAGTACATGCCGATCACCTACTGGACCTGCCTGATCGGCTCGCTGGCGCTGATCGGCTTCCCGGGGCTGTCGGGCTTCTTCTCCAAGGACGCCATCATCGAGGCCGTGCACCTGTCGCAGCGCGAGGGCGCCGGCTACGCCTACTGGTGCCTGCTGATCGGCGTGTTCGTCACGGCGCTGTACAGCTTCCGCCTGCTGTTCATGACCTTCCATGGCCGCGAGCGCATGGACGAGCACACGCGCGAGCACCTGCACGAGAGCCCGTGGGTCGTCACGCTGCCGCTCGTCGCGCTCGCCATTCCGTCGGTCGCGATCGGCTGGTTCACGGCCGGGCCGGTCCTGTTCGGCGGCTTCTTCGACGGCGCCATCGCGCAGGCGCCGGACGGGCCGCTGGTGCTGCTCAGCGAGGAATGGCACGGACCGGCCGCCTTCGTGCGGCACGCCGCCGCCTCGCCGGCGCTCTGGCTCGCGCTCGCCGGCATCGTCGCCGCCTGGTACCTGTACCTCAGGCGGCCCGAGCTGCCGGGCCGGATCGCGGCGCGTTTTGGCCGGCTCTACCGCCTGCTGGTCAACAAGTATTACTTCGACTGGTTCTACGAGAACGTCGTGGCGGCCGGGATGCGCGGCATCGGCACGGGCCTGTGGAAGCGCGGCGACGAGACCGCGATCGACGGCTGGCTGGTCAACGGCACCGCGCGGGCGGTGGGCGCGCTTGCGGCCGTCGTCCGGCACGTACAGTCGGGTTATCTCTACCACTACGCCTTCGCCATGGTCATCGGCCTGTCGCTGCTGCTCGGCTGGCTGCTGCTGAGGTCCTGAGGTGACGATCCCCGCCAATCTGCTGAGCTGGCTGGTGTGGCTGCCGATCGCGGCGGGGCTCGCCGTGCTCGTGCTCGGCGACCGGCGCATCGCTGCGGGCCGCTGGGTCGCGCTGGCGGCGTCGCTCGCGGCGCTCGCGCTGTGCGTGCCGCTGTGGGCCGGGTTCGACGTCACCACGCCGGCGCTGCAGTTCACCGAGCAGCGGCCCTGGATCGGCGCGCTGAATGCCTGGTACTACCTGGGCATCGACGGCATCTCGCTGCCGCTGATCGTGCTGACCGCCTTTACCACGCCGCTGGTCGTCGTCGCCGCCTGGTCCACGATCGAGAACCGGCCGGCCCAGTACTTCGCCGCGTTCCTGGTCATGGAAGGCCTGATGATCGGCGTGTTCGCGGCGGCCGATGCGCTGCTGTTCTACGTGTTCTGGGA
>CAZYPM010000235.1:0-2559 GCA_964649205.1 uncultured Steroidobacteraceae bacterium
CTCGAGCCGCTTGGTCAGCAGGCACAAGCCGGTCTGGTCCCAGAACAAGAGCTTCTGTGCAACGACAATTAGGATGCTTGGACCGCGACAATTAGGATGAGCGGTAGTTTTCGTAATCAGGTAGCGGCTTTGGCACGTGTGCGTGGGGTGACGCTGCCGTCGGGTGAGGCTTTCCGTGCGGCGGCGTTTTCTGCGGCTGCACGGCGTCGATAGCTGTCGGTGTTGATTTCGATGATCGTCGAGTGATGGACGAGCCGATCGATCGCGGCGACGGTGACGGCTGGATCGGGGAAGACCTTGTCCCATTCGCTGAACGGCTGGTTGCAGGTGATGACGAGGCTTTTTCGCTCGTAGCGTTCGGCGATCAGCTCGAACAGGACGGTAGTCTCGGCCTGGTCTTTGCGGACGTAGCCGAGGTCGTCGAGGATCAGGCAGTCGAACTTGTCGAGCTTGGCAAGGGTGGCCGGCAGGATCAGATCGCGGCGTGCAGCCTGCAGTTTCTGGACGAGATCGGTAGTGCGGGTGAACAGCACGCGGTAGCCGTTGTCGATGAGGCCTGCGCCGATGGCGGCCGCGACATGGGTCTTGCCGGTCCCGCTCGGCCCGAAGATGAGGATATTGGAACCTGCCTCGATCCATGTTGCGCCGGTCGCTAGCGCTTCGATGTGAGGTTTGCGGACCGATGGCGCGGCGGCGAAGTCGAAGGTGGCCAGTGTCTTGCCGGGCTGCAAGCCGGACTCGGCGAGATGGCGGCCGATGCGGCGTTGTGAGCGTTCTGCGATCTCGTGCTCGCACAGCGCGGCGAGGAATCGAGCCGCTCCCCATCCTTCGCGATCGGCTGTGGCGCCGATGTCCTGCCAGAGCCGACCGATCGTCGGCATCCTGAGTTCGGTCAGCATTATCGGCAGCTTGGCGGCGTCGGTCATCAGTTGATCTCCCAGGTGCTTGCGGCGTGCGGCTCGTTAGCGAGGAGGCTGTCGTAGGCTTTGAGGTCGGGCGGCGGCACGTTGAGCGCAGGGGCGGCATTCGGCACCGGCGCGACGGCTGCACGCGCGATCTCCAGGTCGGGAATCTGGCCGCTATCGAGGACGTGTTCGAGGTGTCGGCTGAGGGCGTCCTCGGCGGCGTGCATGGCGGCGAGATGCAGCAGACCGACGTAGACACGGCAGGCTTTGCGCGGGTCGAGCTTGTCTTCGAGGACGTCCCACGCCTGCCGGAACACGGCGCGTGGAAAGAGGTCTTCCTTGAACACCGAGTTGCGGAACGCCTGAGGCTTCTTCACGAGGCTGCCGATCAGATGGCGATAGTCGACACGGCGGACGGCCTTGTCGCCGTCGCGTCGCCAGCTGCGCTCGATGTCGAGCACGGGAGTGGTGCCGAGATAGCCGACGATACGGCTGTCGGTGATGTGCAGCTTCAGGCGCGTGCCGACGAGCCGCGAGGGCACAGTGTAGAGCACACCGCGCACGGTGATCGTGCCGGAGCGCATGACAGTGACGGTCGCGACCGAGAAGTCGGTCGTGCGATGACGCGGTAGTGGAGCGAGCGCTGCAATCTCGACGGCGACGGCATCGGCGCGACGCGCGTTACGCCGCGCGACCAGCTCGGCGACGAACGCCTGATAGGTGGCGATATCGGCGAACTCGCTGGAGCCGCGCAGCTCGAGCGCTTCCTTGATCGACGTCTTGAGGTGGCCGTGCGCGGCCTCGACACTGCCGTTCTCGTGGGCGACGCCGTTGTTGTTGCGGGTCGGGTCAATGCCGTAGTGCTTGCAGAAAACGGCATAGCCCTTGGCCGCGTCGTCGTCAGGCTCAGAGGCCGGATCGAGATTGCGATAGGCGGCCGACAACCGATCGGTCCGATGCTCGCGCGGAACCCCGCCGAGTTGCCAGAGCGCGTCTTGCAAGCCTTCGGTCAGCGCCGTGAAGCTCTCGCCGCCCTGCACGACGCGGACGTGCTGCCAGCCCGAGAACGCGAGCCAGAAGTGATACAGCATGTGCTTGAACGGCCGGCCGGCAAGCGTCACGGCGAAGGTGTCGGCGTGCGTGAAGTCCGACAGCGCCTGCCGTCCCGGCGGATGCAGCTGGCGGAAGATCAACTCTCGTTCGGGGCCTTCCGTCGCACGCCAATGTGCGATGTGACGCTGCAAGGTACGCAGCAGGCGATCGGGAAACCGGCCCGGATGCAGCCGCTGCAGCTCGGCGAGCAGCGTCGTCGCCCGCATCCCCGGCGCGCGTTCAAGTATCGGCACGACGTCGCCGCGCCAGACCTCCTGGAACGGATCGACCCGCGTCCGATACTGCCGGATGGGACGTTGGCTCGACAGCAGACGGCCGCGCTCGATGCGGCGCCCCGTGCTCTCGCTGATGTCGGCCTTTGCGGCGGCGACTGCCTGCGTCGCGCCTGCCTTGCGTTCGTTCATGTAGCGCCAGACCTGCCGGTCCGAGATATGGCAACCCGACATCGCCTTCCCCCGCAAACGGGGGAGATCGAATCAGCTGCCCTCCCAACCAGTCATCCTAGTTGTCGTCTGGCGCTCATCGTAGTTGTCGTCGTGCA
>CAZYPM010000236.1:0-2551 GCA_964649205.1 uncultured Steroidobacteraceae bacterium
CGGGGTCCGTTGATGATGCGGCAGGGTTGCGGGGAATGCTCAGCAAACAAAGCGGGAATCCTGCCCCCGCTACCAAGTCACCGAACGAAACCCCGGCCTCGCGCCGGGGTTTTTGTTTTCGGGGTGACTGCGGCAGACTGGTGCGCAGGACTGCGGCGCAAGACGCCCGGGGCGGAACCCACATGCACCAAACGCTGAAGTCGACCGTGCTGGCCGGACTGCTGGCCCTCGCCGTGATGGCCGACGCCGCGATTGCCGACGACCAGGCGGCGTCCGCAAGCGCTGCGACGACGCCGAAAGCGGAAGCCGCGCCGCCACCTGAGCCCCGGCTACAAAGCACGCAACACGAACTGCGCCTCGACGGGCAGGTGCTGCGCTACACCGCCACCGTCGGCTGGCTGATCATGACCGACGACAAGGACAAGCCGATCGCGCGCTTCGGTTACACGGCCTACACGCTGGACGGCGTCAGGGACCGTGCCCGTAGGCCGATCACCTTCGCCTTCAACGGCGGCCCGGGTTCGTCGTCGATCTGGCTGCACATGGGGGTGCTCGGTCCCCGGCGCGTGGTGGTCAATGACGGCGGCTACGCGCCGCCGCCGCCGGCGCAGCTGGTCGACAACGAATACAGCATCCTCGATGCCACCGACCTCGTGATGATCGACCCGGTCGGCACCGGGTTCAGCAAGCCGCTGGGCGAAGCCAAGGGCGAGGACTTCTGGGGCGTGGACCAGGACATCAAGTCGGTGGGCGCCTTCATCAAGCGCTACGTCACGGAGTATGGCCGCTGGGGCTCGCCGAAGTACGTGCTGGGCGAGAGCTACGGCGGCGTCCGGGGCGCGGGCCTCGCCAGGCACCTGCAGTCGGATCTCGGCATGAACCTGAACGGCCTGATCCTGGTCTCGCCGTACTTCGGCATCGCCTCGGGCGACGACGGGATCGGCAATGACCTGCCGCACGTGCTCTACCTGTCCACGTTCGCCGCGACCGCGTGGTATTACGACGCCGTCGCCGGCAAGCCGGCCTCCCTCGACGACTACGTCGCCGAGGTCGAGCGCTTCGCCTACCAGGAGTACGCGCCGGCGCTGCTGAAGGGCTATGCGATCGCGGCTGCGGAGAAGCAGGCCATGGCGGAGCAGCTCGCGCGCTACACCGGCACGTCGGCTGCGTTCTGGCTGCGGGCCGACCTGCGGGTGAATCACGTCCAGTTCCTGCAGGAACTGCTGCGCGACCGCGGGCTCATCGCCGGCAGGATCGACGCGCGATTCGCCGGCCCGTCGCTGAACCCGCTCAACGACGTGATGGACTACGATCCGTTCTTCCCTGCGGTCGGGCCGGCGTACACGGCGGGCTTTCGGGCGTATCTGCACTCGGAGCTGAAGTTCGATGGCGCCGAGGACTACGTGGTGTCCGGCGGGCTGTACCGGAAGTGGGACTGGAGACACGCGCAGCCTGGTGTCAGCCCCGATGAATACCCGCAGGTGCCGATGACGAACACGTTGCCGGACCTGGCGATGGCGATGACCATGAACCCGGGCCTGCACCTGCTGATCGAGCAGGGCCTGTACGACCTGGCGACGCCGACCATGGCCTTGAAGTACAACCTGGATCACCTGCGCCTGACGCCGGAGGCGCGCGCGAGGATCCGCGTCAACTACCACGACGCGGGCCACATGATGTACCTCAAGGACAGCGCAGGGCGGCGCTTTCGCGAGAACGTGGTGGGCTTCATCCGGGACACCGACCGGCTGTAGTGCCGGTCAGTGCGCCGCCAGGATGGCGGCCTTGGCCGCCTCGTAAGCTTCGTCGCTCAGCACGCCGAGCTGGCGCAGGCGGTAGTGCTCGCGCATTTCGTCACGCAGCAGCTGCGGCTTGTCCTGCGGCCGCGCGAGCCTCGCAGCGATCGCGTGCCTCGCAAGTTCCGCAAAGATCTCTTGATGGCGGCGCGCGCTGCCGAGTCGCCCGGTCACGCTGACGAGCGTTGCGGCGCCGTGCAAGCTGCGCAACTGCAGGGACTCCTCCGTCCAGCGCAGGCATACATATGCGGCGACCGCGCCGGTCGTCGCTGCCATGAGACCAGCGACCATGTCCCAGCCGAGCACCGAAGCCAGCGCCGGCCAGGTCGCCGCGAGGGCCCCCAGGCCGGCCGTCGTAAGGCCGCCGGCAACCAGCAGCCAGGCGCGCGGGATGCGCCGCACGCGCATCGGCGCCGGATTGACGAAACGCAGGTCGAGTTGATAGTCGCGCGCTCCGTTCCGGAGCCCGACGATGCGAACCCGCAGGTAGTGATTCTCGAGGATCGAGAGTTCCGTGTAGTAACCCTCGGGGTGACCGGGGATCCTGTACCGGCGCAGCGTCGCGAGGGGTGCCTGCGGGGCCGGTTCCGGGCCGGCATCGGCCTCGCCGTCGAGCGTGATGTGTTCGACTGCCCTCATCATCGGAGATGCTAGGAGCAGGCGCGCCCCGGCGGATGAGAGTTGCGTCACACTGCCGCCGGGCGCACACCCGGACGGGAGTGCGTCTAAGGCACGCGCTCTTGCGTCGACGCGAG
>CAZYPM010000237.1:0-2514 GCA_964649205.1 uncultured Steroidobacteraceae bacterium
GTGCCCGGCGGCGCGCGGCAGCGCGCGCTGCTGGGCCCAGCGGCCGTTGCCGTCCATGATGACGGCGACATGGCGCGGCACCGGGCCGGCGCCGGATTCCAGGGTGGCGGGTGCGGGCATCTCAGACCTGCAGCAGCTCTTTCTCTTTCTCGGCCAGCACGGCGTCGATGTCGTGCACGTGCCGGTCGGTGAGCTTCTGGATCTCCTCCTGCGCGCGACGGTGGTCGTCCTCGGAGACCAGTCTTTCCTTGAGCAGCTCCTTGAGTTCGTTCATGAGATCGTGGCGCACGGCACGCACGGCGACGCGTGCGTTCTCGGCCTCGTGCTTCGCGACCTTGGTCAGTTCCCTGCGCCGCTCTTCCGTCATCGGCGGCAGCGGCAGCCGGATCACCTGGCCCGCCGTATTGGGCGTCAGCCCGAGGTCCGACTTCAGGATGGCCTTCTCGACCGCGCCGACCGCGGACTTGTCCCAGGGCGCCACCACCAGCGTACGCGCGTCCTCGACGCTGATGCTCGCGACCTGGTTGAGCGGCACCTCGTTGCCGTAGTACTCGACCTTGATGCCGTCCAGCAGCCCCGTGTTGGCGCGGCCGGTGCGCATCTTGCGGTAGTGGTCCTTCAGCATCGCGACGCACTTGCCCATGCGCTGGGTGGCGTCCCTGGTCATCTGGTCTTGCATGCCCCTGTCCTCGCTCGCGCCCGCTACAGCCCGTTGGCGACCAGCGTGCCGACGTCCTCGCCGGCGACGATGCGCAGCAGGTCACCCTCGTTCATCAGGTTGAAGACGCGCAACGGCAGGCCGTTGTCGCGGCACATCACGATCGCCGTCGCGTCCATCACGCCCAGGCGGTCGTCGAGCACCTTGTCGAACGACAGCGTGCGGTAGCGCGCGGCCTTGGGGTTGCGCGCCGGGTCGTCGTCGTAGATGCCGTTGACCTTGGTCGCCTTCAGCAGCAGGTCGGCGCCGATCTCGATCGCCCGCAGCGACGCCGCCGTGTCGGTGGTGAAGAAGGGATTGCCGGTGCCGGCCGCGAAGATCACGCAGCGCCCCTTTTCCAGGTGGCGGACGGCGCGGCGGCGGATGTAGTCCTCGCACACTTCCTGGACCCGCACCGCGGACATCACGCGCGCATAGCTGCCGAGCGACTCGAGCGCGTCCTGCAGCGCGAGCGCATTCATCACCGTCGCCAGCATGCCCATGTGGTCCGCGGTGACCCGGTCCATGCCCGCGCGCGCGAGCCCGGCGCCGCGGAAGATGTTGCCGCCCCCGATGACCACCGCGACCTGGATGCCGCGTCCGATCACGTCCCGGATCTCGCCGGCGACGCGCTTCAGGACCGCGGGATCGATGCCGTAGTCGGCGGAGCCGAGCAGCGCCTCGCCGCTGATCTTCAGCAGGATCCGCGCGAGCGGCTTCCGGGCCTGAGCATCCGCCATCCAGGTCCCCCTTTGGTGGTCCCGGGCGATTATAAGGAACCCCGCCTGGGCAGGGTCCCGACCGCGCTCAGGCGCGGCCCTTCGCCGCTTCCACCTGCGCCATCACTTCCGTCGCGAAATCCGACTGCTTCTTCTCGATGCCCTCGCCCACCTCGAAGCGCAGGAATCCGGTGACCGTGGCGCCGGCCTGCTGCAGCAGCTTGCCGACCGCCAGGTCCGGGTCCTTCACGAACGGCTGCCCGGTCAGGCAGATCTCGGCCAGGTACTTGCGCAGCCGTCCTTCCACCATCTTCTCGACGATGTTGGCGGGCTTGCCCTCCGCCGCCGCCTGCGCCATGAGGATCTCGCGTTCCTTGGCGACCGTCGCCGCGGGCACGTCCTCGGGCTGCACGTACTGCGGATTGGCCGCGGCCACGTGCATCGCGAGGTCCCTGGCCAGCGTCTCGTCGCCGCCCTTCAGGCCCACCAGCGTGCCGATCCGGATGCCGTGCACGTAGCTGCCGATCCGCGTCGGCGCACTCAGGCGCGCAACCCGGCGCACCGTGATGTTCTCGCCGATGCGCGCGATCAGCTCGCGCCGCGTATCGTCCACCGACTTGCCGCCGGCGAGCGCGAGACTGGCGAGTGCTTCCGCATCCTCCCGGCCCGCGGCCAGCGCCGCCTGCGCGACCGATGCCGCGAACGCCTGGAACTCCGGCTGGCGCGCGACGAAATCCGTTTCGCAGTTGACCTCGACCAGCGTCGCGCTCCGGCCGTCGGCGCTCTGCGCCACCGCCAGCACGCCCTCGGCCGCGGTGCGCGCCGCCTTCTTGTCGGCCTTGGCGAGCCCCGCCTTGCGCATGAGCTCGGCCGCGGCATCGAGGTCCCCGCCGGTTTCGACCAGGGCCTTCTTGCACTCCATCATGCCGGCGCCGGTGCGCTCGCGCAGCGTCTTGACCGTTTCAGCGGTGATCGTCATCGCTCAGTCTCCGCCCTTGTCCGGCTTGCGCGCGGCGGGCTTGCGGCGCACGGCGGGCTTGGCACGGGCCAGGTCCGCCGCCGGCACGTCGTCGAGATCCGTCTCGTCGTCCGCAGCGT
>CAZYPM010000238.1:0-2478 GCA_964649205.1 uncultured Steroidobacteraceae bacterium
TGGTACAAGATGTCGACCGGCCTCCTGTCCCAGGTCGGCGATCCCGAGTGGTTCGACAGCATCGACGTCGGGCTTCGCGCCGAGATCGAAGGCATGAACCTCGGCCTGATCGCGATGACCAGCGTCCTGTATGGGTTCCCGGCCGACCTCGTGAAGGACTGCCCCGAGGAATTCGTCCCGATGTCCGCGGCGCAGGTGCCGCCGGCCGAACCGGCCGATGCCTGCACAACGCTCTTCGGCAACATGACGCTGGACCACAAGATCGCGATGCCGAGCGGCGTGCCGGGCCCGAGCTTCAACGTGTCGATCGGTTGCAAGGAAATCAAGGTGGACGGCAAGTTCAACCTGGTGAACGCGAAGTCGAAGCACGGCCTGGCCGAGTTCGAAATGGGCGCGCGGATGTCGGCGTCGTTCAAGCGCGGGCAGGGTTTCGACATGTACGCGGGCGTCGGCGCAGACGCGAAGTTCCTCGGCCAGTCGGGCAGCGCCCGCGCGGGCGTCTTCGTCTCCGGCGATGCGGCCGGGCTCACGGATACCGGCGGGCGCGTGAAACTGAACCGAGTGGACGGCACGAAGGAAACCATGGATTTCGGCCTGATGCCGAAGCCTGCGACGGCGCCCCGCGGGCCGCGGCTCAAGCATTTCTGGGCCCCGCAATGAGTTCAGCCGCCCCTCGCTTGACAGCATGGCCGCTCCGGGCGCATACAACCGCGTACCCCGGTCCATCTACCTCAATCAACAATCGGGTATACCTATGATCATGTCCTCCGCTGGCCGCCTCCTGGCGGCGTCCGCCGCGCTCTTGCTGCTGCTCGCGCCCGCCCGCGCCGAAGCCCCGGCCGGCGAGCTTTGGCAGACCACCTCGCAGATGGTCATGGAAGGCATGCCCTTCTCGCCGCCGCCGCAGACACTCAAGGTTTGCCGGGCCGCGCAGTGGACCCAGCCGCCTTCGGGTGGCGACCCGAGCTGCGTCACCTCGAATTTCCAGCGCACGGGCAACAAGGCGACCTGGACGATGCAGTGCAGCGGCGAGATGCCGATGACGGGCACCGGCGAGATCACGTTTGCAGCCGATGGCTCCTACACCGGCGTCATCACCGCCACGGCCGACGGCATGTCCATGAGGATCAATCTGAGCGGTCGCAAGATCGGCACCTGCGACAATCCGATCGGCTGAGGCTGCACCATGAAAGCGCGAATTCTCCTGACGGCCGCCGTGGCCGGGTTCCTCTGTGCTCAACTGCTGGATGCGCAGACCGTCAAGCCGGCCGCCAAGCCCGGCACGCAACCGGCCGCGCGACCCGTCGGCCCCTGGGCGAAAGTGCCGGCGCTGCCGACCGCCTGCTACAGCAGCCAGGACAATTACGCGGAGCAGAACGCAGCCGCGCTCGCCGAAGTGCAGAACGCGCGCTACGCGCAGGACGAAATCAACGCCGCGATCCGGCAGCGATCCATCGACAACGACGACCCGATGGCGATGGCGGCGCGCATCCAGCAAAAGATGATGGAAGACCCGGCGAACGCGCAGAAGTACATGGAACAGATGATGGCTGGCAATCAGCGGGCGCAGGAGGAGACACCCGCCCAGCTCGAGAAGGAGCGGCAGATCGAGGCGGAGTCCGAGGCCTTGATGAAGCAGTACCGGGCCGCACTCACGCGGGCGAGGGTTACGGGCGACACCCGCCTGCGGGCGCTCGAAAAGCGGCTCGGGGTCCCGCCGGGAAGTGCTGGCGCCATGTGGGTTCGCATGGGGGATCCGGGGGACCCGCCGTGGGCCCAGCCCGAGCGGCAGGCGATCCTGAAAGAATGGGACCGGGCTTACGCTGCGACCTGCCCCCAATGGTGGGGCGCGACCGGCCCGATCCATGCGTACCTGAAGCGCTACAAGGATTTCCTCGTGCTCGAGCGCATCCCGCACGAGAAGGAGTTCATGGACAAGCCCAGGCTGGAGGCCTACAAGATGCACGACATCGACGCCACGGGCTGGCGCACGACGACCGACTACGAGGCGGTCGAGGACTACATGAATATGGCCGCGAAGTTATTTGCTCAGCGCGAACCGGAGCCCTGGTGCAGGAGCCTCTCCTCGGAACGCTGCCAGTGACATCTGCCCGCGCGCCGGGCATTAGTTTCGCTTAACGAGGCTTCAGAACCTCCGTTTGTTCGCTTTCGACCCCTCCTCCAGAGTGTCACCCACTGGAGGAGCGAACCATGTACGAAGCAAACGCATACGGAATCCATCGGAATGTCGCAGCCGTCCTGGCGGCAGCGGTCGTAGCGGTCAGCGGGCTGGTCTGGGACCGCGCCCACCTGGCCTCGGCCCCGGAGGGGACCGTGGAAATCGGCCAGCTGACGCCGGTCGAGGCACCCGTCCTGATCGCGGCCCTGCCCGAGATCGTGGTCACCGCGAGGAAGGCGTGAAACCATGGCCCATCCGGTCCACGACCTACTCAGGCGTTTCCTGGGAACCGAGCAGTT
>CAZYPM010000239.1:0-2461 GCA_964649205.1 uncultured Steroidobacteraceae bacterium
AGCGCGGCGATCAGGGCTTCGGCCAGATGCGCCTGCTTGGTCTGGGCTGCGGTGATGCGGGCCTTGAGGCTGGCGGTCAGCGAAAGCAGTTTTTCGAGCTGGGTGACGATGCGGGCTTGTTCAGCGAGTGGGGGGAGCGCGATCTGGAAGCACCTAATCTTGCGAAGGACTAGGTTCTTGTTTCCCACTCCCTCTGTCCCCTCTGCAGACTGTTTGCGGACAAGAGGTGAGTTAATAACCGTGGCTAGGTAAGCTCGGTCGATGAGGTTGTGGGGGAGCTTGATCAAAGCGACACTCACAAAAATGCTGAACGGACGGGGATCATCAATCACGACTGCAATCCCAGTTGTCCCAATCTTTGTTAGCAATATGTCTCCCAGTTCAGGCTTACACCGCTTGATCAGTTCTTCATGCGATTCCGTCGATATGTAGCGCGTGTTGCTGAAATCGAGTTTCCCAGAGCTCAAGTCTTTGACCGACAGAAACGGTACGCCAGCTGCAATGTAAGCTGGGGTGTGATGAGCTCCGTCGGTGATCTGTAGGCACAATTCATTCAACTTTACCCACTGCCACCCCGTAGGCAAGGCGTAGTTTTCTTCGTCGTTGGTAACCGCCGCAACCGGCCTGTCCCGCTTAATCTTCCCTTCCTTGATAAGCCGGTCCTTCTCGGCGCTGATCTGTTTGAGCAGTTCGCTGGCGGGCTCGTCGTGCGGGTCTTGCGGGACGAGTCTGCCGTGCACGGCGAGCTGGAGCAGGGTGGCGTCGAGGCGGTCGATGGATTCGGGCGTGGTGAAGAGGGTGTCGAAATGCGCGGCGAGGTGCTGCCAGTGGCGGCGGAATTCGTCGGCGTCGGCGGATTCGGCGAGCTGGTCGAGCGCGGCGTCGACCCAATGCCCCTGCACCCGCGCGGCGTGGCCTTGCTCGGCTTCGAGCCGGTCGCACAGGGCCATGAGTTCCTCGACCTTGGCGACGATGCGGAATTGTTCAGCGAGCGGGGGTAGAGGAAACGGATTTGACTCGAAATATTGTCGGGGTAGTCGCTTCTGGCCCGCCGAACCAGTCATCACGCGTTCGCCAGCTATTAGAAAGTCCGGCGTTTTCAGATAAAGCAAGATGTAGTCGGGAAGGATTCCGCCAATCGGGCGAACGATGTGAAGTTCAGTCGTGCCGGCGCCAATGCCGTTGGTCAGCCCTCTGAAGACGGTCGATTTCCCATTCTCGAAACATGGCGTGATCTTGGCGACACCGACATCGTTCTCAGCGAAATGCGTGAAACCGGACTTGATTTCACGCCAATGGCGCTCTTCCACTCGATGCTCCTCGCCGAAGCGAACAGGGATCGAACTCATCTGAACGAATGACGCCGCCACTTCATCAGCTGCTTCGTTGCGGGGACTGATCAATCCGATCTGCGCAAGAGATGACCACTCCCAACCCTTCGGTAATTCATATGGCGGAGGTTCATCGGTGAGCCCTGGCAACAGCTTCTCCCGCTTGATCTTCCCTTCCTTGATCAGCCGATCCTTCTCCGCGCGAATCCGCTTCAGCAGTTCGCTCGCCGGCTCGTCGCTCGGGTCCTGCGGCACCAGCCTGCCGCGCACGGCGAGGCTGAGGATCAGTTCGCGCAGCTTCGCCACGCCGCCGAGGCTGTCGGCGAGCAGGTCGAAGCTGTCGAGCAGCGCCGCGCTCATGCCTGCCCCTCCTGCTGGCTCTCGATTAGAGCGCGGTCACGTTGAAGCTCGGCCTGCAACTCGGCTTCGGAAGGGAGAAAGGCTCGGTAGCGACTGGCAAAGAGCTGCTGGCTATCGGCGAGCAGTGAGTACTTGGCGACGGCTTCGTTGCGCTCCGAGCAAAGAATGAGACCGAGTGTCGGATTGTCGCTCTCGGTGCGGTATTGCTCCTCGAAAACGCGGACGTACATGTCCATCTGCCCGACATCCTGGTGAGTGAGTTTGCCGATCTTGAGGTCGATCAATACGAAGCACTTGAGCAGGTAGTTGTAGAAGACCAAGTCGATGAAGCAGTCCTCGCTCTCGACGCGAAGATGCTTCTGCCGTGCGACGAAGGCGAAACCTTTGCCCAGTTCCAGGAGGAAGGACTGCAACTGCTGGATCAGACCGGCTTCCAGGTCGGCTTCGTAGAGCGTGGCGCCGGGCTGAGCGCCGATGAACTCAAGGATGTAGGGGTCGCGGATGAAATCACGCGGATCTGCAGGAGCCTGCTCGGCAATAAGGGCCGCCGCTTCCTGCCTCACTGCGGTCTTGTCTTGACTGGATAGCAGGCGCTCGTAATAGAGCGTGCTGATCTGGCGGTCCAGGGCGCGTGCGCTCCAGCCTTGCTGGCTCGCCTCGTTCATGTACCAGAGTCGGACTTCTTCGTTGCTGATGCGCATGAGCTGGCGAAGGTGGGTCCAGCTCAAATTGCTACGCAGTGCGTAGCGAATCTGTTGCTGATCGAAACT
>CAZYPM010000240.1:0-2417 GCA_964649205.1 uncultured Steroidobacteraceae bacterium
CGGTCCTCGCGCGGCAGCAGCTTCAGCAGCAGTTCGTTGAGGTAGAAGCCGGACAGCAGGCGGCCGGGCGGCAGCGGCGGGGCCGGGCCCGCGGCTTCCGCCGCGGTCAGCGTGCCGCCGTCCGCTCGGCCGCTCCACGAGACCGACAGCGGCTGGAACGGCCGCAGCAGGCCGCGCCAGGGCGACTTCGGCCGCCGCGCGCCGTGCGCGAACAGCGTGACGCGCCCGAAGTCGCGGGTCATCAGGTCCAGGATCCGGCTGGTGTCGCTCCAGGGCCGGTGGTGGAGCAGCCACGCCGCCGTGAGCTGCACGCGCCGCGGCGCACTCATGGGACCCCGTGGCCCAGCCGCCGCAGCATGTTCTCGTCGTCGCTCCAGCCCTTGCGCACGCGCACCCAGGTCGACAGATGCACGCGCCGGCCGAGCCGCTCGTTCAGCGCCAGCCGTGCGGCGCGGCCGATCGCCTTCAGGCGCTCCCCGCGCGTGCCGATCACGATCTTGCGCTGACCGTCGCGCTCGACCCAGATGACGGCATCGATCTCCGTGCGCCCGTCGGCGCCTTCCTCGAAGCGCTCGATCTCGACCGCGATTCCGTAGGGCAGCTCGTCCGACAGCGCGATCATCAGCTGCTCGCGCACGATCTCGGCCGCCAGGAAGCGCTCGCTGCGGTCCGTCACCTGCTCCTCCGGCCAGGCCGCCGGGCCCTCGGGCAGCAGCGCCACCACCGCCGCGACCAGCCGCTCCAGGTTTTCGCCCCGCTCGGCCGACACCGGGACGATCGCCGCGAAATCGTGCCGGCGCGAGAGGTCCTCGAGCAGCGGCAGCAGCCGCTCGCGCGGCCGCAGGCGATCGATCTTGTTCACTGCGAGCACGATGGGAAGGCGTGCTTCGACCAGGCGGGCGAGCGCCTGGCCGTCGGCCTCGGCCCAGCGCGGCGCCGCGACCACCAGGATCGCCGCGTCCGCCACGGAGACCGCCGCCGCCGCCTCGCGCCCCATCGCGTGCGCAAGGCGACTGCCCGCCGCAGGGCCGGCGCCCGGCGTGTCCTGCAGGACCAGCTGGAAGCCCGGCCTCGTCAGCACGCCCTGGATGCGGTGCCGCGTGGTCTGGGCCTTGGGCGTCACGATGCTGATTTTCTGCCCGACCAGCGCGTTGAAGAGCGTGGACTTGCCGACGTTCGGGCGACCCGCGAGTACCGCCGTGCCGCAGCGGAACGCTGCGGCGCTCATCGGTCGGCCCGCAGCGTCGGGTCCTCGAGCACGCGCTGCGCCGCCTCCTGCTCGGCGCGCCGCCGGCTGCTGCCTTCCGCCTCGGCGCGGACCCCGAGCCCGCCGACGTCGCAGCAGACCCGGAAGCGCTGTTCGTGCGGCTCGCCGCTCACCTCGAGCACCGTGTACGCCGGCAGCGGCAGGCCACGTCCCTGCAGCCATTCCTGCAGCCGCGTCTTCGGGTCCTTCAGCAGGCCGGCCGCCGGCAGCGCCGCCAGCGGTTCGTCGAATACCCGCGACGCCGCCCGGCGTACGGCCTCCAGGCCGCTGTCCACGTAGATCGCGCCGAACAGCGCCTCGAGGGCGTCCGCCAGGATCGTGGCGCGACGCTGGCCCCCGGACTTCAGTTCGCCCTCGCCGAGGCGCAGCTGCTCGCCGAGTCCGAGCGAGGCTGCCGCGGCGGCCAGCGATTCGCCGCTGACGAGCGTCGCGCGGTAGCGCGACAGCTCGCCCTCGCTGGCTTCCGGAAAGCGCTGGAACAGCAGTTCGGCAACCACGAACGACAGCACGGCGTCGCCCAGGTATTCGAGCCGCTCGTTGTTGTCGGGGCCCGCGCTGCGGTGGGTCAGCGCGCGCGTCAGCAGCGCCGGGTCGGCCAGCGTGCAGCCGAGGCGCTCCTGCAGCCAGCGTCCGGCGGGATCCACGCGGGATCGGCCGCGCTCAGCGCGCGGACACTTCGACGGTCTTGTCGAACTGGACCAGGAACGACACGTTTGAGACCAGCGGGACCGTGTCCTCGTATGCGGCGCGCACGAAGAACGTGCCACCCTCCTTGCGGATCTCGATGTCGTTGGACGTGATCACGTCGACCATCTCGATGTCGAAATGCCGCTCGACCGCCTTGCGCAGCATGAAGTCGGTGGTCCCGGGGTTGCTCTCGTACTCGTCGCGGACCTTCTCGAGGGTGGCCGCGACCTTCATGTACTCGAGGTACTTGGGCACCAGCCGGATGCCCGAATAGACCCACGCACCGACCACGACCACCAGCACGATGATCCCGAGGAAGGTCATGCCACGCTGTCTGTGCTGCATACGAACGTTCTCCTACCGGATCCCGGTGCCCATGCGTTCCCAGAGCAGGAATGCGCCCGGCCCCGGGTTGAACGACAGCCAGATCGCCTCCGCCTTGCCGATGACGTGGTCGACCGGG
>CAZYPM010000241.1:0-2416 GCA_964649205.1 uncultured Steroidobacteraceae bacterium
TGCTGTGCTCGCCACCTGATGAGCGATTGAGCAGCTCGATAATCTCTTAGCACTTGTTCTCCAGTTTACCTGCCGTCGAGGCGCAGGAAGGAGAGACAAGTGGCAAACCAAGGTGAGACGAAGCGGCCTGGTCGTAGCGACCGGGCGAGTCGGCGGCACGGTGCGTGCTGGCCGCGGGACGTGTGCCTGGCGGCGGCGCGTGCGGTGGTGGAGCAAGGGCTGGCGGCGAGCGAGGTGTCGGCGCGGTTCGGGGTGCCGTACACGACCTTGTTGGAGTGGTGTCGCAAGTATCGGGAGGGTGGCGAAGCGCGGCTGGTGCCGGCGGATGGGGTGCGGCAACGGCCGGCGCGGTCCGATGCAATGCCGGCGCGACGCGCGGCGATCGTGGCGGCGAAGCGTGCGCAGCCGGGGGCCGGCAATCGGCGCATCCGGGACGTGCTGAAGCGCTACTTCGGGCTCGGCACTTCGGCGAGCACGGTGCGGCGGGTGTTGCGGGATGAAGGGCTGGCGGCCGCGCGTCCCAAGCCGCGTGCCAAGCCCAAGCCGCGCGAGCACCGGTTCGAGCGTGCCGAGCCGAACCAGTTGTGGCAGTCAGACCTGTTCACGTTCCTGCTGCGCAAGCACGAGCGGCTGTACGTGGCGGCGTTCCTGGATGACCACTCGCGTTACCTGGTGAGTCTGGCGCTGGCGCATCACCAGCGCAGCAGCCTGGTGCTGGAGGCGTTATCCCGCGGCATTGCCGAGTACGGCGCGCCGCGCGAGATCCTGACCGATCAGGGTCGCCAGTACACCTGCTGGCGTGGTGCCACCGAGTTCGAAGCCGAGCTCAAGCGTCATGGCATCCGGCACGTGAAGAGCCGGCCGCACCATCCGCAGACCTGCGGCAAGATCGAGCGGTTCTGGAAGACGCTGTGGGAAGAGCTGTTGTCCTGCACCGTGTTTGCCGACTTCCAGGACTGCGAGCGGCGTATCGGGCTGTTCGTGCAGCACTACAACTTCCAGCGTCCGCATCAGGCGCTGGACGGGCTGGTGCCGGCGGACCGGTTCTTCCGGGCGGCGGCGCCGGTGCGGGCGGCGGTGGAGGCGACGGTGGCCGCGAACGCGTTGCGGCTCGCGCGGGAACAGCCGCCCAAGTTGCCGTTCTACCTGGTCGGGCGGCTGGGCGACCGGGACCTTGCGATCAGCGCTAGCGGTGCGGATCTGAAGGTACGGGTGGGGGATGAAGAGACCACGATCCCGATGGGGAAGGAGGCGGACGATGAACACGGAATGCGGGGTAGTGAAGAGCAAGGTACCGAGCGGTCGGCGGCGGCATCGGTCGCGGCCGGTCCCGCGCTGGTTGAACAGCTCGGAGCAGCTGGATGCGATCGCCCGCAGCCGCTGCCTGCTGCTGTTGTCGGTGCTGTCCGGGGAGACCCCGGTGACCGAGGCGATCGCGAGGGCCAAGCTGTCGCGGGCGACCTACTACAAGCTGGAGACGCGGGCGCTGCAGGCGATGCTGGCGGCGTTGAACCCGCTGGCCGGTCAGGCGGCGGATGGGCGGGCGGACCTGTCGCTGGCGAGTGCGCGGATCGCCGAGCTCGAGGGCAAGGTGAAGTTGCTGGAGCGCGACAAGCGCCGCTCGGAGCGGTTGTTGCTGTTGACCCGCAAGTCGTTGAAGGCGCCGGTGGTGACGGCGCATCGCGGGCGTTGGCCGCGGCGGCTGCTGGCCAGCACTTCGACCCCGGCGTCCCCTGGCGCGAGCTCGCACTGATCTGGGAGCGCAAACTGTGTGCGGAGCGGGCACCGTCGGGAGGGACTCCCGGGGAGGTCGCCGATGAGCCGGGCGAAGTATGCGCCGTTGCCGGTGGTGCCGGAGCCGGTCTTGCCGCGTCTGGCGGTGGTGGTGGAGGTGCTGGCCGGGATCAAGACCGTGTCGGCCGCAGCGCGCGAGCTGGGGTTGTCGCGCAACCGGTTCCAGAGTCTGTTGCACCGGGCGCTGGGAGCGCTGGCGCGGGAGGTCATGGTGCATCCGGCTGGGCGGCCGGCGCGCGCACCCGAACTGGCGCGGATGCGGGCGGAGCTGAACCGGCTGCAGCGGGAGAACGCGAAGCTCAGGAGCCAGGTCGGTTCGACCGAGCGGCTGCTGACGGTGGCGAGCGGGCTGTTGCAGGGCCGGATCCGGGCGAGCGGCCGGCAGCGGCGGCTGCGCAGTGCCGGGAGTCGCCGTGATGGCGGCGAGGAGAGTGAACCGGAAGCCACTCGCGCTGTCCTGCTCGCCGGAGCGGATGCCATGCAGCAGCTGAACCTGGCGGCGCCGCTCATCGCGGTGATCGCGGGCGTGGGTGCTTCGACGCTGCGGCGCTGGCGTGCGCGCCGGCGCGCCGGGCAGTCACTGCTCATGCGACGTCGCCACGACATGCGCCGGGTGATCGCC
>CAZYPM010000242.1:0-2406 GCA_964649205.1 uncultured Steroidobacteraceae bacterium
GCGCTGCGGCTCGCCGACGCGCTCGGGGATGCGGCGATGCTGCGCGAGCAGGCGGCGCGGATCCCGCCGCCACGCAACATCAAGAACTACGTGATGATCGAGGCGCCGCTCGCCACGGTCCCCCCACGGCTCGCCGCGCTGGAGGGCCGCCACGAGGAGGCGGCCACGACCTGGGGGCGGCTGCTCGAGAAGGAGGAGAAGCTCGACGTGCTCGGGCTCGCCGAGGAATCGCGGTTGCGGCATGCCGATGCGCTGCTGCGTCTCGGCCGGCGCGCGGAGGCCGCGGCCACGCTCAAGCCGCTGTTCCGGCGCGTGGCGGAGACCGGCGAGGTCGGCGGCGTGGTGCTCGCAGGTTGCGATGTGCTCACGCAGGTGGCCGGCGCGCCCTGGCGCGACGAGCTGGAATGGACCGAGCTCGCGATGCTGCGCGGCTGGCAGCAGCGCTATGCCTGCCCCGCGACGCCGGCGGCGCAGACCGCGAGCAGCGGGCCGCTCTCGGCCCGCGAGCTCGACGTGCTGGCGCGCATCTCGGCCGGCGAGAGCAACAAGCTGATTGCCCGCGGGCTCGACCTGTCGCCCCATACCGTCAAGCGGCACGTCGCCAACATACTGGAAAAGCTGGACATTTCTTCCCGCAGCCAGGCTGCCGACTGGTACCGCGCCAACCGCCCGATGGCCCGCTGATGGCCCGCTGACTGGCCCTCCGCGGGCGATGCGGGGCAGCGGCCGCGCGCGCAGCATGCCGGCCCCATGAGGGCCAGGAACGCCATCGCCGCACTCGGATTCGCAGCCGCGCTGGCTGCGGGCGCCGCCCTTGCGGGCGACGCGCTGCAGCCGCTGCCCGCAAACGCCGCGACTTTCACGCCGCAGTACCCGCTCTGGTCCGATGGCGCGACCAAGCGGCGCTGGATCACGCTGCCGGACGGCGCCGCGATCGACGGCTCCCGCCCGGCGGCCTGGGAGTTCCCGGTCGGTACGAAACTCTGGAAGGAATTCTCGGTCGGCGGGCGGCGCGTCGAGACGCGCACCATTGAGCGCGCGGCGGACGGCAGCTGGCAATTCCGCGCCTACGTGTGGAACGACGCGCAGGACGCCGCGACGCTCGCGCCGGCCGCCGGCACGACCGTCACGCTTGCCGACGGCTTCCGCTACCGCATTCCGTCGCAGGACGATTGCCGCGCCTGCCATGAAGGCGGCGCCGCGCCGGTGCTCGGCTTCAGTGCGCTGCAGCTCTCGCCGGACCGCGACCCGCTCGCGCCGCACGCCGAGCCGCCGCGCGCCGGCGATCTCGACCTGCGCACGCTGGCGGCGAGCGGGAAGCTGGCCGGCTTCCCGCGCAGTCTGATCGAGTCGCCGCCGCGCATCCTGGCGCCCACGCCCGCGGGACGCGCCGCGCTCGGCTACCTGCACGCGAACTGCGGCCATTGCCATGCGGACCCGAAGCTCACGAACGGCGCCGTGCCGGTCGAACTGCAGCTCGCGATCGATCCCGCCGATCCGCGTTCCGGCGAGCAGGTGCTGCGCATCTTGCTCGCGAACGAGAGCCGCTATCGCCCCGCGGGCGCTACCGACGCCAGGCTCATCGTCCCCGGCGATGCCAAGGCCGGGACGCTGCCGGCGCGCATGCGCTCGCGCGACCCGCGCATCCAGATGCCGCCGCTCGGCACCGTCAAGCCCGATCTCACCGCCATCGCGCTGATCGCGCGCTGGATCCACGAAGACCTGAAGACCCCGGAGGAGACATCGCCATGAATGCCTTTCGCCTGATCGCCGCCGCGCTCGCGCTGGTCCCGACGCTCGCCGTCGCCGACGATGCGCAGCTCGTGCGCGGCCAGTACCTCGTGACCACCGCCGGCTGCAACGACTGCCACACGCCGATGATCGTCGGCGCGAACGGCCCTGAGCGCGACATGACGCGCATGCTGTCCGGGCACCCGGAGCAGCTGGTGATGCCGCCGCTGTCGGCGCGCCCGGACGCGCCCTGGGAGACGGTCGCCTCCACGACCTTCACCGCGTGGTCCGGTCCCTGGGGCGTGAGCTTCACGGCGAACCTGACGCCGGATCCCGACACCGGGCTCGGCCGCTGGACGCTCAAGAACTTCAAGGACACGATCCGCACCGGCCGCCACCTCGGTCGCGGGCGCGAGATCCTGCCGCCGATGCCGATCCCGATGTACAAGCACTTCACCGACGAGGACCTGGAGGCGATCTTCGCCTACCTGCAGTCCATTCCGGCGGTGAAGAACCGCGTCCCCGAACCGCTGCCGCCCCCGGCCGCAGTAGCTGCACAGTAAAGGAGCACATGATGTTCAGGCCCGTCATTGCCGTCATCGGCGCCACTGGCGCCCAGGGCGGCGGCCTCGCGCAGGCCATCCTCAACGATCCACAGCGGCGCTTCGCGCTGCG
>CAZYPM010000243.1:0-2355 GCA_964649205.1 uncultured Steroidobacteraceae bacterium
CTTCCCGACCACGGCGCGACCAGACGACCCAATCGACGAGGAGGCTTTGCAGCGATGGAAGCGACAAGCAAGCAACTGCTGTGGATGTACGAAAAGATGATCGAGATCCGGGAGTACGAGGAGACCATGGCCCGGGTCTACCTCGAGGCCAAGCTCCCGCCGAAGATCCAGAAGGGCCTGGCCTTCGACATCGGCGCCGGCGCGGTGCCCGGCGAGATGCACCTGGCCGCCGGCCAGGAACCGGTCGCGGTCGGTGTGTGCGTCCACCTGCGCCGTGACGACACCGTGGTCGGCGCCCACCGCCCGCACCACTTCGCCATCGCCAAGGACGTCGACCTGAACGCGATGACCGCCGAGATGTTCGGCAAGGCCACCGGCCTGGGCCGCGGCAAGGGCGGCCACATGCACCTGTTCGATCCGGCGGTGAAATTCTCCTGCAGCGGCATCGTCGGTGCCGGCGCGCCGCAAGCCTGCGGCGCCGCGCTGGCGGCGAAGAAGCTCGGCACCGATGCGGTGGCGATCGCCTTCTTCGGCGAGGGCGCCGCCAACCAGGGCGCTTTCCACGAGGCACTGAACCTCGCCGCGCTGTGGAAGCTGCCGGTGGTGTTCGTGGTCGAGGACAACAAGTACGGCATCTCGGTCGAGAAGTCCGCTTCCACCGCGATCGCCTCCAATGCCGATCGTGCCGTGGCCTATGGCATGCCGGGCGTGCTGGTGGAGCGCAACGACGCGCTGGCGGTGTTCAAAGCCGCCGGCGAGGCGGTGGCGCGTGCCCGCCGCGGCCAGGGCCCGACCCTGATCGAGGTCAAGACCGATCGCTACTTCGGCCACTTCCAGGGCGACCCCGAGACCTACCGCCCCAAGGGCGAAGCCAAGGCGCTGCGCCAGCACGACCCCATCCCGGCGCTCGGCGCCACGCTGCGCGCGCGCGGCCTGCTCGACGACATGGCCGACGCCGCGCTGCGCGAACGCGTGTCGGCGCGCGTGCAGGCCGCCTACGACTTCGGCCGCAACAGCCCCTACCCGGAACCGCAGGACGCGCTGCTGCACGTCTTCGCCGAATAAATACCAGGAGACCGCAATGAGCACGACCACCACCACCCGCCGCCTCACCATGGCCCAGGCGATCTCGGAAGCGACCGCGCAGGAGATGGCGCGCGATCCACGTGTCTTCGTCATGGGCGAGGACGTCGGCAAGTACGGCGGCATCTTCAGCGCCACCACCGGGCTGCTCGAGCAGTTCGGCCCGGAACGCGTGATGGACACACCGATCTCGGAGACCGGCTTCATGGGCGCCGCGCTCGGCGCTGCAGCCGAAGGGCTGCGGCCGATCTCGGAGCTGATGTTCGTCGACTTCTTCGGCGTCTGCTTCGACCAGATCTACAACCACATCGCCAAGAACCACTACATGTCGGGGGGTGCCTGCAAGTATCCGCTGGTGATCACCACCGGCATCGGCGGCGGCTACAACGACGCCGCGCAGCACTCGCAGTGCCTGTACTCGATCTTCGCCCACGTGCCCGGCCTCAAGGTGGTGGTGCCGTCCAACGCCTTTGATGCCAAGGGCCTGATGACGTCCGCGATCCGCGACGACAACCCGGTGGTCTTCCTCTACCACAAGGGCATCATGGGCCTGTCCTGGATGTCCTATTTCGAGGGCAGCACCAACGAGGTCCCGGAAGCGCAATACACCATCCCCTTCGGCCAGGCCCGGGTGGTGCGCGAAGGCCGCGACCTCACCATCGTGACCCTGTCGCAGATGGTGCAGAAGTCGGTGCTGGCCGCCGACCAGCTCGCCGCCGAGGGCATCTCCGCCGAGGTGCTCGACCTGCGCACCCTGGTGCCGCTCGACCGCGCCGCAGTGCTGGCCTCGGTGGCGAAGACCGGCCGCCTGCTGGTCGCCGACGAGGATTACCTCAGCTACGGGCTGTCCGGCGAGATTGCCGCGCTGGTCGCCGAGAACCTCGACACCCTGCGTCTCAAGGCCCCCGTGCGCCGCCTCGCAGTGCCCGATGTACCCATTCCCTTCAGCCGCCCGCTCGAGCAGTTCGCCATTCCGCAGGTGGACAACATCGTCGCCAGCGCGCGCGGCCTGATGAGCTTCAAGCTCGACTAATCAACCAGGAGACACAACATGACCGACATCATCCTCGACGACGCGGTGTGGGCCGACGTCGATGAAGGCACCGAAGCCCTGCTGCAGGAATGGCAGGTGAAGGAAGGCGATCACGTGGAGGCCGGACAGGTGCTGGCAGTGGCCGAACTGGTCAAGACCAGCCACGAGATCTTCGCACCCTCGTCCGGCCGCATCGTCAAGCGCTGCGTGGCGGAACAGGACACCTTCGGCCGCGGCGC
>CAZYPM010000244.1:0-2343 GCA_964649205.1 uncultured Steroidobacteraceae bacterium
TGGAACTTCCCGCTGCTGATGGCGGCGTGGAAGATCGCGCCGGCGCTCGCCTGCGGCAACACGGTGGTGCTGAAGCCGGCGGAAACGACGCCGCTGACGGCGCTGAAGCTGGCCGAGCTGATGCGCGACGTGGACCTGCCACCCGGAGTGGTCAACGTCGTCACCGGCGCCGGCGACACCGGCGCCGCGCTGGTGGACCATCCCGGTGTCGACAAGATCGCGTTCACCGGCTCGACCGAGATCGGCCGGCTGATCATGCGGCGGCTCGCCGGCACCGGAAAGCACTACACCCTCGAGCTCGGCGGCAAGGCAGCCAACATCGTGTTCGCCGACGCCGCCATCGACCAGGCGGTGGAGGGCATCGTCAACGGCATCTTCTTCAACCAGGGCCACGTCTGCTGCGCCGGCTCGCGCCTGCTGGTGCAGGAATCGGTGGCTGCGGAGGTGATCGCGAAACTCAAGGAGCGGATGGAGACGCTCATCGTCGGCGACCCGCTCGACAAGAACACCGACATCGGCGCGATCAACTCCGCCGCGCAACTCGAGAAGATCGAGCAGTACCTCGCCATCGGCAAGGCGGAGGGCGGCGAGATGTACCAGAGTTCCTGCCCGCTGCCGGGCACCGGCTACTGGTGCCGGCCGACGCTGTTCAGCGGGGTGGCGCAGTCCAACCGCGTCGTGCAGGAGGAGATCTTCGGGCCGGTGCTCTCGATCCAGACCTTCCGCAGCTTCGAGGAGGCGCTCGACAAGGCCAACAACACGCCCTACGGCCTGTCGGGCGGCGTCTGGACCGACAAGGGCGCGAAGATCTTCAGGATGACGCGGGCGTTGCGCGCCGGCGTGGTGTGGGCGAACACCTTCAACAAGTTCGATCCCAGCTCCCCGTTCGGCGGCTACAAGGAAAGCGGCGTCGGGCGCGAGGGCGGCCTGCACGGCCTGGATGACTACGTGGAGCTCCGCTGATGGCCCGCAAGAAAGCCACTCGCGTGCCGGTGGCCAAGACCTACAAGCTCTACATCGACGGCAAGTTCCCGCGCAGCGAGTCGGGCCGCTACTACCCGCTGCAGCGCGCGAGAGGGCCGGTGATCGCCAATGTCTGTCGCGCCAGCCGCAAGGATTTCCGCGACGCGGTGGTCGCCGCGCGCGGCGCGCTGGGCGCCTGGGCCGGCAGCAGCCCCTACCTGCGCGGCCAGGTGCTGTACCGCGCGGCGGAGATGCTGGAAGGCCGGGCCGCACAGTTCACCGCCGAGCTGGCGCTGCAGGGCGTCGCGAAGGCGCGTGCCGCCACCGAGGTGACGGCGGCGATCGACCGGCTGGTCTACTACGCGGGCTGGGCCGACAAGTACCAGCAGGTGTTCAGCACGGTGAATCCGGTCGCCACCTCGCACTTCAACTTCTCGGTGCTCGAGCCGACCGGGGTGGTCGCGATCATCGCGCCGGAGAAGAGCGGCCTGCTCGGGCTGGTGTCGAACGTCGCGCCCGCGGTCGCCGGCGGCAACAGTTGCGTGGTGCTCGCCTCGCAGTCCCTGCCGCTGTCCGCGATCAGCTTTGCCGAGGTGCTGCAGGCGTCGGATTTCCCCGCGGGCGTGATCAACGTGCTGACGGGGTTCAGGGACGAGCTGACCGAACCGTTCGCTTCGCACATGGACGTCAACGCGATCGTGCATGGCGACGCGGACGCCAAGGCCGCGCGCCGCATCCAGGAGCTGGCGGCCGACAACATCAAGCGCGTGATCCTGCGCGGCGGCCAGGACTGGAATGCCGCGGCGGCGCAGCACCCCTACGCGATCCGCGACACCCAGGAGACCAAGACCACCTGGCATCCGATCGGAGGCTGAGCTACTTCCTGAGATCCCCGATCACGGACTGAAGCTCCGGCTTGCCCGCCTCGATCTCCTCGAGCGTGAGCCCGACCAGCTCGTGCGGAAACACGATCCAGCGGTCGGTCTCGTGCAGGTAGTAGTCCGGCACCAGCGCCGTCTGGTTGTTGCCCGGCTTGTACCACGGCGTCGCGATCCTGACCTTGCCCGGCAGGTTGAGCCGCATCTTGGCCGTCAGCTCGCGCAGCAGCGCCTCGATGCTGTGGCCCGAGTCGAAGACGTCGTCCACGATCAGCAGCGAGTCGCCGGCATTGGCCTCCTCGATGAGGTAATGCAGGCCGTGGACGCGGATGGTCTTGGCGCGCTGCCCGATGCCGACATAGGCGGAGGTGCGCACCGCGATGTGGTCGGTCTCGACGCCGACGAACTCGAAATACTCCTGGATCGCGATGCCGACCGGCGTGCCGCCGCGCCAGATGCCGACGATGAAGTCCGGCACGAAGCCGCTGCGATGGATTTTCGC
>CAZYPM010000245.1:0-2342 GCA_964649205.1 uncultured Steroidobacteraceae bacterium
CGGTGTAGCCGAAGTTGAAGACCGCGCCCGATGGATAGACGATGGTCGTGAGGCGACCCGCGCTGTCGTAGCCGTAGCCGACATAGCGATACAGGCCCGCCGTAGTCTGCTCGCGCGTCGCGACGCGGCCTTGCGGCGTGTAGGTCCAGGTCGTCGAGCCCGAATTGTCCGTAATGCCCGTGAGCCGGCCGATGCCGTTGGTGCCGGAATCGTAGGAATAGCTGATGGTCTGGTCCGAGTGCGCAGCCGACGTGATGCGGTTGAGCGCATCGTGGCTGTAAGTCGCCACCTGGCCGCGCGCGTCGGTGCGCGTTTGCGGGTTGCCGCCGGAGTCATAAATGTGCGCGGTCACGCCCGTGTCCGGCGAAGTCAGCTGCGTGAGATCGCCGAGGCCGTTGTAGGAATAGCCCGTCACGAGTCCGCGCGGATCGGTGACCGAAATCAGGTCGTCGCGCGCGTTGTACCCCAACGCCGTGATGCCGGTTGCCGGATCAGTCGTCTGCTTCAGCCGATCGAGCTTGTCGTAGCTGTTCGCGGTCGTGCGGCCGAGTGGCGCGGCGGTCGTGAGCAGATTGCCGTTGTTGTCGTAAGTGAACGCGGTGGTCACCGCAGGCGTGTTGGCCGATCCGATCTCCTCCTTGAGACGGTTCAGGGCGTTGACTGTACGGAAGTGCAGGCGCGCAACCGCCCCCGAGGGATCCAGGTTCTGTTCCTGGATGCGGTTGCCCATCGCATCGAGCGAGTACACGACGCGGTTGTTCTCGTTGTCCGCGATCTGCGTCAGCCGGTGCGCCGCATCGTAGGCGTATTCGATGAAACTGCCGTCCGGCGCGGTCATGCGCTTGAGGAGCCCAGTCGGCCAGTAGTCGAAACTCGTGGTCTCGCCGCCGACCGAGCGGCTGGTCAGGCGCTGCCGCAGATCATAGGCCAGCGTCGTCAGGACACCGTTCGGATCGATGATCGTGAGCGGCTGGCCGTGGACGTTGTAGGTCGAATAGGTCGTTACGTGACCGGCCGCATTCGTCACCGTCGCGAGCTGCCCGCATTCGGAGCCGGTCGTGCAGGTGTAATACGTGTACGTGGTGACGTCCGCGACGTCGGTGCGCGGCCCGTCCTCGGTCAGCATCCGGCCGTAGCTGTCGTAAGTCCAGGTCCAGGTGCGTGACTGCGACGTCGCCGTGTCCGTGACGGTCCTGGTCAGCTGATTTCCGTTCACGTCGTACGTGACCGCGGTCGTGCGACCGGTCTCGGTGATCAGCGTTGGCAGCCGGAACGTCGGGTGCCACTGGGTGGTGATCGTGCGGGTTTCTGGATTGGTCGTGCCGGTGCTGTTGAGTCCCTCCGTGCGCGACGTTTCCAGATTGCGAATCAAATCGTAACTGTAGTCGGTTCGATAGGTGCGATAGTTCTTGTAAGTAGCGACATTGCCATTCGTGTCGTACGTCCAGAACTCGTTCATTGTGCCGGTGCCCGACGGATGGGGTCGCTGTACTTGCGTGAGGCGATTCGTGCCGCGGACATCGCTGTAGAAGTACTTTGTGATCGAATTCTGCGAGTCCGTTACGGTCCCGCTCTGCACTTGCCATGGTGCGACATTCCCCGGGTACTGATAGGAGACAGTGATCCGGTCCGCACCGCCAGCGTGCTCACTGGAAATCGGGCGTGCCGCCGTATCGTAACTCCACGTCGCATATGGCTGACCCTGTTCATCGATAATGCCGGTCAGCAATCGACCATTCCAACCACCATAGGTATATCCGCGCACCATACCATCAGGATAAGTCACAGACGTCAGAGTGCCAGTGGGCGCGTTGTAGCCGTAACTAATCAGTGCTCCACCGGGCAGTACGACAGAAGTGATTCGATAGATTCGACTAGCGGAACTACAGCCCTGATCGTAGTTGAACTGCAAACTGTGTCCGAAGTCATCGGTGACCACCGAAATGCGCTCGCACTCATCGTACGCGATTGTTTGCGTTTGCCCGCCGCGGTTGCGTATGGACTCGAGATGCCCATCGGCCATATAGGTCTCGACGGCTTCGTTCGATGCGTCGAAAAACTGGTAGCGGCCATCCGGCAACTGGACCAATCGATCATTGATATCAGCTTGGGCGACGAAGTTGCCCTGATAGAGATTGAACGTAGTTACCTTTCCATCCTGGCGGTATGCGATGGCGCTCGTCATCGAACTCGTTGCATTCACATAAATGGCACGCTGGTAGTGATGTCGCCACTGAGCTCCAATCGCGTCCATCGCCATCAAGCGAAAGCGCTCGCTCTCTGGATGCATGGCAAGTTTTCCAAATTGACTGTAGCCCAGCCAGCTTCCGCTCCATTGCCCA
>CAZYPM010000246.1:0-2321 GCA_964649205.1 uncultured Steroidobacteraceae bacterium
AGCGTGTCGGGTTTGCCGAGCACCCATTCCGAACCGGCCAGGGGCGGGAACACGCCCGGCAGCCCCAGCCCGGTGGCCTGGTGGCAGGCGGCGCACATCGAATTGAAGATGGCGCCGCCATCCACCTTGGCGCCGGCTGCCGGCTTGTCGCCGGCGAGCTCGGCCGCGCTGCGGCCGTCGCCCCAGGTCGCCGGCGTGTTGAGGTTCGAATGGGCGATGTAATCGACACCGAACGCGGCAAGCGCCACCGCGAGCGCGAGGACGAGCCAGGGGATGGGCGTGCGGCCCTCTTCCGGGTCGGGGTTCTCGCGGCGCTGCTGCGACAGGATTTCGGGCTTGTTCATTGGCGTCCTCTGCCGCTCAGTTCACGCTTGCCGCATCGGCGACCGGATAACTGCGGTCGAGCGACTTCAGGTAGCTCACCAGATCGAGCGCCTCCGGGCGGGCGACGACGACCTTGCCCGCCGGGGCGAAGTCGGGCGGCAGGGTGACCACGGTCTCGCCCGCCTCGGCCTGGTCGCGAAGCTCGAACAGGAAGGGATAGGCCGGCATGGTGCTGCCCGGCGCATAGGCGCGCGGCTGGTAGAGATGCCCCAGGTGCCACTGGTCGCTCGGCTGGCGAACGCCGATGTTCATCAGGTCCGGGCCGGTGCGCATGGTGCCGAGCAAGGGCGGATCGTCATAGGCGTAGTCGCCCGCCACCGTGGCCCGCCCCCAGGCGCGCTTGGCATCGGGCGCGAACGCCCTCGCGCGCGGCTGCTGCGAGTGGCAATACATGCATCCGTGTTGAATGTATTGTGTGCGCCCGCGCAGCTCGGCCGAGGTGTAGGGCTTGAGGCCTTCGACCGGCGGCGTGTCGCGGACCGTCACGTAGGGCAGCACGACCAGGGCGGCGGTGGCGACCGCCAGCGTGGTCAGGCCGCCGAGGATCAAGCGCGTTTCGCTGTGCATCAGATCGCTCCCGGTGCGGAAAGGTAGGCGGACGATTGCTCCGTGCGGCGCTCGCCGCCGATCAGCAGGCGGACGAAGTGCGCGGCAAACACCACATGGCTGAGCGCCATCAGCGCACCGCCCACGCTGCGGCCCTGCAGGTAGGGCAGCGTGATCTGCACCGACTCCATGAACCCGCGGCTCTCGTCGAGCATCGCGCTGCCCTGCAGCCAGCCGCCGATGGTCAGCGACACGAAATAGATCGCGATGCCGGTCGCGGCCAGCCAGAAGTGCAGGCTGATGAGCCGCGGCCACGGCCAGTCGCGGCCGGTGACGCGTGGCACGACGAAGTAGATGGCGCCGAAGAAGACCATCGTGACGAAGCCGTAGAGGCCGAGATGGGCGTGGGCCACCGTGTAGTGGGTGAAGTGGGTGATGACGTTGACGCTTCGCAGCGCCTCGAACGAGCCCTGCACCGAACTCGCCGTGTACATCAGTCCGCCGAGGCAGATGAACTGCAGCGTTGGCGAATGGCGCAGCGCGGCGAGATGGCCCTTGAGCGTCAGGTGCTGGTTCACCGTGAAGGCGACCACCGGCAGGATCATCATCATGCTCTGCACGATCGACAGGGTGACCAGCCAGGCGGGAACCGGGCCGCCGACGAGATGGTGACCGCCGACCTGGCCGTAGAAGAAGGCCAGCCCCCAGAAGCCCACCAGCGACAGGTTGTAGGACTGGATCGGCCGGCCGATCAGCTTGGGCAGGAAGTAGTAGATCGAGGCCAGCGCCAGCGGCGTGTAGAACAGGCCGAGCACGTTGTGGCCGAACCACCAGTTCATCGTCGCCGCTTCCACGCCACGATGGAGACCGGGGATGTTGGCGACGAAGAACAGCACCGGAAACCAGAACAGCGCGCACCCCATGTACCAGACCGATACGTAGAGATGGGCGACCTTGCGCCTGAGCAGGGTGAGGATCAGCGGCAGGCCCACGAGGGCGCCGCCGGCGACGAAGAGGATGTCGATCTGCCACGGGATCTCGAGCCACTCCATGCCGTCGCTGACGCCATAGGCGAGGCTGCCCAGCCCGGCGACCAGCGCCGCGTTCCACAGCGCCGCGCCGAGCACCGCGTAGCGGCCGCCGACGAGCTCGGTCTTGAGCAGGCGCGGAATGATGAACAGCGCCGTGCCCAGGCCGGCCATCGGCGCCCAGCCATAGGCCACGGCGTTCAGGTGGACGGTGCGGATGCGGCCGAAGCTGAGCCAGGCCTCCGACACCAGCCAGTCGGGCGCATGGAGCTTGATCGAGGCGGTGAGCCCCGCCGCCGAGGCCACGAGCAGCCAGACGAAGGCACAACAGTAGAAGAAGAACACCACCGGAGCGGTCGAGGC
>CAZYPM010000247.1:0-2318 GCA_964649205.1 uncultured Steroidobacteraceae bacterium
TTTATCGGGGCCTGCCGGTGTCGGTGCTGCTGATCGCAGCGGCCGTCGTGCAGGGGTTTGCCGTTCAGGCCTTCGCCCAGGAAGCGGTCCAGGCGGAAGTGGTCACCGGCGTCGAGCCGGCGCGGCAGGACTGCCGTCCGGTCGAGCGCCTCGGCGGCAAGGTCAAGATCCGCAAGGCGGAGTGCCGCGGCCAGCCGTGACACAAAAAAGGTGTCAGACACCATATCTGCATCGCCAGGATGGTGCCTGACACCTTTTCAAGGGGGCGTCCCCTTTAGAATGACGGGCGGTGCCCGACGCCTACCATACGCTCGAGTTCATCCACATCCTGTCGGCCACGCTGCTGTTCGGCACCGGGCTCGGCACCGCCTTCGCCATGTGGCGCGCGCATCGCACCGGCGATGCCCGCGTCATCGCCGCGGTGGCGCAAGGCGTGGTGCTCGCGGACTGGGTCTTCACGACGCCCGCAGTCCTCATCCAGCCGGCGACCGGCGCGCTGCTGGTCGAGCTGCACGGTTTTCCGTGGACCCTGCCGTGGCTGGTCGCGGCGCTCGTCATCTACGTCCTGGTCGGCGCCTGCTGGATCCCGGTGGTATGGCTGCAGATGCGCATGCGCGACCTCGCGCGCCAGGCCGTCGAGTCCGGCCGGCCGCTGCCGCCGCTCTACCATCGCTGCTACCGCTGGTGGTTCGCGCTCGGCTGGCCCGCGTTCGCGGGCGTGCTCGCGATCTTCTGGCTGATGATTTTCAAGCCCTGACGGCCCTTCGCGAGCCTTTTTCCGGCGCTTTCCGGCGAACTGTGAACGGCTCCCGGGCCGGCGTCGGCATGCTGCGCCATCATTGCTCCATAAGGAGCAACAAAATATGTTCACGAAGATTCTGTACAACGGGCTGCCGATACCGCTCTTGCTCGCCGCGGCGGCCGTCACCCAGTTCCTCGCGGTCAGCGTCTTCGCCTGATCGCAGCTAAAGGGGACGCGTCCATTTAACGGGCGCACCCCTGTTTCCCTGGAGAAACCAGGGTGCGTCCCTTAAATGGACGCGTCCCCTTTATCCGAGCTGCAGCGGCAGTTCGCGTAGGCGCCGGCCGGTGAGGGCAAACACCGCGTTGGCGACCGCCGGCCCCACTGGCGGCACGCCGGGCTCGCCGACGCCGCCCGGGCGCTCCTGACTCGGCACGATGTACACCTCGACCTTCGGCATCTCGTCGAGGCGCAGCACGCGGTAATCGTGGAAGTTCGACTGCTGCGGCCGCCCCTCGCGCAGGTCGATGCGGCTGTGCAGCACCGCGCCCAGCCCGAAGGCGATCCCGGATTCCATCTGCGCGACCACGCCGTCGGGATTGACCGCGACGCCGCAGTCGATGGCGCAGACCACGCGATGCACCCGCAGCGCGCCGTCCGCGACCGACACTTCCGCCACCTGTGCCACCCAGCTGCCGAAGGACTCGTGAACCGCGATGCCGCGCGCGCGGCCCGCGGGCAGCTTCGCGCCCCAGCCGGCGCGCTCGGCGGCGAGGTTCAGCACGCCCAGGTGCCGCGGATGCTTCGCGAGCAGCGCGCGGCGGTACTCGAGCGGATCGCGGCCGGCCGCCGCCGCGAGCTCGTCGATCATCGACTCCATCGCGAAGGCGGTGTGCGTGTGGCCGACCGAGCGCCACCACAGCACCGGGATGCCGGTCTGCGGCGAATGCAGGTCCACCAGATGGTGCGCGATGTCCTTGACGTAGGGTGAGTCGGCCACGCCCTCGACGGAGGTCACGTCCACGCCGTCCTTGACCATCGCCGACTCGAACGGCGTGCCGGCGAGGATGGACTGGCCGACGATCGTGTGCGCCCAGGCGGAGGGCAGGCCATCCGCGCCGACGCCGACGCGCAGGCGGTGCAGGTAAGCCGGGCGATAATAGCCGCCGCGCGTGTCGTCCTCCCGCGTCCACATCGTCTTGACGGCCCTGCCCGCGGCTTTCGCCACGTGCACGGCCTCGGCGACGAAATCCGAGGTCGGCGTCGCACGCCGGCCGAAGCCGCCGCCGAGGAACATCGTGTGGATCTCGACCTGCTCGGGCTTGAGCCCCGCGATCGCGGCGGCCACCTGCTGGTCGACGCCCTGGAACTGCGTGCCGGTCCAGATCTCGCACTTGTCCGCCGAGATCCGGACCGCGCAGTTGAGCGGCTCCATCGTGGCGTGGGCGAGGTAGGGCACGGAATATTCCGCCTCCATCACGCGCGCGGCCGTGGCGAGCGCGGCATTGGCATCGCCGGCTCGCGCGGCAACCGCGCCGGGCCTGGCGGCGAGGCCGCGGAACTCGTCGCGCAGGCG
>CAZYPM010000248.1:0-2306 GCA_964649205.1 uncultured Steroidobacteraceae bacterium
GATTTTCCGTGCGATCGATGTCACAACCACTATCTTGCAGGCTGGTGTTGCTTTTTCTGCTGCGTGATGTAGACTGCATCAGTCTGCATCACACTTACCTCATCCCCTACTTTGCTGGCAGACAAGGAAATGACCGTGAAAAGAGTGCGCGTTACCGCTTCCATTGATCCTGAAATCCTCGACCGCTTTAAACGTCTGGCGGTGGTTAGAGGTGTCTCCCTGTCAAGCTGTATCGGTGATTGGCTGGCTGACACTATCGAAGGCTCCGAGTACGTGGCATCAACGATTGAGAAGGCGAAGGGATCGCCTGCCCGTGTGCTTCGTGAAATGAATGCGTCCTTTGCTGTGTTGCAGGAAGGATCTTCACTCGTCCATGAGTCTTTGACTGGAGCTGCCGTTGGCCGGCAGACCCACGGACCGGCGCAGCCGGGCCGCGGGGCTGTCGGTAAGCGGCGGCGTGAGGGTTAATGCCCCGTCATGTAATACGGGGCTAAAGTCCCCTACGGGGGTGGGAGTGGCCGCTTTGAATCTCACAAAAGTAGACCGGTTGGCGTTCTCTGCACGATGCTCTGAAGCGTTGTTGTATGGAACCCTTAAAGACGTTTTTTCGCGTGTTGGCAAGGTCTCCATGGCAAGCTGGGGACGGGGTGCGCATGGATTCACCAATGCTGCATCTTTGACCGTTGACGGTGCTTTGGCTGCTACGCTGTGCTGGGGTGGTCAGCAGCAGCGAGGCAAGAGCTATGCTGATGTTTCTGGCCTTGGCTGTCAGTTGCTCGGCGACGTTGCACCGCTCGTTGAAGTCGCTAGCACTGTGAAGGACTCGAATATCCGCCGCGTTGATATTGCTGCGGATTTTTACGATGGCTCGATATCTCACGAATCCGTGCAGGCTGCTTACTGGTCTGGTGGCTTCCTGCGGTCAGGACGGCCGCCAAAAATGACCAAGATCGAGAGCGCTGATCCGTCTGATGGCAAGACCGTTTACATCGGCGTTCGCGGGAATGATCAGCTATTGCGCGGGTACGAGAAGGGCTTGAAAGAGGTGAAGGACCTCGATCTTGGCGATCCAGAGTCCGTTACCTTCCAGATCGATGGAAAGGTTGTTGATCCTCGAAACTGGTATCGCTTGGAGCTAGAGTTGCGGGCCAAGACCAGACCGATCCCCTGGGAGACAGTGTGCCTCCGCGATCAATATTTCACAGGTGCTTACCCGTACTTGCAGACCGTCTATCCCGACATATCGCCTGAGTTGCTAATCACGCCACAGAAGGCGGGGGAACTAACGCTGAACAAGGCGCTAAGTCATATTCAGCGGCAGTACGGGAACACCCTTTACACCGCTCTAGTCGCTGCTGACGGCGATATCGGCGCGGTCTGGGACCGGATCGTCGGTAAGCAGCTTAGTGAGCGTCTAGTTGCCTCTGGCGCCTTGCTGGGGGGCCACGATGATTAAAGTCCGGGTTGGCGGTATGTTGGTCGCTAAGGTGAGAACAGAGGATGACGCACACCGCGCGGCGGAAACAGCGGTAACGGAGTTGTACGCCACGCACATGATCTCGTTGGGAGATCAGGTGCCTGTGGAGTTCAGCGAGCGTGGCAAGCGGTTGTTTGCTGGCTCGGTGGAGGTGTCAGAGGACTCATCAAGAGTCCTCTGACAGAGGCGGGGCTGGCAGACGTTGGAGCGTCGGCCAGTCCCTAACCATAACAAACCTGCTAGGAGGTTGCCATGGCTGATGCCAATTCTATCCCTCAACAGATCGATGAGATTTACTCGTGCTTTGCCGCTCTTACAGCGGTTCGCACGATGGTGGATGATGCTCACACTGTTGACACTCAGTTGACCGATATACAACCGCTTCTTCACTACCTAATTGTGAAGCTTGAACACACGTTGCCACCGTTCCTTACGATGTTAGAAACGGATGTATTGCCGATATATCGTGATATGCGTACTGCCTCGCTAGCGATCAAGTAGTAAGCACAGTTCCTGATTGGTTCGCATGTTGTGAAGGTCGTAGACCTTTACAGCATGTGAGCCAATTTGCGTTAACGGTGGTGGTATTGGTGGCGGCTGGAAGGTCGTAGACCTTTCAGGTGCTACCAATACTCGCGCCACTGCTGCATCGTCGAGCGTGAGGAGTGTCCGCGCTTCAGCTAGGCCGATTAAGCACTTTCGGTTGCATCCTTGTGGCCTTGGTCGCCGGGACGGCGGCTAGCGGGACCGAGTAGCGGGTATGGCTGGTATCGATTTTCCGTGCGATCGATGTCACAACCACTATCTTGCAAGCTGGTGTTGCTTTTTC
>CAZYPM010000249.1:0-2265 GCA_964649205.1 uncultured Steroidobacteraceae bacterium
CGATGCGGCAGTTGCTGGCGAATGCCGCGATCGACGACGACGACGTGCGCAGCGAGGAGTTCTACGGGTACTGAACCGGGTCGGCCGCGGCGATTGCCGCCGTGGCCACCGTCGCGCTACTGTGGGCCGGCCCCTCGCTACGGAGCCCCAGCATGAGCAGCTACCGCGTCGGATACCTGGTCGGCAGCCTGGCCACGAACTCGATCAACCGCAAGCTGGCGCGGGCCCTGACGCGGCTGGCCCCGCCCGAGCTGAAAATGAGCGAGATCAGTTTCAGCGACCTGCCGTACTACAGCTACGACTACGACGCCGCCTTCCCGCCGGCCGCCGAGGCCTTCAAGGCGTCCATCGCCGCGGTCGACGCCGTCCTGTTCGTCACGCCCGAGTACAACCGCTCCATTCCCGGGGCGCTCAAGAATGCGATCGACTGGGCCAGCCGGCCGTACGGCAAGAACAGCTTCACCCGCAAGCCCTCCGCCATCATCGGCACCTCGCCCGGCAAGATCGGCACGGCCGTGGGCCAGCAGCACCTGCGCAGCATCCTGGCCTTCTGCAATTCGCCCTTGATGAACTCGGTCGAGGCCTACATCCAGTTCGAGAAAGGGCTGATCACGGACGACGGCGAAGTCACGAATGCCGATACCGAGAAGTTCCTGAGGAACTACATGGACGAGCTGCACTGCTTCATCGTGCGCTGCTACATGGTGCTGCCGCGCAACGTCGGAATGCGGCAATGAATTGCCGCCAGGACGCACGCGGCGCGCCGGCCTAGCCTGCCTGGCCCGCGGCTTCGGGCTGGAACGGGACGCCCACGATGCGATAGCGCTGCTTTTCGCCGCCGGGCAGCTCCCAGTCGATCGACTGCCCGACCCGCAACCCGAGCAGCGCCGTTCCCACCGGGACCAGGACCGAGATCCTGCCGGCGTCGATGTCGGCATTGCCCGGATACACCAGCGTGACCTCGCGGCGCTCGCGCGTGGTCTCGTTCTCGAAAATGACCCTGGAGTTCATCGTCACCACGTCCTCCGGGATCTTCTCGCGCGGCACGATGCTGGCGCGCAGCAGCTCGTTCTCGAGCTTGGCAAGGCCCTTTCCGGGCTGGCTCTCGACCAGCTTGAGCAGGCGGTCCATGTCGTCCTGCGTCAGGTAGATTGGGGGAAGATTGGCCATCGGCTGCTCCGTCGTTGCTCTCGACCTGCAGTATGCCGATGATGGCCGCAATGGTCATCAGGCAGACTCCGCGCCGGCGCGCCCTGCTGGTCACGCTCGGATTGCTCGCCGCGGCAGTGCTGCTCTTGCGGGTGCTGATGCCGGCCCTGCCGCCACCCGCCGGCCGTGGTCCCTCGGCCCCGCTCCCGGACGCCGGCGCCACGCGGCTCGCCGAGGCCGTGCAGCCGCTCGCCCGCGCGAATCCCGGCCTGTCGGGCATTCACCCGCTGCGGGACTCGCGGGATGCGTTCGCGGCCCGCGTGCAGCTGGCCCGCATGGCCGAGCGCTCCCTCGACGTGCAGTACTACATCTGGCGCAACGACATGTCCGGCACGCTGCTGTTCGAGGCGCTGCACGAGGCCGCGGAACGCGGCGTCCGGGTCAGGCTGCTGCTCGACGACAACAACACCCAGGGGCTCGACGAAACGCTCGCCGCGCTCGATGCGCATCCCCGCTTCGAGGTCCGGCTCTTCAACCCGTTCGCGGTCCGCAGTCCGAGGTGGATCGGCTACCTGGGCGATTTCCCGCGCCTCAACCGGCGCATGCACAACAAGTCGTTCACCGCCGACGGCCAGGTCACCATCATCGGCGGCCGCAACGTGGGCGACGAGTATTTCGCGATTGCGGGTGACCTGGTGTTCTCGGACCTCGACGTCATGGCCGTCGGCCCGGTCGTCGCCAGCGTCACGGGCGACTTCGACCGCTATTGGTCGAGCGCCTCGTCCTATCCGGTCGAACAGCTGCTGCCGCCCGCGACGCCCCAGGCGCTGGAGCGGCTGCATGCGGCGGCATCACGGCTGCAAGGCGACGAGGCGGCCGCCGCCTATATGAATGCCGTGCGCGAGCTGCCCGTGGTGCGCGACATGCTGGACGAGCGCCTGGCGTTCACCTGGGCCAGGACTTCCATGCTCAGCGACGACCCCGCGAAGGCGCTCGGGCTGGCGGACCGCGAGACATTGCTCCCGGCGCAGCTGGAGGCCCTGTTCGGCGACCCCGGGGCACGCCTGGACCTGGTCTCCGCGTACTTCGTTCCCGGCGAGCAGGGCACCGAGGCAC
>CAZYPM010000250.1:0-2256 GCA_964649205.1 uncultured Steroidobacteraceae bacterium
ATCGTATTGATCAGTTCATTCCTGATGATGCTGTCGAAGAAGTTCGTGCGCAGGGCTCCCGCGGATAAAAATATCGATGCACAACCCCAGGAAACCTGAACGCGCGGACATAGTTAACATCTAATATATGGAACAGGGAAACTACAGACCACGCAATAATAATTGCTTCTATATACCAAAAAAGCTGATGTATAAAATATACGAGAGGAGGGTTTTAAGAGTTACCTTGCAACTTCAAAGCAAGGCGGTTCAGCCTAGACTTAATCAAATCTTCGGAGACCCTCATTGAAGCGTGAAAAATGTATAGACAGCTTGATAAGAAATAAGTAAAACGCATACTGATTTAACGCGAATATTTTACTTGCCTCTCGACGCTGGAAATCACTTAGTTTGTGTTGATGTATGTCATCAAGAATAATAATGCTCTCATCTAGTATTTCTTTATATTTCGGCAAATAAAAAATATAAGTGATCTCTTGCTTCGAAATTGCTGTTTCGATTTGCTCTATTTGTGCAGGATTTTTTCCTGAACGCTCAAGAAGTGCTCGATAGGAACGCAATGGAATCAATGGTGAAAATAAAATTGATCGGTCGCGAGATGTCGGATTGGCTGGGTCAATGTCACAACTATTTGAGAGAATAACGCCTGACACCTGTTTCCTTTCAAGTGTTGTGAAGTTAACTGCTAGAAATCCGCTCCAACCATCACCTTGCAAGTATTTATCTTCAATTAAGCTATTTAGATAGTAGTTAAAATTATCAGGAAACTTTTGGAGTTCTGAGTACAACTCCTTTACTTGGGCGGGAGTAAGATATTTGGGGAGGAATAATTTTGCTTGCTCAAAAATGTCTTCGGTCATGCTTGATATAGATCCCACAAGTTATTATACAAAATGCTTTCTGACTCTTGATCTAAACTATGACATGACTCCACCAGTCGGTCGTAAACAGAGTTTAGAGCTAGTGCGACTTGAATTAATTGCTCTCTCTCAGTTTCAACAACTGTAACCCGGTTACTACTATGCACATCATTGGTTTGATGCTGCAATGTCATTGTTGGTGCGGATGCATGTGCATACGCCATTGATAACGCGAGTAAGAAGGTGGCGGTTTTACCTGGACGTAACAGGCTGGCCGTATCATCAGCAGCCCTATTAGATGTCGCTATGTTAGTAAGCGTCATATTCTATTTCCATACAGGACGGAGAAATTCGATGGTATCTTTAGTTACTATAGAATAAAAAATCGATTTCACAGTATCATGTGCGTCTTCCAATAATTTAGGAAGTTTTTCCCAAATTAGCGGGTTTTTGCTTTGATATATCGTATCAATATCGATCAATAATCCTTCTATGGCATTTCTGGAGTTGCGCGGCACAATAGATGCTTCCGGGACAATATTTAATATATTAATGAAACCATCTCGTTCAAATTCTGTTCTTAATTGGAAACCAATTTGCGTAAGATTAAAAGGACCGAGAGTTGCGTTTAATGAAAGTGAAGATAGTTTCTCATCTCGGTTACGATATGGAATGGCATTTGTGTATTTAATTGAGAATCTTTCCACCGACTGAATTAGATTGGTACCTTTTACAAAATCTACAAGTGACAGTATCTCAGCCTGAAACTTAGGCCAGCCCTCATAAGGCTTACCACCACTTAAAGTTAATACACGGTTTCCAATCATTAAAATATAGTGGTCTCCAACGAGTTGACGCGAAGCTGTGTACATCAGCTTCGGATCATTCTTTAATAACTCGCTTGGAATTTGTGCCAATGGAAGTGACTCAATCTTCGGGAATTTTTTACTGAAGTTGTTAAAAAGAAGACCCGGCAGTAATTCGCCTAGCGATTCCACAGCAGGTTGAAATCTAATTTCAAATACCGATTCAACAATCGGATCATCAAGCAACTTTATTGGTTGTTTAGCCATGAGACTGAATCGTTATCTTAAATTTAATATGAAATCATTAACGATTTTCACCATTACTGTTGCCATTAAACATACCCCACACTTATGACAATTTATAGTACTTACATTATGCCAAACGTGTACACAACACGGCAGCGTAACCATTGAAATTATCTGGTAACCCCGCTCGAAGCCGAACCAAAAACCATGCGATTATGAGAGCGAGGTCATTTTTTGTCCACTTATGCATACCACCATAGCGCCTACATGGAGCAAGAAATTGAATCCTTGGTGCCGGCGAGAGGAATCGAACCTCCGACCTACTGATTACGAATCAGTTGCTC
>CAZYPM010000251.1:0-2239 GCA_964649205.1 uncultured Steroidobacteraceae bacterium
TGATCGGCGTGGCGCTGATCTACGGCGCCGCCGGCACGCTCAACATCGCCGACCTGAGCCAGCGCGTGGCCGCGCTCGGCGCGCAGGACGCCTGGCTGCTGCAGGTCGGCGCCGTCATCCTCGCGCTCGCCTTCCTCACCAAGGGGGCGATGTGGCCGCTCGGCTTCTGGCTGCCCACCACCTACGCGTCGGCCTCGGCGCCGGTGGCGGCGATGCTGGTGCTGATGACCAAGGTCGGCGTGTATGCGGTGCTGCGCGTGTGGCTGGCGGTGTTCGGCGACGCGGCGGGCGCGCTCGACGGCTTCGGGCTGGCGGCGCTGTCGGTGGGTGGCATGGCGACGCTGACGTTCGGCGCGATCGGCATGCTCGCCAGCCAGGACGGCGGGCGCATGGCCGGCTACGGCGCGATCATCTCCTCGGGCACGCTGCTGGCGGTGATCGGGCATTCGGGCAGCGCGGTGCTCGCCTCCGGGCTCTACTACCTGCTCGGCTCCACACTGGCGATGGCCGCCTTCATGCTGCTGATCGAGCTCACCGAGCGCATCCGTCCGCCGGGCGCGGCGCTGATCGCGATCACCATGGAAGCGTTCGCGATCGAGGACAAGCCCGAAGAGCCGGTCGGCGTCGGCATCCCCGGCAGCCTCGCCTTCCTCGGCCTGAGCTTTGCCGCCTGCGCGCTGGTGATCAGCGGCATGCCGCCGCTGGCCGGCTTCGTCGCCAAGTTCAGCCTGTTCCACGCCATGCTGGCGAGCGCCGCCGAGGCCCACGGCAATGTGCCGGCGCGCACCTGGGTGCTGATCGCGCTGATGGTGGTCGGCGGCCTGGCTGCGATCATCGCCCTGATGCGGCTCGGCGTGCGCACCTTCTGGGCCGCGGGGGCGGTCACGCCGCCGCGGCTGCAGGTGTCGGAGGCGGCGCCGGTGACCGCGCTGGTGCTGCTGTGCGTGCTGCTGACGGTGCAGGCGGGGACGGTGTTCGACTACCTCGGGCGCACCGTCGATGGCCTGGCGCGCAATGCCGACTACGCCGCGCGCGTGCTCGGCGAGCCGCCGGTGCTGCGCGCCCCGGCCGCGGAGGGCGCGCGATGAGACGCTGGCTGCCCGCCCCGCTCGTGTCGGCGAGCCTGCTGCTGATGTGGCTGATGCTCAACCAGACCGTCCACCCGGCGCACTGGCTGCTCGGTGCCGTGCTCGCCATCGCCGCGCCGCTGCTCGCCCGCCCGCTGCAGCCCCACGGCCACGCCCGCCTGCGCCACCCGCGCGCGCTGCTGCGCCTGCTGTGGTTCTCGGCGATCGAGATCGTGCGCTCCTGCTTCAACGTGGCCCAGATCATCGTGCTGCGCCGCTCGGCCGACGTGAACTCGCAGTTCATCCGCGTGCCGCTCGACCTGAAGAGCCCGCACGGGCTCGCCCTGCTGTCGTGCCTGATCAACTCGACGCCGGGCACGGTGTGGGTCGAGATCCTCCCCGACTCGCACGAACTGCTGCTGCACGTCTTCGACCTGCATGACGAAGCGTGGTGGATCGACACCATCAAGACGCGCTACGAACAACCCATCATCGAGGTGTTCGAAGCGCCCGCAACCCGACCCGAAGGAGACCCGGCATGACGACCGCGACGCTGCTCTCCGCAGCGATCCTGTTCGCGCTGGCGTGCGTGGTGATCGCCATGATCCTGTGCACCCTGCGCCTGATGATCGGCCCGAGCGCGCAGGACCGCGTGCTGGCGCTCGACACGCTGTGGATGTGCACCATGCTGCTGATGCTGATGCTCGGCATCCGCCACGGCAGCCAGATCTACTTCGAGGCCGCGCTCATCATCGCCCTGCTCGGCTTCGTGTCGACGATCGCGCTCGCCAAGTTCCTGATGCGCGGCGAGGTGATCGAATGAGCGGCGCCGAAACCCTGCCCTGGTGGGCCGCCATCCCGGTCGCCGTCCTGCTCGTGCTCGGCGGCCTCATCACCGTGCTCGGCACGCTCGGCATGCTGCGCCTGCAGAGCTTCTACCAGCGCATCCACGGCCCGGCGATCACCATCACCCTCGGCGCCGGCTGCATCCTGGTGGCGTCGATGGTGTACTTCTCGGTCACCCAGGCGCGGCTGGTGATCCACGAGGTGCTGATCGCGCTCTTCGTGCTGATGACCGCGCCGGTGGTGTCGATGCTGATCATGCGCGCCGCGGTGTATCGCGACCTGCGCGCCAGCCGCGCGCACACGGCAGGGCGCGACGCCGAGGACGT
>CAZYPM010000252.1:0-2231 GCA_964649205.1 uncultured Steroidobacteraceae bacterium
GTGCCGCGGCCCGTGTCGCGGCTGCTTGCCGGCCGGCTGGACTGGAATCGCGGAATCGCCGTGCTGCAGCAACGGCCGCCGCGAGCCAGGCATCGGTCCGGGGCAGGCGCGCCTGGCGACCTGGATCCAGTGAGAAGAGAAGGTGCGACCGCGCCAGGGCGAGCAGGGTGCGATCCGGGCTGCGATAGGAAGGCCGCGCCCTGCGGCGGGCGAGCTCGCGGGCCGCGAGCGCCCGCGTGGCCGCTGCGCGAGGCCGGAACCCGAAGCGCTGGTAGAACCACCAGGCCCCGGACTCGATGCCTTCGTCGTTGCCGTGGCCGAGCTGGTAGGGTTCAACGCTGAAGTCCTCGCAGCCGAATGCGTGCCGTGCGGCTGCGATGAGCCGTGCGAACACGCAAGCCGCTTCGCCGCCCCGGAACGTCTCAAAGGTATTGAACGAGATCGCGGCGTGCCGGCCGAGCACGTCGAGCTGCACGTAGCCGATGGGGACGCCGTTCTGCAGCGTCAGTCCCGCATACAAGGCCGGCAGCAGCGCCCGCCGCGCCGGCTCGATGCCCATCCACGCGAACGCGAGCCCGGCGCCGTCGTCCACCAGGAAGGCATCGCGCAGGTCCGGGTACTGGAAAACCGCCACGTCGCGCTCGCGCGTGATCATGGAAATGCGCGCGAGCCGCAGCAGCTCCCGTGCTTCGTGGGCACGCAGCCGCCGGATGCGCGCTGGCGGGCGGCGCGCCTCGGCGCGCAGGTCGGGCCGCGTGCGGTCCGGTCCGTGCGGGCGCAGGGCGGCGGGAACGAGTTCCAGCCGCGCGGTGGTCCGCTCGGGAGTGTCGCGGCCCGCGCGCAGCAGGAACGGCGGATCCATGTGGTCGAAGAAAGCCTCGCGGCCCGCTTCGTCGCAAGGCATCGCAGCTGCGAGGCCGATCAGGTAGTCGGCGTCCGTGACGCCATCTGGACGCAGGCGATCCAGCACGGCAAGTGTCGGATGACGCTGGGCGCGCAGCCACTCGGTCTCGGCCGGGCCGAGCAGCCGGGGCAATGCCTCGAGGATTGCGCGCGCATGGTCCGGATCATCGCGCTCGAGCACGAGCGCGCCGGGCCAGTTCCGCGAAATCCAGCAGGCTGTCGGCCAGAAGAAGCGGAATGGCGTGTCGGTGCCGGCGATTCCGCTGCCGGCGAGTGCATCGCGGTGCTGCCGGAGGTCGACGCGCCGGCCAAAACCGCGCAACAGGCGCTGTGCGGCGCGGCGTACCTGCATGTCGTCGGGGTAGGCGTCGAGAAAGCAGAGCGCCTCGTGCAAGTTGCGGACCTCGGCAGCGGTGCGCAACCGGGTGTCCGCGAGCGCGGTCATGCTTTCGCGCTTGCGTGGCGCCATGCCGTCGCCGTATCGGCGCGCGATGCGCGCAAACGCGGCTGCCTGCCTGCGGCCCCGACGCTTCATCGCTCGATCCTAGCAGGCCACCTGCGCTAGAGTGGCGCCTGATGCGCCTCGTGGCATTGCTCGCACTGCTCCTGTCGGCGCCCGCCGCCGCGGAGGCCCCCGCAATCACGCTCGATGAAGCCGCGGCCGGGCGCTTTGCACGGCTGGCGCTCGGCTGCGTGCACCTCGAGTACCCGAACAAGATCGCGCACGTGCTGGGCAGCGATGCCGACGTGCGGCCGCCGCGCGAGCTGACGCCGGTGTTCTTCGGCTGCTACGACTGGCATTCGGCTGTGCATGGCCACTGGCTGCTGGCACGGCTCGCACATCTTTATCCTCAAGCTGCATTCGCCGCAGCGGCGCGGGCCGCGCTGCGAGAAAGCTTCACGGCGGAAAAGGTCGCGGCCGAACTCGCCTACCTGCGCGGCCCGGGCCGGGCATCCTTCGAGCGGCCTTATGGGCTTGCGTGGCTGCTGCAGCTCGTCGCCGAGCTGCGTGCCTGGCCGGATGCCGAGGCCGCGCGCTGGGCGGAAATCCTGCGGCCGCTGGAAGCGGAGGCTGCGGACCGAGTGCGCGCGTGGCTGCCGAAGCTGCGTTACCCGATACGTGTCGGCGAGCATTCGCAGACGGCGTTCGCGTTCGGTCTGATACGCGATTGGGCGGTCGTGGCCGGGGACGCGGGAATGCAGGCGCTGATCGACGAGCGCAGCCGCAGCTACTACCTGGCCGACCGGGATTGCCCGCTCCACTACGAGCCGTCGGGAGAGGACTTCCTGTCGCCCTGCCTGGCGGAGGCGGACCTCATGCGCCGCGT
>CAZYPM010000253.1:0-2212 GCA_964649205.1 uncultured Steroidobacteraceae bacterium
CGTCGTAGATCGGCTTCAAGCCCGGGAGCACGGGCTTCGAGAACTCGAGCACCAGCAGGCGTCCGCCCGGGCGCAGCACGCGCCGCATCGAGGCCAGCGCCGCGGGCTTGTCGGTGACGTTGCGCAGCCCGAAAGCGATCGTCACCGCGTCGAAGCCCGCGTCCGGGAATGGCAGCCGCTCGGCATCCGCGATCACGAAACGCACATTGCCGGCGATGCCCTGGTCGAGCAGCCGGTCGCGCCCGCGCGCGAGCATCTCGCGGTTGATGTCGGAGACGACGACCAGACCCTCGCGCCCGACCTGCCGCGCCAGCCCGGCGCCGAGGTCGCAGGTCCCGGCGGCGACATCGAGCGCGCGCATGCCGGGCCGCAGCCCGGTCTGCGACAGCGCAAAACGCTTCCACAGCCGGTGCAGGCCGCCGGACATGAGGTCGTTCATCAGGTCGTACTTGGCGGCGACCGAATCGAACACCCCGCGCACCCGCGCCGCCTTCTCGGCCACGGGCACCTGCTCGTAGCCGAAGTCCACGGTGCCTGGGGTGTCGCGCCCGGAAGTGCCTGAATTCATTCGAATGCCGGTCCCGTCGAGACCCCGATTCTAAGGGTTCGGCGGGCGGCTTGCCGGGGCAGCTTCAGCCGGTCGGCGGCTTGCGCTGGTAGCCCAGCTTTTCGCAGCGCTCCAGGTAGCGCGCCCACTTGCGGTCATATCCTGCGCCGAGCTCCCGCAGGTAGTCCCAGCTGTAGAGCCCGGTGTCGTGCCCGTCGTCGAAGTGCAGGCGCACGGCGTACATGCCGATGGGCTCGACCTGCACGACCTTCACGTTCTCCTTCATCAGCTCGAGCTTGCCCTCGCCGCCGCCGTGGCCGCGGATCTCGGCGGAGGGGGAGTACACGCGCAGGTACTCGAACGGCAGTTCGTAGCGCGTGCCGTCGGGCCAGGCGACCTCGACGACCCGGCTCCTGCCGCGGACCTTGATCTCGGACGGCGCGTCCATGGGCGGACGTTACTACAGGATGTAGCGCGACAGGTCCTCGTCCTTGGCGAGCGCCGCGAGGTGACCGTCCACGAAGGCGGCATCCACGACGACCGCGCTGCCGCTCCGGTCCGCCGCCTCGAAGGAGGCCTGCTCCAGCAGCCGCTCCATCACCGTGTGCAGCCGCCGCGCGCCGATGTTCTCGGTGCGCTCGTTGACCGACCAGGCGATCTCGGCGATGCGCCGCACGCCGTCCTTGGTGAACTGCAGCTTCACGCCCTCGGTCTCGAGCAGGGCCGCGTACTGCGCGCACAGCGAGGCATCGGGCTCGGAGAGGATGCGCTCGAAGTCGCCGACCGAGAGCGCGTCGAGCTCGACACGGATCGGCAACCGGCCCTGCAGCTCCGGGATCAGGTCCGAGGGCTTGGCCGCGTGGAACGCGCCCGAGGCGATGAACAGCACGTGGTCGGTCTTGACCATGCCGTACTTGGTGCTGACCGTGCAGCCCTCGACCAGCGGCAGCAGGTCGCGCTGCACGCCCTCGCGCGAGACGTCGGCGCCCAGCACCGCGTCGCCGCGGCGGCAGATCTTGTCGATCTCGTCGATGAAGACGATGCCGTTCTGCTCGGCACTTGCGAGCGCGCGGGTGCGCAGCTCCTCCTCGTTGACCATCTTCGACGCTTCCTCGTCGGTGAGCGCCTTCATGGCCTCGCGGATGCGCATCTTCTTCGTGCGCGTGCGCCCGCCGCCGAGGCCCTGGAACACCTGCTGCAGCTGCTGGGTCATCTCCTCCATGCCGGGCGGGCCCATGATCTCGAGGCCGACCGGGATGGCGCGCATCTCGATGTCGATCTCGCGCTCGTCCAGCTTGCCTTCCCGCAGCATCTTGCGGAACTTCTGGCGCGTGTCGTCGCCCTGGTCGTCCGGCGGCACGCCAGGCCCGCGCGGGCGCGGCAGCAGCGCATCCAGCACGCGCTCCTCGGCGGCATCCGTCGCGCGCGGACGCACCCTGGCGGTCTCTTCCTCGCGCGTCTGCTTGACGGCGACGTCCACCAGTTCCTTGACGATGGAATCCACCTCGCGGCCGACGTAGCCGACCTCGGTGAACTTGGTGGCCTCGACCTTGATGAAGGGCGCGCGCGCCAGCCTGGCGAGGCGGCGCGCGATCTCGGTCTTGCCGACGCCGGTCGGGCCGATCATCAGGATGTTCTTGGGGGTGATTTCCTGCCGCAGCGGCT
>CAZYPM010000254.1:0-2209 GCA_964649205.1 uncultured Steroidobacteraceae bacterium
CATGAAAGCGATCGTCCTGGTCGGCATCGGCGGCTTGCTCGGTTCGGTCGCCCGCTACAAGCTCGGCGGCTGGGTGCTGCACCTGACGACCCTGGAGAAGTTTCCCTGGAGCACGTTCACGGTCAATGTGGCTGGCTGCTTCGTGGTCGGGCTGCTGGCAGGCCTGGTCGAGAAATACGATTTCTTCACGGCCGATACGCGCCTGTTCCTGTTCACCGGGCTGCTCGGCGGGTTCACGACCTTCTCGGCATTCGGGCTGGATGCGCTGTACCTGATCCGGCGCGGCGAGCTGCTGACGGCGGCCTCCTATGCGGGGTTCAGCGTGATCGTCGGCATCGCCGCGGTCTGGCTCGGCTTCAAGCTCATGGGCGGCTCGCTGCATCACGCCTGATGCCATGACCACGGTCTTCATTGGCTCTTCCTCCGCTGCGAAGTCGCAGGCACGCGCCATCATCCGGCGCTTCACCCGCCCCGGGCTCAGGTTCGTGCCCTGGTGGGATGCCTTCACTGCCGGGCGCACGCTGCTCAGGGACCTCGACCACATTCGCGGCCGCGTCGATGCGGCGCTGCTGGTGTTCTCGCCGGAATCCACGGCCCGCATCCGCAACAAGCGCCATGCGGTGCCGAACCTGAACGTGCTGTTCGAGCTCGGCTATTTCTACGGTCATTTCGGCGAGAAGAAGGTCGCCATGGTGCGGTACGGCGAGTTCTACCTGCCCAGCGACCTCGGGGGCTACATCCACATTGCCGGTAGCCGCTCGTTCCGGCGCGGCGCGGCGGTGCCGGTCGGCAAGCGCACGGAACGCGAGTTCGAGCGCTGGATCGCCGCGCTGTAGAATCGACGTCGCCATGAACATCCGCCCGCCCAATCGCATCACGCACAGCTACACGCAGCGCCTGATCGCGCCCCCCGCCGGCGTGTTTCCGCTGCTGTGCCCGGTGCGCGAGGCGGACTGGATCGAGGGCTGGAACCCGCTGCTCGTGCTGTCGGTCTCCGGTCTCGCCGAGCCCGATTGCGTGTTCGTCACCGACGCGCGCCCCTACGACGCGATCTGGTACGTCACGCGCCACGAGCCGGAACGCTGGTTCGTCGAGATGATCAAGATCACGCCCGAGGTCACGGCCTGCAAGCTGACGATCCAGCTGCGCGCCGCCGCCGGCGGCTGCGAGGCGGACGTCAGCTACAGCCACACCAGCCTCGGGCCGCAGGGCGACCTGTTCATCGCCACCTTCACCGCCGAGTTCTACGTGCAGTTCATGCGCGAGTGGGAGGAGCGCATCAACTACTACCTGAAGCACGGCAAGGCATTGGGTTCGAACGACAAGGAGTAGACGACATGGGCAACGAGACCATCCGCAAGGGCACGTGCTTCTGCGGTGCCGTCGAGGTAACCGCCACCGGCGAGCCGGCCGCGATGGGCTACTGCCATTGCGATTCCTGCCGGCACTGGTCGGCCGGGCCGGTCAATGCATTCACGCTGTGGCCGCCCGCCAACGTGAAGATCACGAAGGGCGAGGCGAACGTCGGCAGCTTTGCCAGGACGCCGAAGAGCATCCGCAAGTGGTGCAGGACCTGCGGCGGGCACCTCCTGACCGAGCACCCGGCCATGGGACTCACGGACGTCTATGCCGCCATCCTGCCGGACCTCTCCTTCAAGCCCGGCCTGCACGTTTTCTACGAGGAGACCGTGCTGCACATCCACGACGGATTGCCGAAGCAGAAGGACGTACCGAAAGAGCTCGGCGGCTCCGGCCTGCTGCTGGCGGAGTGACGGCCATGAATCGGCTCTGCGGACTTGCCCTCGCCGTCCTGCTGTCTGGTCCGGCCGGCGCGCAGGCCGCCGGCGACTGCATCGCCATGATCGGCACCGGCTCGGTCGGCGGCGCACTCGGTCCGCGCTTCGCCGGCCTCGGCGAGCGCATCGTCTACGGCTCGCGCACGCCGGACGACGAACGCGTGCAGAACCTCGTCGCCCGTACCGGGGCAAGCGCTTCCGCGGCCTCGCCAGCCGCGGCCGCGGCCGCCTGCGGCACGATCGTGCTGGCGGTGCCGTGGTCCGCCGTGGAGGAGACGATCCAGTCGTTCGGAGGCCTCGACGGGAAACTGGTCGTCGACGTCACCAACCCGCTGGGCGTGCGCAACGGCGTCGAAGTCGCGGCGCCGCTCAAGGCCGCGTCCATGGGCGAGTTCGTGCAGTCGCTGGCCCCG
>CAZYPM010000255.1:0-2208 GCA_964649205.1 uncultured Steroidobacteraceae bacterium
GCCCCGACCATCAGCGGCAGTCCGTCGACCAGCGGCCGCGAAGGCGTCGCCTACGCCTTCCAGCCGAGTGCCAGCGATCCGGACGGCAATTCGCTCAGCTTCAGCATCTCGGGCCGCCCGGCCTGGGCTTCGTTCAGCACCAGCACCGGCCGCCTGTCGGGCACGCCGCCCGCAGGCAGCGCCGCGACCTATTCGGGGATCGTGATTTCGGTGAGCGACGGCTCGGCATCCGCATCGCTGCCGTCCTTCTCGATCACGGTGACGGCGAACCGCGCCCCGGTCATCAGCGGCACGCCTGCCACGACCGTGACGGCCGGGCAATCCTACAGCTTCACGCCCACTGCGTCGGACCCGGACGGCAATGCGCTCTCCTTCAGCATCGTGAATCGCCCGGCCTGGGCCTCGTTCAACGCCAGCACCGGCCGGCTCTCCGGCACGCCGACCCAGGCCCAGGCGGCGGAGTACGTCGATATCCGGATCACGGTGAGCGACGGCATGGCGAGCAGCTCATTGCCGCAGTTCGCGATCACCGTCGAAAGCGGCAACCGCGCGCCCACGATATCGGGATCGCCCGCGACTTCCATCGTCGAGGGGCAGGCCTACGCGTTCACGCCGGCGGCCTCCGACCCGGACGGCGACACCCTGTCGTTCACGATCGCCAACAGGCCCTCCTGGGCCACGTTCAATACCAGCACGGGCCGGCTTTCGGGCACGCCGGGAGTCGGCACGGTCGGCACGTATTCCAACATCCAGATCCGGGTCAGCGACGGCACGGTGGAAGCCCAGCTGCCGGCATTCTCGATCACGGTGCAGCAGGCGGCCACCGGCTCGGCGACGCTGTCCTGGAACGCCCCCACGACGCGCACCGACGGGTCGCCGCTGACCAATCTTGCGGGCTACCTGCTGCGCTACGGCAATTCGTCGGGCAATTACCCGAACACGATTACCATCGACAACCCGGGCCTGACGAGCTACGTGGTCGACAACCTGGCGAGTGGCACGTGGTACTTCGTGCTCGCCGCCTACGATACGGACGGCTTCGAGAGCAGCAACACCAGCCCGGTGTCCAAGACCATTCCCTGACGGGGCGTTGCCCGCTATGTTGCGGGCATGGTGACCGGGGCTTCCGACGAGACCACGATCCCGTTCGCGGCACTGTCGCCGGACGCCATCATTTCCGCGGTCGAGGCCGCAGGCTTTGCCTGCGACGGTCGCATCCTCGCGCTCGGCAGCTATGAGAACCGCGTGTTCCAGGTGGGCCTGGAGGACGCCGAGCCGGTGGTCGTGAAGTTCTATCGGCCCGGACGCTGGACCGACGAGGCCATCGCCGAGGAGCACGCCTTCGCGCGCGAGCTGGCATCCGCCGAAATACCGGTGATCGCGCCGCTCGAGCCGCCACGGCGCGACGCCCTGGGTGAGGGCCCGGTACCCATGTACGCGGGGTTTCGCCTAGCCTTCTACCCGCGCCGGGGCGGCCAGTGGCCGGAACTCGGTACTTCCGACGACCGGCAATGGATCGGTCGCTTCCTCGGCCGCATCCACATGGTGGGGGCAGTGCGGCCGTTCCAGTACCGGGCGCGGCTCTCGCCGCAGGCGATGGGCCGGGACTCGGTGAGCTGGCTGCTGGCAGGCGATTTCATCCCGGACTACATACGTCACCGCTACCAGCGGATCGCCGGGGAACTGCTCGATACCGTCGAGGCCTGCTTCGAAGCGGCGGGCCCGGTCCGCTACCTGCGCATCCATGGCGATTGCCACCGCAACAACGTGCTCTGGACCGCGGCGGGGCCGCATTTCGTGGACCTGGATGACTGCATGATGGGACCGGCGGTGCAGGATCTCTGGATGCTGCTGGCGGGGTCGGCGGCCGAGATGCGGGTCCAGCTTGCCGAGATCCTGGAGGGCTACTCGCAGTTCGCGAATTTCGATCCCGGAGAGGCCGCCCTGATCGAGCCGCTGCGGGCGCTGCGCATGGTCCACTACGCCGCCTGGCTGGCCCGGCGCTGGCACGACCCGGCCTTTCCGAGGGCATTTCCCTGGTTCGGCGAGGCGCGATACTGGGAGCGCCACGCGGCGGAACTGGAGGAGCAACTCGGCGTGATGTAAGTGCTACAATCCGCGGCCTTTTTTGGGACCCGGAACGCCCGTGATCCAGAACCTCCGCAACATCGCGATCATCGCGCACGTCGACCACGGCAAGACCACGCT
>CAZYPM010000256.1:0-2195 GCA_964649205.1 uncultured Steroidobacteraceae bacterium
AGGAGGCGATGGTGCGCATCGACATGTCGGAGTTCATGGAGAAGCACTCCGTGGCCCGCATGATCGGCGCGCCGCCGGGCTACGTCGGCTACGAGGAGGGCGGCTACCTGACCGAGGCCGTGCGCCGCCGCCCGTATTCCGTGATCCTGCTCGACGAGATCGAGAAGGCGCACGCCGACGTCTTCAACGTGTTGTTGCAGGTGTTGGACGACGGCCGCCTCACTGATGGCCAGGGCCGCACCGTGGACTTCCGCAACACGGTCGTGATCATGACCTCGAACCTGGGCTCGCAGGTGATCCAGGAGCTGGCCGGCGAGGAGAACTACGCGCGCATGAAGTCCGCGGTGCTCGAGATCGTGGGCGCGCACTTCCGCCCGGAGTTCATCAACCGCATCGACGACATCGTCGTGTTCCACCCGCTGGCGCGCGAGCACCTGCGCCGGATCGTCGAGATCCAGGTCGGTTACCTGGGCCGGCGCCTCGCCGAGCGCGACATCGTGCTCGAGCTCGACGCCTCCGCGCTCGACCAGCTGGGCGAAGCCGGCTTCGACCCGGTGTACGGCGCGCGCCCGCTCAAGCGCGCGATCCAGCGCGAGCTCGAGAACCCGCTGGCGCAGCGCATCCTGGCCGGCGAGTTCGGCCCCGGCGACCGGATCCGGGTGGCCGCGAAGGACGGCACGCTGGTTATGCGAAAATAGCGCCGGTCCGCGAGGTCCCGGGATGCCGTTTTACGAATACCAGTGCTCCGCCTGCGGGCACCACCACGAGGAGCTGCAGAAGGTCGGCGACCGGGCGCTGCGCAAGTGCCCGGCCTGCGGCCGGAACAGCCTGCGCCGCCTCGTTTCCGCGCCGGTGTTTCGCCTGAAGGGCGGCGGCTGGTACGAGACCGACTTCAAGGCCGACCAGGAACGGAAGCGCAACCTGGCCGGCGACAAGGAACCCCCTGTCGAGAAGCCGAAGGAGGAAAAGGCGGACAAGCCGGAGAAGCCGGCGGTCAAGCCGGAGGCTGCCAAGGCCGAAAAGCCCGTTGCCAAGGCGAAAGCGCAGGCCGTCAAACCAGTCGCCGCGCGCCGCCGCCCCCTGCGCCGGCGCCGCTAGCCGGTTGCCAGCCCGAGCGCCCGGCACGTAACATCGCGCGCTTTGTCCATGCGAACACACTACTGCGGCGAAGTCGGCGAGACCCTGGCAGGGCGCACCCTTTCGGTGGCCGGCTGGGTCCATCGCCGCCGTGACCACGGCGGCGTGATCTTCGTGGACCTGCGCGACCGCTCCGGGCTGCTGCAGGTCGTGTTCGACCCGGACACGCCCGAGGCCTTCAAGGTCGCCGAGCATCTCGGCCGCGAGTACTGCATCCAGGTCCAGGGCAAGCTGCGCCTGCGCCCGGCGGGCACCGCGAACCCGCAGCTGCCCTCGGGCCAGGTGGAGCTGCTGGCGCAGAAGCTCGTGATCCTCAATCCTTCGCTGACGCCGCCGTTCACGCTCGAGGAGGAGGCGAACGAGGAGCTGCGGCTCAAGCACCGCTACATCGACCTGCGCCGTGACGTCATGCAGGAACGGCTCCGCCGACGTCACGCCATTACTCGCGCGATGCGCGAGTACCTCGACGGCCACCACTTCGTGGACATCGAGACGCCGATGCTGACCAAGGCGACGCCGGAGGGCGCGCGCGACTACCTGGTGCCCTCGCGCACGCACCCGGGCAAGTTCTTCGCGCTGCCGCAGTCGCCGCAGATCTTCAAGCAGCTGCTGATGATGAGCGGCTTCGACCGCTACTACCAGATCGTGCGCTGCTTCCGCGACGAGGACCTGCGCGCCGATCGCCAGCCCGAGTTCACGCAGCTCGACGTCGAGACCTCCTTCCTCGAGCAGCAGGACGTCATGGCCCTGATGGAGGGCTTGATCCGCCACGTATTCGCGCGCGTCCTGAAGGTGCAGCTGCCGGATCCCTTCCCGCGCCTCAGTTATGCCGAAGCGATGCGCCGCTACGGCTCGGACAAGCCGGACCTGCGCGTGCCGCTCGAGTTCACGGACGTCGGCGACCTGGTCGCGGGCTCGGAGTTCAAGGTGTTCGCGGGACCGGCCGCGGACCCGGAAGGCCGCGTCGCTGCCTTGCGCGTGCCGCGCGGCGGAGAGCTGACACGCAAGCAGATCGACGAGTACACGGCCTACGTGGCGCGCTTCGGCGCGCGCGGGCT
>CAZYPM010000257.1:0-2146 GCA_964649205.1 uncultured Steroidobacteraceae bacterium
CCGCCGTGGAACAGGTTCAGGAACAGCGTCTCGACGATGTCGTCCCGGTGATGCCCGAGCGCGATGCGCGTGTAGCCGTGCTCGCGCGCGAACCGGTACAGCGCGCCGCGCCGCAGCCGGCTGCAGAGTCCGCACTGCGTGCGCCCCTCGGGGATCACGCGCTTCACCACCGAGTAGGTGTCCTGCCCGATCTGGTGGAACGGCACGCCGAGCGCGGCGCAGTGCGCGGGCAGCACCTCGGCCGGGAATCCCGGCTGCTTCTGGTCGAGGTTGACGGCGGCGAGCTCGAAGCCGACCGGCGCCGCGCGCTGCAGCGACAGCAGCAGGTCGAGCATCGTGTAGGAATCCTTGCCGCCCGACAGGCAGACCAGGACCCGGTCGCCCGCGCCGATCATGCCGAAGTCGGCGATCGCCTTGCCGACCAGGCCGCGCAGCCGCGCGGCGAGGCGCCGGAAGTTGCCCGAGGTCTCCTGAGCGGCCGGAATCATCCCGTGATTATAGGAAGCGTCAGTATTCCGTGACGTACTTGCGCTCGAGGTAACGCAGGAAGGGCGTTGCCGTCAGCGGGCGCCCGGTCGCGTGCTCGACCAGCTGCGGCACCGGCAGCTTCGCGCCCATCGAGTGCACGCGCTCGCGCAGCCACCCGAGCAGCCCGGTGAACCGGCCGGCCGCGATCTCGGCCTCGATGCCCGGCTGCTCCTCGCGCATCGCCTCCCAGAGCTGGCCGGCGATCACCGCGCCCACGCCATAGGACGGGAAGTGGCCAAAGGAGCCGACCGCCCAGTGGATGTCCTGCAGGCAGCCCTCCAGGTCCGAGGCCGGGACCAGGCCGAGCCGGTCCGACGAGAGCGCATTCCACGCGTCGCGCAGGTCCTTCACGGCGAGCTCGCCCGACAGCAGGCGCCGCTCCAGCTCGTAGCGCATCCAGATGTGCGTCTGGTAGGTGAGCTCGTCGGCGTCCATGCGGTTGGTCCCGCGCTCGACGCGATTGAGGCGGCGGTAGATGTTCTGCTCCGCCCACTCGGGGCCGGCCGCCCCGTAGTGCTTCTCGAGCAGCGGCCTGAGCCAGGTCACGAAGGCGCGGCTGCGGCCGACGATCATCTCCAGCAGCAGCGACTGGCTCTCCTCGAGCGCCATGCCGCGGTCCTGGCCGACCGGCTGGTCCAGCCACTCCGCGGGCAGCCCGAGGTCGTAGAGCGCCTGGCCGGTTTCGTGCAGCGCGCCCAGCAATCCCTGGAACGCGTCCTTCTGCGCGAAGCGCGTGGTCACGCGCAGGTCGCCCGGCACGCCCTCGGTGAAGGGATGGTCGCTCTCGTCGAACCGGCCGCGGTCGAACGGGAAGCCGAGCGCCTTCATGACGTCGACGCACAGCCCGCGCTGGCGGCTGGCGGAGAAGCGGCCCTCGATCGGCAGGGCGGGCGCCGCGGCCTGCAGCTCGATGGCCTCGGTCACCAGGCCCGGCAGCCGCTGCGTGAGCGGCGTGAAGATGGCGTCGATGTGCTTGGACATCAGGCCCGGCGTGAACTCGTCGGCCAGCGCGTCCCAGGGCTCCAGCGCGAACCGCTGCGCGAGCAGTTCGGCCTTGCTGCGCACCAGCTTGACGGTCTCGTCGAGCTGCGGCGCCAGCACGCCGAAGTCGTTGGCCTCGCGCGCCTCGCGCCAGCGCGCCTCCGCGCGCGCAAAGGCCTTCGCCATGCGCGCGACCAGCGAGGGCGGCGTCGCGATCGCGTGGTCGTGCAGCCGGCGCATCTCGCGCAGGTTCGCCGCCTGCCAGTCGGCCAGCGTTGCCGACCCCGCGTCGGCGCGGTCGAGCAGGCGCGCGATGCGCGGCGCCACCAGCAGGTTGTGGACCTCGATCTGCAGGGCTGCGAGCTGGTCGCCGCGCAGGTCGGCGCTGCCCCGGGGCATGGTGACCGCCGCATCCCAGCGCAACAACGCGAGCACGCCCCGGAAGGCGTGCAGCCGCCGGAACTCCTGCTCGAGCTGCTGGTACGGGGAGCCAGTCGCCACGCCTCTCTCCTGCGGCCCCGGCGGGGCGGCAATCCGGGCCCCACGGACCCCGGCGCGCCGTGGTCCACAGGGTGGGTTCGAACGGGGTTGGAACGGAGGAGGATTCTACCAGCCCGGGGTGTCCGTCACCCGGGGC
>CAZYPM010000258.1:0-2144 GCA_964649205.1 uncultured Steroidobacteraceae bacterium
TCTAGCGGGAATGCCGCGCCGCGCAAAGGTCGCATATTTGCGACACCCGCGGTCGGCGTAGCGGTGGCCTGCGCCAGCCGTTACGCTTTCCCCAAGGCTCGCCGGCGGAGGCGCCATGGGAAGTCCGGATCTCGGGAAGTTGTATCGCGACCACTTGCGGGAGCTCATGGCCAGGACCGACCGGGCGCTGGCGGAGACCGGCTTCGATGGCCTGATCGTCGGCTCCGGGGCCCTGCGGTACTACTACCTGGACGACAGCAGCTACCCGTTCCGCCCCAATCCCCGCTACCGCGCCTGGCTGCCCGACACCAGCCCCGACTGCTTCGTCGTGTACCGGCCAGGCAGCCGGCCGAGGCTCCTGTTCTGCCAGCCGGACGATTACTGGTACCTGCCCCCGGAGCGGCCGGAGAGCTACTGGGTGGATGCCTTCGAGCTGGAGGTGACCCGGTCGCCCTCGGAACTGAGGGGCAAGGTGGGTTCCAGGGGCCGCTGGGCGGTGCTTGGCGAGCCCGGCCCCGCCACCGACGGCCTGGGGGACCACGACCCGGCGGGACTGGTGGAGCGGCTCGACTACGGGCGGGCCGTCAAGTCTCCCTACGAGGTCGAGTGCATGGCCCTGGCCACGGTCGCGGGCGTGCGCGCCCACCGGGCCGCGGAAGCGGCCTTCCGCGCCGGCGCCTCGGAATACGAGGTGCACCTGGCCTATTGCCGCGCGGCCGGCGCCCGGGAGGAGGAACTGCCCTACAACAACATCATCGGCTTCGACCGGCACGCCGCGGTCCTGCACTACCAGCTGCTGGACCGCAGCCGGCCTGCAGGGGTGCAGGCCTTCCTGATCGACGCGGGGGCGCAGTACGCGGGCTATGCCTGCGACATCACCCGCACCTACGCGGCGGCGCCCGGCGCGTTCCAGGAGCTGATCGACGCCGTGGACGCCGTGCAGCGCAGCCTCGCCGAGCGCGTGCTCCCGGGCACGGACTACCGTGACATCCACCTCGAGGCGCACCGGGCCATCGCGGGCGTGCTGACGGCGCAGGGCATCGTCAAGGGCACGGCCGAGGCCGCGTTCGAGAGCGGGCTGACCTCGGACTTCTTCCCGCACGGCATCGGCCACCTGCTCGGGCTCATGGTGCACGACGCCGGCGGCTTCATGGCGGCGCCCGCGGGCGGCGCGCTGCCGAAACCGGAAGGGCATCCGTACCTGCGCCTGACGCGGACGCTCGAAGCCGGCTTCGTCGTGACGATCGAGCCCGGGATCTACTTCATCGATTCGCTGCTGGCGCAGGCGAAGTCCGACGCGCGCGGCAGGATGGTGGACTGGCGGCGCGTCGAGGCGCTCGCCCCCTGCGGCGGGGTGCGCATCGAGGACAACGTCGTGGCGCAGGCGGGCGGCCCGCGCAACCTCACGCGCGAGGCGTTCGCGGCGGCGGCCTGAGGCGGCTCGCGCTCAGCGCTGCTTCAGCAGGTCGCGGATCTCGGTCAGCAGCACTTCCTCGCGCGGCGGCGGCGGCGGGGCGGCGGCCGGCGCCGGCTTCTTGAGCTTGTTGATGGCCTTCAGCGCCACGAAGATCGCCGCGGCGATGATCAGGAAGTCCACCAGCGACTGGATGAACGCGCCGTAGCCGATGGTCACCGGCTCGCCGGTCTTGGCGCTCTCCCCGAGCGTGATGGCGAGGTTCGAGAAATCCACGCCGCCGATGACCCAGCCAAGCGCGGGCATGACGATCGACTCCACCAGCGACGACACGATCTTGCCGAAGGCGGCGCCGATCACGATGCCGACCGCCATGTCGATCATGTTCCCCTTCACCGCGAACTCTTTGAATTCCTGGAGCAGGCCCATGGTTCTCCCCTTCTGTGTGGCCGGTGCGGAGCAAACCGTAGCACGAAAAAAAGCCGGGGAGAGCCCCGGCTTCCGCGTTCGGATAAAGGACAAAGGGGACGGGTCCCATTACCGAAGTAATGGGACCCGTCCCCTTTAAATCAGGCGGCCTTGCGACGCTTCGGCTTGGCCGCGGGCTCGGCGGACTTCTTCGCAGCCGGCTTCTTCTCGGCCTTGCTGCCCGCCTTCTTCTCGGCCTTCTTCTTCTTCGCAGGCTTCTCTTCCGGCGCCGGCGCCGGAGCGGCCTCGCCCTCGACCAGCT
>CAZYPM010000259.1:0-2138 GCA_964649205.1 uncultured Steroidobacteraceae bacterium
AGGGACCGGTGCCATGGCCCAGGCCTCAATGCGCAGCTTGCTGCTCTCGATAATGCTCGCGATCGCCATCCCCGCCTGGGCGCAGCAGGGCGCACTCACCGTCCCGCGCAATCTCCAGCAGCTGACTGACCGCGCGGCGCACATCGTGCGCGGCAACGTCGTCAGCGCACGCATGGAGCGGCATCCGGAACTCGGCGTGCCGGTGCTGGCCGTCACGGTGCACGTGCGTGAGACGCTCAAGGGCCCGCACCGGCCGGCCTTCACGTTCCGGCAGTTTCTCTGGGACTACCGCGAGCGCATGACGGCCGCGCACTACCGCAAGGGCGATGACGTGCTGCTGCTTCTCATCGCGCCCAGCCGCTACGGGCTGTCGAGCCCGGCCGGCATGGAGCAGGGCCGCTTCCGCATCCTCCGCGACGCCGAGGGCCGCGAGATGGCGGTGAACGGCCATGGCAACGCGCGACTGTTCGACGGCCTGGACGCGCAGGTCGACAAGCAGGGCATCGCCCTGTCGGCGTCGTCGTCGCACATGGTTCGGCGCCCGCCGATCGGCCCGGTCGAGGCCCGGCGGCTGACCGGGCTCATCCGCGAGCTGGTGGGCGGAGCCCGCTAGCATGCAGATCCGCGGCAAGCTCATCGGCACGCTGGCGATCCTGGCCGCCGCCGCCCAGGCGCTGGCCGGCGGCCCGGGCCTGGTGCGCAGCAACGGATCGCCCGTGGTCTGGTCCACTGCGACGGAGGTGCAGTACCGCACCGACGATGGCCCGTTGAGCGCGACCGTGGACGAGGCGGCGGCCCAGTTGCGGGTGGTCGCGATGTTCAACGTGTGGGAGAGCGTCCCGACCGCCGGCATCGGCTACAACCGCGCCGGGTTCATCGCCGACGTCGGCGCCGCATTCACGGACGGCGACGTCAGCACCGCCGTTGAATACGCGGCGGTCCAGGACGACTGCTTCAACGGCAACCAGAGCCCGGTCGTGTATGACGTGGACGCCACGATCCTCGTGGACCTGGGCTTTGACGAGAGTTCGGTCATCGGATTCGCCGGCCCCTGTTCCGGCAATGCCACCAATTTCCTGACCGGGCAGGTCGTGATGAACGGCCTGTTCCAGGACGGGCAGGCGGCGCCCGTGCAGGACATCCCGGCTGCCGCCTTCGATGCGGCCATCATCCACGAGGTGGGCCATTTCTCCGGGCTCGACCATTCACAGGTCAACGTCAACTGCATGAATCCCTGCACGGCCGACGATCTGGCGGGGTTGCCGACGATGTTCCCGTTCCTGGTCAGTTCGACCCAGGGCAGCCTGTCGGCGGACGACATCGCCTGGATCTCGCGCCTGTATCCGGCGCCGTCCTTCGCAACCACCCACGGGACGATCTCGGGCACCGTGTTCTTCTCGGACGGCGAGTCGCATGCACAGTTCGTCAACGTCATTGCGCGGCCGCTCGATACCGGCGCCAACCAGGACCGCACCAGCGCCGTGTCGGTCATTTCCGGCTACAAGTTCCGCGCGATCCACGGGAATCCGCTCACCGGGGACACTGCGGACCCGTTTGGCACGACCAATCCTGCCGATATCGGCTTGTTCGAGATCCCGGTCCCGATCGGCAGTTACATGATCGAAGTCGAGAGCATCGATGCGCAGTTCGTGGACGGCTCCAGCATCGGCGCCTACCAGATCGCGATGCCCGGCACCGCGCCGGCGCCGGTCGGGCCCGTCGTGGTGTCGCCCAATGCCGTGAGTTCCGGCAACAACGTCACGCTGATCGGCACGCCGCCGCGCTTCGACCAGTTCGAGGGACCGTGAAGCCAGGTTGCGCGAATCGCCCGCTGACCGCGGCCGCCATGAGCGGCTTGCTGGCGCTCGCCTCGTCCTGCGGCGGTGGTGGCGGCGGCGGCGGTGGCGGCGGTGCGCCACCCCCGGCTGCGCTCAACATCTCGACGACGATCCTGGCCGCCGGGACGGTGGGCGTCGCCTATAACCAGACCATTGCCGCGACCGGGGGTACCGGTGCGCGGAATTTCACGGTCACCGCGGGGATCCTCCCGGCAGGGCTCACGCTGGCCGCCGCGACAGGCGCCGTGAGCGGCACGCCGACGGGGCCCGCCGCGGCCTCGAACTTCACGGTCACCGTGA
>CAZYPM010000260.1:0-2118 GCA_964649205.1 uncultured Steroidobacteraceae bacterium
GCGTGCAGCACATCGGCAAGTCGGTCAGCCGCGAGGAAGTCGCGGAGTCCCGCGAAGTGGGCCGCGACCCGGCCAGCGGCAAGCCGATCACCGTGCGCATGGGCGCCTACGGGCCGTTCGTGCAGCAGGGCTCGCGCACCGACCCGGACAAGCCGCGCTTCGCCAGCCTGCTGCCGGGCCAGCGCATGGACGACGTCACGCTCGACGACGCGCTCAAGCTCCTTTCGCTGCCGCGCGACCTCGGGCAGGCGCCGGACGGCACGCCGATCAGCGTCGGCCGCGGGCAGTACGGCCCCTACGTGAAGTTCGGGCAGAAGTACGCTTCCATCAAGGAAGACGATCCGTTCACGCTCACGCTGCCGCGCGCGCTCGAGATCGTCGAGGCCAAGCTCAAGGCCGACCGCGAGCGCACGATCCTCGACTTCCCGGAGGCCGGCATCCAGGTGCTGAAGGGGCGCTACGGTCCCTACGTGACGGACAAGAAGCGCAACGCCAAGGCGCCGAAGGACCGAGATCCCGCCTCGCTCACGCTCGAGGAATGCCGGGCGCTGCTCGCCGCGGCGCCGGAGCGCAAGGGCCGTTTCGGCCGGCGCGCCAAGGCGGCGTCGACGCCAGCCGCGACTGCGGAGGGCAAGGTCGCGGATGCCGAGAAACCGGCGAAGGCGAAGGCCGCGAAGCCGAAGGCACCGAAGAAGAAGACCGCAGCCCGCAAGACCGCGGCCAAGAAAGTCGCCGGCCAGGCCTGAGGCGCAGCCGATGGACCGCGGCCCCGTGCGCGACTGGCTGACGGGCCTCCAGCAGCGGATCGTGGAGGCGATCGAGCAGGCCGACGGCCGCGGCCGCTTCCGGCGCGACGCCTGGCAACGCCCCGCGGGCGGCGGCGGCGAATCGCGCGTGCTCTCGGGCGGCGCGCTGATCGAGCAGGGCGGCGTCAACTTCTCCGAGGTCTTCGGCGACAAGCTCCCGCCTTCGGCCACGCACGACCGGCCGGCGCTCGCGGGCGCACCGTTCGCGGCGATGGGCGTGTCGCTGGTGCTGCACCCGCTCAACCCGCACGTGCCGACCACGCACATGAACCTGCGCTGGTTCATGGCGGAGCCCGCGGGCGCGCCGCCCGCCTGGTGGTTCGGCGGCGGCTTCGACCTCACACCTTATTACCCGGTGCACGAGGACGTGCTGCACTGGCACCGCACCGCGCGCGCGGCCTGCGCCGGCTGCCCCGGCGGCACCTACCCGCGCTACAAGGAATGGTGCGACCGCTATTTCTTCCTGCCGCACCGCGACGAGACGCGCGGCGTCGGCGGCCTGTTCTTCGACGACCTGAACGACTGGGGCTTCGACGCCTGCTTCGCCTTCGCGCGCCGGGTCGGCGACGCCTTCCTGGACGCGTACCTGCCGATCGTCGAGCGGCGCCGCAACGCGCCCTACGGCGCGCGCGAGCGCGAGTTCCAGCTCTACCGCCGCGGCCGCTACGTGGAGTTCAACCTGCTGTACGACCGCGGCACGCTGTTCGGGCTGCAGAGCGGCGGGCGCACGGAATCGATCCTGATGTCGCTGCCGCCGCTGGTGCGCTGGCAGTACGGCTGGCAGCCGGAGCCGGGCTCGCCGGAGGAAACGCTCTACCGCGACTACCTGCGCCCGCGCGACTGGCTGGGCGCCGGCGACGCGTGAAATACCGGCACGCCTGCCACGCCGGCAACTTCGCCGACGTCGTCAAGCACGTCACCCTGGTGGCGGCGATCCTGAGGCTAGTGCAGAAGGAACGCCCGCTGTTCCTGCTCGAGACGCACGCCGGACGCGGGCGCTACGAGCTCGCGTCCAGGGACGCCGCCGCCGAGGCGGCGACCGGCATCCTGAGGCTGGTCGCGCAGGCGCCCGCCGCATCCGCGCCGGTCGCGCGCTACCTCGAAATCGTGCGCCAGTTCAACCCGCCCAGCGAGCCTCCCACCTGCTATCCGGGGTCGCCGCTGATCGCGGCCGCGCTGTTGCGCCCGCAGGACCGCGCCGCTTTCTGCGAGATCGTCGCGACCGAGGCGGAGTTGCTGCGCGGCGAGTTCCGCCGCGACGCGCGCGTCGGCGTGCACTGCCGCGACGGCTTCGAGGCGCTCAAGGCGCTGC
>CAZYPM010000261.1:0-2111 GCA_964649205.1 uncultured Steroidobacteraceae bacterium
GAGCCGCCAAAACCGATGTTCATGGTGTTGTCCCAGTACTCTTTGCGGCCGTTCTCATCTTCGATCAGGGCAATGTCGATCGTGCGGGTGTGGCCCTGCAGGGCCATTTGCAAAGCATCCCGCGGCCCATCCGGCAGACCCAGGTTATGGGCAAAATCATTGCCAGAACCCAGCGGCACGATGCCGAACTTGGGGCGCTTGTTGGCCGGCACGCTCATCAATCCGTTGATCACTTCGTGGGCCGTGCCATCGCCACCGACGGCGATCACCATCTCATACCCCTCTTCGGCGGCCTCGCGAGCCAGTTCGGTGGCATGAGTGGGGTACACCGTACCCGCCCAATCAGCGCCCCCATGCTGCTCGGCAATGGCTCGCAGGTCGGTGGCTTGCCGCCAGGCATTGCCCAGGTCAGCATTGGGGTTGATGATGAGCTTGATGCGCTTGCGAGCCATTGTGTCTCCAGAAGGGGGAATGGCGGAATTATAGTCCGAAACCAAAAAGCCGCCCTTTGAGGCGGCTTTTTGGTGATTCTGGCGCAGATCACGCCGCTTAGAGCGGCCAATCACGCAAAATGCGTTCGGTTTCCTCGGCGTGGCGGGTCTCATCGCTCACAATGTTCTCCAGCTCCACCGCCAGGCCCTTATCGCCATACTCGTCAGCCTGCTCGGCGCGCTGGGTGTAGTCACGCACGGCGCGCTGCTCGGCCTCGAGCACCGCTTCCAGCATCTCACGGTTGCTTTCGGCCATAGCCACGGGGCGAGCTTCCGTAGTAGGCTCGCCGCCCAAGGCAACGATCTTGTTGGCCAGGAACTGGGCGTGGCGCTGCTCATCCGGCACTTCGGCCAGAAAGAACTCGACCAGCTGCGGGCGGTATGGGCCGGTTACCTTGGCGGCATACACAATGTACTGGCTGATGGCGCCCAACTCGCCGGCCAGATCCTCGTTCAGATTATGTATCAGGTCGGCCTTGGCTTGCACCATGGTGGCTGATTTGTCTTTGGTTGCCATTCTGCACCTCCTGCATAGGCATGACTATTTCTGAGCACAGTGTCTCATTCAAGACAACGAGGAGATAGGGTCATCTATCACAGGTCGGCTGCCTAAATGGCCTGAGCCGCTTAAGTTGCCTTAATTCTGGGAAGGCAAGTAGCAGATCTCGGCTTCGACCCCATTTGGGGAGATATGCAGCAGGCCATACGAGGGGTCTTTGCCGGGCAACACCTGGCAACAGGCGGAGCCCGGGTTGACCACCAGAGTTTTGCCGAAGCGCCGCACGAGCGGCTCGTGGGTATGGCCGAAGACGATGACATCTGAATCTGGGAAGAACGCCAGCATGCGTTGCGTGAAGTAATCAAACGAGCGCGGGCCGTAGAGCAGGTAAGCCAGCTTGTCGCGCAGATAGTTGGGCCAGTTGATGTGGCCATGCGCCAGGCCGAGCCGCACCCCGCCAAACTCCAGGTAGCGGTAACTGGGAAGGTCATCAAAGCCGAACCAATCCGTATTGCCGCGCACGGCGTGCACGGGAGCCACCTCAGCCAGCTGTGCCAGCAAGCTGGGCGAAGAAATGTCGCCAGCATGCAGGATGGCGGCCACGCCTGCATGCTGGAAAGCAGGCAGGATGCGCGGATCCAGACCGCGCTTGCGGTCTGGCACATGCGTATCTGCGATCAGTCCGAGGGTGATCTTCGACAATCTGGCTCCCGCTACGATTTTAGCGGGATGACCAGATCGTATGGGTAAGGCGCAAGGATCTCGATGTGCCCATCCGGATGCATGTACACCGCATCCTCAATGCGCACGCCCAGCCCGCGCTCGGGGTAATACAAGCCGGGCTCGACCGTGATGACCATGCCAGGCTTGAGCACATCTTCGGCGGTGGTGTCACGCCCGGTGGATGGGCGCTCATGGATATCGAGGCCAAGACCGTGCGCGAAAGAGTGGACGTACCCGTTGCGCGTCAACGGGTCCTGGCGCACGGTGGGATGACCCTGGGCTTCGAACAACTCGCACACGCGGTCCTGGTAGACCGTGCCATGCACGCCTGTCTTGAGCTCGCTCATCACGGTGTCGAACACCGCGCGCACATCGTCGTACAGAGCTTGCGCCTCCGG
>CAZYPM010000262.1:0-2108 GCA_964649205.1 uncultured Steroidobacteraceae bacterium
TTCGCCTCGCGATTGAACTCCTGCATGAGGAAATCGAGCTTGCGGCCGACGGCGTCGTCCGCGGCGAGCGTAGTCTCCAGTTCCGTGACGTGACTGCCGAGCCGGTCGAGTTCCTCGGCGACGTCCATTTTCTGCACCAGGATCGCGATCTCCTGCTCGAGCCGCTCCGGGTTGCCCTCGGCGCCGAGCGCGGCAAGCCGTTCCTTCAACCTGGCACGGATGCGCGACTGCACGTCCGGCAGCCGCGCTGCCACCGAGTCCGCGATCCGGCGCACGGCGCCCGCGCGTGCGCGCAGCATCTCGGCGATCCGCTCGCCTTCGGCGGCGCGCGAGGCGACGAACGCGGCGAGCGCCTCGCCGAGCAGCACTTCGGCCGCCTGCGCGAGCGGGCCAGGATCGCGCTCGGGCTCGCGCACCACGCCGGGCCAGCGCAGCAGGTCGGTCGCGTCGATGCGCCCCGCAGCGCCGATGCGGCGCTGGATCGCCTGTGTGGCATCGATCAGGCGGTCGACCAGCGATTCGTCCACCTCGAGGTCGCGCGATGGGGCCGAGCCGGGCCGCAGCCACAGCGCGGCGTCCACCTTGCCGCGCCTTGCGGCAGCCCCGATCGCACGCCGGAAGCCGGCTTCGAAGGCGCGCAGCTCCTCGGGCAGGCGCAGGCTGACCTCGAGATAGCGGTGATTGACGCCGCGGATCTCCCAGGCGAGCAGGCCCGCCGCCGTGGTGCGCTCGGCGCGCGCGAATCCCGTCATGCTCCTGAGCATTCGGCGAGGTCCCCGGGTAGGTCGAAAGCCGCTGTTGTAAGCTGCGCGACAGTCTAGCAGGGGGCGGCGGCACCGACCGCCGGGGGCACGCGTGGAAGTCGAGTTCGCCGAGGTCAGCCTGACCGGCGATCGCGAGGACAACCAGGACCGCGTCGCGGTCGCCGCGGGCGACGGCGCGGCCATGCTCGTCGTGATGGACGGCATGGGCGGCCACGCCTGGGGCGCGCGCGCGGCCGAGACCGGGTGCAAGATCCTGGTGGAGCAGTTCCGCAAGGCGCCCAAGCCGCTGTTCGACCCGCTCGGTTTCCTGCACCTGGCGCTCGGGCGAGCGCACGACGCGGTGGTCGCGCTCGGCGCCAAGCTCGCGATCGACCTGCGGCCGCGCGCGACCTGCGCGGTGTGCCTGGTGCAGCGCGGCGAGGCGTACTGGGCGCATGTCGGCGACAGCCGCGTCTATCACCTGCGCGGCGGCGCGGTGGTCGCGCGCACGCGCGACCACAGCCACGTCGAGCAGCTGCTGCGCGAGGGCTCGATCAGCGAGGAAGAGATGGCGGGGCACCCGATGCGCAATTACGTCGAGTGCTGCATCGGCGGCGAAGCCGCGCTGCCCGACATGACGATCTCCGCGCGGCAGCCGCTGGCGAACGGCGACGTGCTGCTGGTCTGCACCGACGGCGTCTGGTCGAACCTGAAGGACCCGGACATCGCGGCGTTCTGGAAGCCGGGCAACGGCAGCTGCCGCGAGGCGCTCGCCGCGCTCGCCGAGAAAGCGGTGGCCGCCTCGGCGCCGCACAGCGACAATGCCTCGGCCGCCGGGCTGGTCTGGCGGCACTGAGGCGGATCCCATGACCCGAAGCGGCGGCCGCGCGGCCGACCAGTTGCGACCGGTGAAATTCACCTGCGGCTACACGGCGCACGCGGAGGGTTCCGTGCTCGCGGAATTCGGCGCGACCCGCGTCGTCTGCACGGCCAGCATCGAGAACGGCGTGCCCGCCTTCCTGCGCAACAGCGGCCGCGGCTGGCTCACGGCCGAATACGGCATGCTGCCGCGCGCGACGCACACGCGCACCGCGCGCGAGGCGGCCAAGGGCCGACAGGCCGGCCGCACGCAGGAGATCCAGCGGCTCATCGGCCGGTCGCTGCGCGCCTGCATCGATCTGGGCGCGATCGGCGAGCGCACGATCACCATCGACTGCGACGTGCTGCAGGCGGACGGTGGCACGCGCACCGCGGCGATCACCGGCGGCTACGTCGCGCTCGCGGACGCCGTGGACACGCTGTTGAAGCGTCGCGTGATCGCGTCGAACCCGCTGCACGGGCAGATCGCCGCAGTCTCGGTCGGCA
>CAZYPM010000263.1:0-2093 GCA_964649205.1 uncultured Steroidobacteraceae bacterium
ACGTAGACGTCGCCGCTCTCGAACACGTAGTAGGTCTGGCGCTTGCCGCTGGCCTGGCCGCGGTAGGTGAGCCCCTTGGCGAGACTTCTGATGTTCATGCTGGTTCTCCCGGGCTGGTGCGGCAGTGTAATCCCAAGACCAAGATAAAGGGGACGCGTCCAATTAAGGAACCTTAATTGGACGCGTCCCCTTTATCCGTAGCGTCTACAATCGCGGCGGATGGGGGCGCCAGGCCGGATCGCCGCGATGTGGAGGGCAGCAGGCCAGGCGCTGCAGCGCATCCTGCTCTCCGCGATTCCCCTGCTGTTCTTCGTGCTGCACGCCGCCGGCGTCCTGCCGCTCGAGTTCGTGCAGCGCATCGAGAACTACCTGTACGACGTGCGCGTCGGCTGGATGATGCCGAACGTGGTCGACCCGCGGGTCGTGATCGTGGACATCGACGAGGCCAGCCTCGCGGCCGAGGGGCAGTGGCCCTGGCCGCGGCGCAAGATCGCGACGCTCAACGACGCGCTGTTCGACGACTACGGCATCCGCGCGCTCGGCTACGACGTGCTGTTCGGCGAGCCCGAGCGCAGCGCGGAACTGCAGCTGATCGAGGCGATCGCCAGCGGCCCGCTCGCGGGCGACACCGAGCGCCTGGTGCAACTGGAGCAGATCCGCCGCGAGCACGAGGGCGACCGCCTGCTCGCGGAATCCCTGGTCGCGCGCGACATCGTGCTCGGCTACGTGTTCAAGCAGCGGCCCGGCCCGTCCGAGCCCGCGACCACCGGCCTGCTGCCGCCGCCGGTCACCTTCGCGGACAGCCGCATCCACGGCCACGGCTGGCTGCGGCCGCGGGGTTACGCCGCCAACCTCCAGCCGCTGCAGCAGTCCGCCCCGGCCGGCGGCTTCTTCGACACGCCGCTCACCGACGAGGACGGCGTGGTGCGCCGGGTGCCGCTGTTCCAGTACTACGACGGCAACCTCTACGAATCGCTCTCGCTCGGCCTCGCGCGGCTCGCGCAGGGCGCGCCGCCGGTGCAGTTCGCCTTCGACGCGGATCGCCCGGAGCGCCTCGCCTACCTCAGCCTCGGCGAGACCCGCATTCCGGTCGACGACCAGGGCGCGGTGCTGATCCCGTTCCGCGGCCCGCTCGGCAGCTTCCGCTACATCTCGGCGACCGACGTCCTGAACCAGCGGGCGCCGGCGGAAGCGCTGCAGGACGCCATCGTGCTGGTCGGCGCCAGCGCGCCGGGGCTGCAGGACGTGCGCGCGGTGCCGGTCGCCAAGGAGTACATCGGCGTCGAGGCGCACGCCAACCTCGTCTCCGGCTTCCTCGACGGCACGATTCCGTTCCGGCCGCGCCAGTCGGCGCTCGCCGAGATCCTGGCACTGCTCGTCGTCGCGCTGCTCACCGCGCTGATCCTCCCGCGCCTTGCGCCGCTGGCGGGCTTCGGCCTGTTCCTGCTGCTGATCGGCGCGGCGCTCGGCCTCAACCTGATGCTCTGGTCGCGCTACGGCCTGGTGCTCCCGCTCGCGGGCCTGCTGGTCTACACCACCATCGCGGCGCTGTTGCAGCTCACCTGGGGATACTTCACGGCCACCCGCCGCCGCCAGCGCCTGTCGCGCATCTTCGGCCAGTACGTGCCGTCGGAGATCGTCAGCGAACTGGACGCCGGCGGCGCGGAAGTCTCGCTCGAGGGCGAGAGCCGGGAGATGTCGGTGCTGTTCTCCGACGTGCGCGGCTTCACGACGATCTCCGAGGGGCTGAAGGCGCGCGAGCTCACGCAGCTCATGAACGAGTTCCTGACGCCGATCACCGCCGCGATCCACCGCCACCGCGGCACCATCGACAAGTACATGGGCGACGCGGTGATGGCGTTCTGGGGCGCGCCGCTGCCGGATGCAGAGCACGCGGCGCACGCGGTCCAGGCGGCGCAGGCGATGGTCGCCGAGATGCGCGCGCTCAAGCCCGCCTTCGAGGCGCGCGGCTGGCCGGCGATCGAGATCGGCGTCGGCATCTCGAGCGGCGAGATGAACGTCGGCAACATGGGCTCGCAGTTCCGCGCCGCCTACACCGTGCTCGGCGACGCCGTGAACCTCGGCTCGCGCCT
>CAZYPM010000264.1:0-2082 GCA_964649205.1 uncultured Steroidobacteraceae bacterium
GGTTACGGTGGCTCCTGCTTCCCGAAGGACGTCAAGGCGCTGGAGCGTTCGGCGCGGGAAGTCGGCCAGGAGGCGCGGCTGCTCGCGGCGGTCGAGGCCGTGAACGAGCGCCAGAAACACGTGCTGTTCGAAAAGATCTCACGCTTTTTCGGCGGCAAGCTCGCGGGCCGCACCATCGCGGTCTGGGGGCTCGCCTTCAAGCCGAACACGGACGACATGCGCGAGGCGCCCTCGCGCGTGCTGATGGAGGCGCTGTGGGCGGCGGGCGCGAAGGTCCGCGCGTACGATCCGGTGGCGATGGATGAAACGAGTCGCATCTACGGCAAGCGCGCCGATCTCGCGCTCTGCGGCAGCGCCCCGGAGGCGCTGGAAGGGGCGGACGCACTCGCCATCTGCACCGAGTGGCAGGAGTTCAGGAGCCCCGACTTCGGCCGCATCAAGACGGCGCTCAAGCAGCCCGTCATCTTCGACGGCCGCAACCTCTACGACCCGGCCTTCGTGGCGGGGCAGGGGATCCGCTACTTCGCGATCGGGCGAGGGGATAGACTCGCAACCGACGGGTAGCAAGGAAGCTGCAGATGCATCGACCGGCGACGATCCTGCTGTGCCTGGTCCTCACGCCTGCGAGCGCGGGCGCCGAATCTGCGCGCTCCTGGGATGTCACGATCCGGCAGCTCGAATGGCAGGACAGCGCCACGCCCGAGGCGTACATGTGGGACGTCCAGGGCTGGATCGGGCGCGAGCACAGCCGGCTCTGGATCCGCGACGAGGGCGGCCGCCACACCTCCGGCGCCCGCGACGATAACCGCCTCGAGCTGCTCTGGGGCAGCCAGCCGCGCTGGTGGGACTGGATGGACGCGCTGGAGCTCGAGATGCTGCTGGGCATCCGCTATGACTCCGGGACGGTGCCCTCGCGCATCTATGGCGCACTCGGCTTCCAGGGCTGGCTGCCCTACGACATCCGTTTCGAGGGGACCGGATACCTGGGCGACGGCAGCCGCAATGGCGATGACGTCCATTCCGGCGTGCGGGTCCAGCTGGAACGAGGCTGGGACCTGAATGACAAGTTCACCTTCGTGCTGCGCGCCGAGCACGAGGTCTGGAGCGAGGACCACGTGCGCTACAGCGAGGGCATCGGCCCCTGGATGTGGTCGGCGGGCGCGCGCCTGCACTACCGCATCAACGATCACGTGGCGCCCTACCTGGGCGTGGAGTGGTTCGACCTGGTGCAGGACACGGCCTCCCAGGCGGTCGCCGCGGGCGAATCCGAGAACGAGGTGCGGGCGGTGGTCGGGCTGCGCCTCCAGTTCGGCAGCCGCTAGCTCTGCCTGACTACTCGAACAGCGTGACGCCCGCTGCGCGCGCGGCGCGGGCGAGGTCCGCATCGAGCGTTGCCAGCGGTGCGTCAAGGCGCAACGCAAGCTCGAGATAAGCTGCGTCGTAGGTCGTCAGGCCGTGTTCGTACGCCAGCGCCGGTATCTCGTCCCAACCCCTGACCGCGGTCTCCGGATCCACCAGCAGCGGCAAGGCGCGCAACTCGGTCATGAAGCGATTCGCGTCCTCGCGGCTCAGGCGTCGCCGTCGTACCGCCATGCGCAGTCCATTGGTGACTTCCAGGACCCAATGCATCGGCACGGTCGCGCGTTCGCGGTCCATGAGTTCCAGCGCGTTACTGGAGCTGGCGGGCTCGTCGGCCAGAATCCACGCAAGAGTCGCCGATGAGTCGAGCACCAGCATCAATACTTGCGGCCTTCATTGATCAGATCCTTGATCTTCAAGCCACGCAGCGGATGCTTCTTGCGAAATTCCTTCATCCACTCGATCGCTTCACGGGCCCTTGCCCGGTCGAAATTGTCGACCGGTGTGAGCTTGGCAACGGGGCGACCGTGCTTGGTGATCATGACTTCCTCGCCATTCTCCGCGGCCTCGAGCAGCTCGCTCAGGCGGTTTTTCGCCTCGAATGCACCGATAGTCTTCATCTGGCCCACCAATACAGCTAGATGTAGCTAGAGTAAACTTTGGGGGCGGCGGCGACAACAGGCTCATGGACCCGCCGCGGAAGGTTGCCAAGTAGCTGTTTCT
>CAZYPM010000265.1:0-2067 GCA_964649205.1 uncultured Steroidobacteraceae bacterium
GCGTGGCGTTCGCGGCCATCCTGCTCGGCATCTGGGGCCTGGCCTGGGTCCATCGTCCGACGCTCGGACCCGCGCTGGCGGTCGGCATCGGCACCGTGGCGGCCCCGTGGCTCGTGATGCAGCCGGGCATGGGCGCCGGCATCGCCGCGAGCCGCACGCCGCATCCCGCCGCGGCGCGGCTCCAGAGCTTCGTGACTCACGCGGTCTTCGGCCTTGGTCTCTACGCGGCCGGCTGGGCCGTCGTCAGCGTTCGGGGATGCCTGGGCTGGCAGGGGATGCCGGGCTAGCGCGATCCGCCAAGGCGCGAGTCTCGATTGCGCGATACAGCTCCGCCAGCGTGACCGCCTTCGATCCGCCGGAGAATGCACGTTCGATGATCACGGCCGGTTCGATCTCGCGATCGGCACCCAGCGCAGCCAGAAAGCGACCCGCCTCCTCGCGGGTAAGGCCACGCGTGCGCACAACTGCAAAGCAGCGGCCCGGCCGGATCAGGGCGTCGTCAATGTCGCCGATGTTGTGCAGGTTGGTCGTAAAGACGATCTTTCGGCCGAGGGCCTGGACGACTCCGTCCGCAACAGTCAGAAACGGTGACCTGCGGTTGATTCCTGTAGCCAATCTGGCTGTGAGTTCTCATGGTAGTTTGAACCTTGGAGAACTTACAGATGAAGACCCGATTCACCGAAGAGCAGATCATCGGCATCCTGCGTGAGGCCGAGCGGCCGAACGCATCAGCCCGGGCCGTGGCCAGGCGCCACAACATCACCGAGACGACGTTCTATCGCTGGCGTGCCAAATACGGCGGCATGGACGTATCCGAAGCGCGCCGGCTGAAGGTGCTCGAGGCAGAGAACGCGAGGCTCAAGAAGCTGGTGGCGGACCAGGCGCTCGCGATCGATACGCTCAAGGAGTTCGCGCGGGGAAAATGAGATCCCCGCTGGCCAAGCGGCGCGTTCTGGCGCTTGCCGGTCAGCGGGGGTTGTCGCAACGGGGCGCATGCCGTCTCCTGGGGCTGTCACGCCGCGTCGCCTGCTACCGGCTGCGCCAGCCCGACAAGGACCGGCCGTTCGGCGAGCAGCTGATGGCGACCTCACAGCGGTTCCCGCGCTTCGGCTATCGCCGGGCCGCGGCCTGGCTCCAACTCGGCGAGACACGCACCCGGCGCCTGTGGCGGCTGCTCGGCCTGCAGCTGCCGCGGCGGCGGCCGCGCCGGCGCCGTACCGGATCGGACATCCGGCTGCCGGGAGCGGTCACCCCGAACGCGGTATGGACCTACGACTTCATCCATGACCGGCTGGCGAGCGGCACCGCGCTCAAGCTCCTGTGCGTGCTCGACGAGCACACCCGGGAGTGCCTGGCGATCGAAGTCGGTCGCTGGATCCGCTCGCAGGACGTGATCTTGACCCTGTCGCGCCTGATGAAGCTCTACGGCAAGCCCGCGTACATCCGAAGCGACAACGGCGCCGAGTTCACCGCCGGCGCCGTCATGCGCTGGCTGCGCGACCAGAACATCGGCCCCGCGTTCATCGCCCCCGGCCGGCCCTGGCAGAACGGCTATGTCGAAAGCTTCCATGGCAAGCTGCGCGACGAGTGCCTGAACCGCGAGTGGTTCCGCGATGCGCGCGAGGCGAGGGTCGTGATCGAACGCTGGCGTCACTTCTACAACCACCAACGCCCGCACAGCGCGCTCGGCTACCGAGCCCCTGCGCAGGCTCGACAGGCATGGATCAAGGAGCGCAACATCGAGGCGGGACTCACGGCTTAACTGGCTACAAAATCGAACCGCAGGTCAACAGATGCCACTTTTCCGTCTCTCACCGCAATTCGCATCGGCGGTGGGGCAGCCCAGGCAGCAGAGTGCCTAATCGAGAACTCGTAGTTGGAAAGTTTTGAACCTTCCCAGAGCATTTTATTGCTCTCGAACTCGCGCTTCTCCGCCTCCAATTGCTGCCGTTCCCGGTAGATCAGTCCGGCACAGACAAGGATAACGACGGAAAGAAAGACTAGAAAAGCCCGCCGCTCTGACATGGCTGCCTCGTGACGCCTAACGTCCGCGATCAGCGGCGGCGC
>CAZYPM010000266.1:0-2039 GCA_964649205.1 uncultured Steroidobacteraceae bacterium
CCGCTGGCGGACGATTGAGTCCGTCATGTCTATAATCCGCGGCTGGAGAAAACCCCGCATGATCAAAACACTGCAAGTCTTCCGCCTTTTCCTCGCCGGCCTGCTCGCCAGCCTCGCGCTGGGCGCGCACGCCCAGTTGTCGATCGAGATCACCGGCGCCGGCGCCTCGCGCTTCCCGGTCATCATCCCGATCTTCGAGAACGAGGGCCGCCTGCCGCAGAGCGTCACCGACGTCGTGCGCGCCGACCTCGAGCGCAGCGGCCTGTTCACCCTGATCGACACCGGCCCGCTGCCGATGCCCGAGTCGGTCGCGCCCGACCTCGCCGCGGTGCGCGGCCGCGGCGCCGACGCGGTGCTCACCGGCAGCCTGATCCCGCTGGCCGATGGTCGCTACGAGGCGCGCTTCCGCCTGTTCGACGCGCAGAAGCAGCAGGAGCTCGGCGCCATGGCGCTGCCGATGAGCCCGGCGCAGAACCGCCTGGTCGGCCACCGCATCGCCGACTTCGTGTACGAGAAGCTCACCGGCCTGCCCGGCTACTTCGCCACCCGCATCGCCTACGTGATCAAGTCCGGCCCCAACTTCGAGCTCCAGGTCGCCGACGCCGACGGCATGAACGCCGCCACCGCACTGCGCTCGCGCGAGCCGATCATCTCGCCGGCGTGGTCGCCGGACGGCACGCGCCTGGCCTACGTGTCCTTCGAGCAGAAGAAGCCGATCGTCTACGTGCACACGCTCGCCACCGGCCAGCGCCGCGTGGTCGCCAACTTCAAGGGTTCCAACTCCGCCCCCGCCTGGTCCCCCGACGGCAGCCAGATCGCGGTGGTGCTGACCAAGGACGGCCAGTCGCAGCTCTACGTGGTGAGCGCCGACGGCTCCGGCGTGCGCCGCCTGGCGCAGTCGGCCGGCATCGACACCGAGCCGTTCTGGGGCGCCGACGGCAACATCTACTTCACCTCCGATCGCGGCGGCAGTCCGCAGATCTACCGCATTCCTGCCAGTGGCGGTGGCGCCCAGCGGGTGAGCTTCGACGGCAACTACAACGTGTCGCCGCGCCTGTCCTTCGACGGCAAGCTGCTCGCCTTCATCACCCGCAATGCCGGCCGCTTCCAGGTGGCCGTGCAGGACCTCGCCACGCGGCAGACCACCATCCTCACCGATTCGGCTCGCGACGAATCGCCCAGCTTCGCCCCCAACGGCCGCATGATCCTCTACGCCACCGACAGCGGTGGCCGCGGCGTGCTGTCTGCGGTGTCGACGGACGGGCGCATCCGCCAGCGGCTGACGGTGCAGGCCGCCGATGTCCGCGAACCCGCCTGGGGTCCGCAGATCCGGTAAATCAAGAAGCGGCGCATAAGCCGCACATTCCTTTCTGCTGTCTTGAAACAAGTACTGGAGCATTACCCATGAAAAAACTCGTTCTCCCCGCCCTGCTGGCCCTGACCCTTGCCGCGTGCTCGAGCACCGGCCCCGAAACCGCCGGTACCGCGGTCGAGGATCGTGGCGCGGGCGTCGCCACCGTGACCGCCGGCAGCGCCAGCGGCAGCGGCATCGCGGCCCTGACCGATCCGAACAACATCCTCTCGAAGCGCAGCGTGTTCTTCGACTTCGACAGCTACGTCATCAAGCAGGAAGCCCGTCCGCTGGTCGAAGCCCACGCCCGCTTCCTGGTCCAGAACCCGCAGATGCGCATGCTGATCCAGGGCAACACCGACGAGCGCGGCAGCCGCGAGTACAACCTGGCGCTGGGCCAGAAGCGTGCCGACGTCGTCAAGCAGGCCCTGATGCTGCTGGGCGCCAAGGAAGCGCAGATCGAGTCCGTCAGCCTGGGCGAAGAGAAGCCGCGTTGCGAAGACCGCACCGAGGCCTGCTACGGCGAGAACCGTCGTGGCGACATGCTGTACTCGGGCGAGTTCTAAGAGAGTCACGTCATGAAACGCCTTCTGCCGCTCGCCGCATTGCTTGCCCTCGTCCCGGTCGCACCGGCGCACGCCCAGTTGTTCGGGGGTGATACCGAGGCACGCAACCAGATCATCCAGCT
>CAZYPM010000267.1:0-1991 GCA_964649205.1 uncultured Steroidobacteraceae bacterium
CGGCCTGCAGGCGCGCGATCACCTGCTGGAAATACGCGACGCTCGCCGGCTTGAATTGCCCGTACACCAGCTCGTCCATGATGATGCGCGAGCATTCCAGGCGGTCCGCCTCGCGCGGGCGGATGCACTCGAGGCCGCGCGCGGCGAGCTTCTCCGGATAGACCTCGCTCGTGACCAGCCATTGGGTGCCGGTCAGGCCGACCCGCCGGTAGCCGCGGCGCGCCGCCTCGTCCGCGACGACCTCCGCGATGTGCAGCCAGGGCCGCGGCGAGCGTGGCAGCACCCAGGGCATGGCCTGGTGAACCGTGTTGTCCGGGCAGACCAGGAAATCGGCGCCGATGGCCGCGAGCTTCTGCGCGGATTGCAGCATCAGGCCGCCGAGGCCCGCGAAATCGCCGGCCTCGACGAAGCGCATCTGCTCCGCCAGCGGAAACGTATGCATCGAGACCTCGGGATGGCCGTGCGGCCCGAGGTACTGCGCTCCCTCGATGCAGATGGTGCGGTAGCAGAGCGCGGCGCCCTCCGCGGAGCAGGCGACGATGCCGATGTGCTTGGGCATGGTGACCGTGCGCGCCAGTCAGGGCAGCAGGCCCAGCTCGTCGAGCGAGTGGTGTAGCTCCGCCGTGTCGCGGTACACGCGAAAGGCGCCGGAGGCGAGCAGCTCGTCCTCGCCGTAGCCGCCGCTCAGCAGCCCGACGCTCAGCATGCCGGCGCGGCGCGCCGCCAGCAGGTCCCAGACCGCGTCGCCGATGACGTAGCACTCCGCGGCCGGCACGCCGAGGCGCGCCTGGCAGGCGAGGAACAGGTCGGGTTCCGGCTTCGCGCGCGCGACATCGCGTCGCTCGATCACCACCGTATCGCCACCGATGCGCAAGGCGTCGAGCGAGGCGTCGATTTCAGGACGCCGGCCGGAGGTGGCGATGCCGAAGACCACGCCGTTCCTGCGCAGCGTGCCGAGCAGCTCCACCGCCCCCGGGAGCGGGCGGCGTTCCGGCAGGAACTGCCGGTAGAGTTCGCCATGGCGCTGCTGCAGCGCCTCCTCCTGTTCGGCATTGATCTCGCGCCCGAGCTCGCGCGCCGCAGCCCGCGCGAACAGCCCGCCGCTCATGCCGATGCGCCGATGGATGCGCCAGCCGTCGATCGCGAGTCCGCTCTCCGCAAACGCCCGCTGCCAGGCGAACACGTGCGCGTAGACCGTGTCCACCAGCGTTCCGTCGAGGTCGAAGATCATCGCGCGCATGGCCGGGCTGGAATCTTACAGGCACCGCCGGCCGGTGCGATAATCCGCCGATGCCCACGATCCTGATCACCGGCGCCAACCGCGGCCTCGGCCTCGAGTTCACGCGCCAGTACGCCGCCGACGGCTGGACGGTCATCGCCGCCTGCCGCGATCCGCAGTCCGCCAGGGATTTGCAGGCGCTCGCCGCAGGAAGCAAGGGGCGCATCCGCGTCATCGCCATGAACGTCGCGGACACGGCGAGCGTGAAGGCCGCCGCCGCGGCGCTCGCCGGCGAACCCATCGACATCCTGCTGAACAATGCCGGCGTCGGCAGCCCGGCAGGGAAAACGCTGGGCTCGCTCGATTATGCGGCCTGGCTGAAGGTGCTGGACGTGAATGCGCTCGGCCCCGCGCGCGTGGTGGAGGCCCTGGTCGAGAACGTCGCGAAAGGGGAGCGCCGGCTCATCCTCACGATCACGAGCCGCATGGGCTCGATCGACGACAATACGTCCGGTGGCTCGTATCCCTACCGCAGTTCGAAGGCCGCGGTGAACATGGTGGTGAAGAGCCTGTCGCTGGACCTCGCGCCGCGCGGGATCACCTGCCTGCTGCTGCATCCCGGCTGGGTACGCACCGACATGGGCGGATCCTCCGGCAAGCTCACGCCCGCGGAGAGCATTGGCGAGCTGCGCAAGCTGATCGCGAAGCTCGGGCCGAAGGACTCGGGGAAGTTCTACAACTACGACGGCAGCGGGATTCCCTGGTAACGGGC
>CAZYPM010000268.1:0-1966 GCA_964649205.1 uncultured Steroidobacteraceae bacterium
GTCTATGTAGTCAGCCCTGAAAGCACTGGCGGCATGATGCAACTCTCCTACACGCGCTCCAAAGAAGATGATGACTGGAGCAATGCCGAAGAGTTGATGAAATCCAAAGAAACCTACACCGGCGTTGTTGACGGCTTCAACAAGGGCGGCCTGATCGTCCGCGTCGGCCGCCTGCGCGGCTTCGTTCCCGCTTCGCAGATCAGCCAGGCCCGCCGCCTGCGCTACAAGGGCGACACGCCCGAGCAGCGCTGGGAAGAAATGAAGGGTGAGCCGCTCAGCGCCCGCGTGATCGAAGTTGACCGCGAACGCCGCCGCCTCATCATGAGCGAGCGCGCCGCCAACCAGGAAACCCGCGAGGCCATGAAAGAGCGCCTGCTGGGCGAGATCGCCATCGGCGAGACCCGCAAAGGTCACGTCACCAGCCTGGCTGACTTCGGCGCTTTCGTCAATATCAACGGCGCAGACGGCCTGGTGCACCTCTCCGAACTTTCCTGGGAGCGCGTAGACCACCCCAGCAAGCTGCTCAAGGTGGGCGATGAGGTTGAGGTCAAGGTCATCAGCATTGACCAGGACCGCAAGCGCATCGGCCTCTCCATGCGCCAGCTGCAGCGCGATCCGTGGGAAGACCAGATCACCAAATATCACGTCGGCCAGCTGGTCGAAGGCACCGTGACCCGCCTCGTCAAGTTCGGCGCCTTTGCCCGCCTGGATGAGCACGTCGAAGGCCTGATCCACATCTCCGAGCTGGGCGAAGGCCATGTGGAGCACCCCAAAGAAGCCGTCCACGAGGGCGACAAGCTGGTGGTGCGCATCATCAAGATCGAGCCTGACAAGCGCCGCATCGGCCTCTCGCTGAGCAAGGTCGACTCCGCTCAGTTCAGCGATCTGGACTACGCCGCCGCCATGGCCGAGATGGACCAGGGCGACGAGAACTAAGCTTCTCCCTCAGTAACAAAAAAGAGCGTGTTGCACACGCTCTTTTTTTGAACATGGAGCGGAACATGGACAAAAAGCAGAAGAAGTCTCGCTGGCCGGTGGCGGTCTGGGTGCTGGTTGTGCTCATGGCCGTTCTCAACTATTCCCTGCTCTACGCCCAGCGCCACCTGTACCCGGATAGTTTTGTCTCAGAGTTTGTCTGGAGAGCGGCGGCCCTCACGTTTGCGGTCGTGGGCGCGCTCATCATCAGCCGCGACCGCCGCCATCTCATCGGCTGGCTGCTGATGGTCACGCCGATCATGATCACGGTGGCTACGGTCCTGAGCCAGTTCATGGAACCTCGCTTAGCTGAGGCCAGCGAACTCGATATCCCGCTGTTCCTGTATGTCTGGTTCAACAACTGGTCGTGGTGGCTGCTCATCGGCCCCATTCTGCTGATCTTCTATCTGTTCCCCACCGGCAAATTGCTTTCCAAGGGCTGGCGCTGGGGCGTCAGGCTGGTGTTCATCGCCTTCGGCCTGTTCCTGTTCCTGCTCACCTTCGCCGCCGCCGCCGAGGTCGGCAGCAGCGGCCGCATCATGGCCAACCCCATCGGCTTCCTGCCCAACGACGTGGTCGAGTTGCTGGTGGCGGTGATGGCCTTCTTCCTGGTAAGCGGCGCGCTGGGTTCGCTCATCTCTGTATTCGCCCGTTACCACAAGTCTCAGGCCGTGGAGCGCGCCCAGATGCGCTGGCTGTTCATCGCCTGCGCCTTGTTCGTCATCAACTACGCCGTCGGCTTCATCATCGATGACTACAGCTTCACGGCCTTTGGCAACGCGGCCTTCATGCTCACCGTATTCGCCATCCCGCTCTCCATCGGCATCGCCATCCTGCGCTATCGCCTCTGGGATGTTGACGTTGTCATCAACCGCTCGCTGGTCTACGGTGTGCTCACCACCCTGTTGGCAGCCCTCTTCGCCGGCACCGCCGCGGTGCTCTCGCAGATCGCCAAGGCCGCCTTCGGCGAAGAGATGCAGCAGGCCGCCGC
>CAZYPM010000269.1:0-1963 GCA_964649205.1 uncultured Steroidobacteraceae bacterium
CGACCTTGACGCCATCGGCACCCGCGTCCACGAGCGCGCGCGCGGCGTCGGCCGTCACGATGTTGCCGCCGATGACCTGCAGCGAGGGGTGCGCCTGCTTGATGCGCGAAATGGTCGAAAGCACGCCACGCGAATGGCCGTGCGCCGAGTCGACGATCACCACGTCGACCCCGGCCCCGGCCAGCTGCGCCACGCGATCCAGCGTGTCCGGCGCCGTGCCGACCGCCGCCCCGACCCGCAGGTGGCCGTGCTCGTCCTTGCAGGCGCGCGGGAAATCGCGCGACTTCTGGATGTCGCGCACCGTGATCATGCCCTTCAGCCGCCCCTCGTCGTCCACCACCAGCACTTTCTCGATGCGGTTGCGGTGCAGCAGCTGCAGCACCTCCTCGCGCGGGGTGTTCTCGCGCACCGTCACGAGCTTCTCCTTCGGCGTCATCACGCGCGACACGGGCAGGTCGAGCTGCTCCTCGAAGCGGATGTCGCGGTGCGTCACGATGCCGACCACGAGGTTGCCGTCGCCGGTCACCGGCAGCCCGGAGATGCCCTTGGCGCGCGTCAGCGCGATCACGTCCCGGATGGTCGCATCGGGGCGGATCGTGATCGGGTCCTTGATGACCCCGCTCTCGTGCTTCTTGACGCGCGCGACCTCGCGCGCCTGGGCCGCGGCGGTCATGTTGCGGTGGACGATGCCGATGCCGCCTTCCTGGGCGAGCGCGATGGCGAGGCGCGCCTCGGTCACGGTGTCCATCGCCGCGGACACGAATGGCAGGTTCAGCCGGATGCCGCGCGTCAGCCTCGTGCCGAGGTCCACCTCGCGCGGCAGCACCTCCGAGTACGCCGGAACGAGCAGGACGTCGTCGAAGGTGAGTGCTTCCTGGAGGATGCGCATATAAGGAAGCGGCGCATATTACCATGAGCGCATGGCTGCAGGCACGACGCCCGACCCCGGTGGCCGGGACATCTACACGGTCAGCCGCCTGAACCGGGAGGCACGCGGCCTGCTGGAGGCCGGCCTGCCCTCGCTCTGGATCACCGGCGAACTGTCGAACCTCTCGCGCCCGGCCTCCGGCCACTGGTATTTCACGCTCAAGGACGAGGCGGCGCAGGTACGCTGCGCGATGTTCCGCCAGCGCAACCTGCTGGTGCGCGCGGCGCCCCGGGACGGCATGCAGGTGCTGCTGCGGGCACGCGTGGGGCTCTACGAGGCGCGCGGCGACTACCAGCTGGTGGTGGACCACCTCGAGGAGGCGGGCGAAGGCGAGCTGCGCCGGCGTTTCGAGGCGCTGAAGCTGCGGCTGGCGGCCGAGGGCCTGTTCGACGCCACCCGCAAACGCCCGCCCCCGCGCTTTCCGCACCGTATCGGGGTCGTGACCTCCGCGTCCGGGGCGGCGCTACGGGACGTGCTCCACGTGCTCGCCCGGCGCTGCCCGGTCGTCCCCGTGCTGATCTACCCGGTGCCCGTGCAGGGGGCCGGGGCGGCGCGGGAAATCGCGGCCGCGCTCGCGCTCGCCGATGCGCGGGCGGAGGTGGAAGTACTGCTGCTGGTCCGCGGCGGCGGTTCGCTGGAGGACCTCTGGGCGTTCAACGAGGAGGCGCTCGCCCGCGCGATCGCGGCCACGGAACTGCCCGTGATCTGCGGCATCGGCCACGAGGTGGACTTCACGATCGCGGACTTCGTCGCCGACCTGCGGGCACCGACCCCGTCGGCCGCGGCCGAACTCGCGGTGCCGGACGCCGCCGCCTGGATCGCCTCCTTCGCGGTCACCGAGCGCCGGCTCGCCGGTGGCGTGCAGAGGGCCCTGCGCCAGCGGCAGGAAGCCCTCACGCGCGCCGACCGCCGGCTGCAGTCCCTGCACCCCTCCCAGGCGCTCGCGCAGCGCGCCCAGCGGCTCGACGAACTGCAGGCCCGCGCCGCGGCCGCGGCCCGCCGGCTGGTGGTGTCGCGGCAGGAGCGCGTGGCGCG
>CAZYPM010000270.1:0-1961 GCA_964649205.1 uncultured Steroidobacteraceae bacterium
AACATCGCCATGAACGCGACCGTCATCGGCAGCCGGTCGAACACCAGCGCCGGGTTCGACGGCGCCAGGTGATACCAGGCCGAACCGAGCGCGACCAGCGCCACGCCCGCGCAATACACGACGAAATGCCTCGGCAGCGCCGCCTCGCGCGCATGCAGCAGCCCCGCCACGCCGACCGCCAGGAACGGCAGGTTGGTCGCCACGTTCCAGAAGTTCGGGATCTCGAGCAGCGTGCGGCCGTCCAGGAAGGCGTGATAGGCCGGATCCTGCGGGATGCGATCGACGAAGAACGCCGCGATCAGCGCCGTCCCGGCGACGGCCAGCAGCAGGGCCTGTTTCCAGTTCATGCGCAGAGTGTAGAGTACGCCGACCGCAGCCAGGAACGGACCGCATGAACCCGCTGACGACCGCCCTCGCCCTGCTGCTGATACCCGCCGTCGCATCCGCCGAAGGCGAGTCCCCGCTCAAGGAAGTCACCATCCGCCTGTTCGAGCAGGCCGACGTTGGCGTGCAGTCCATCGCCCGCCGCGCCTATGCGACGCACTTCGACGCCACGCGCATGCGCTGGCTGGGCGTGGAAATCACCGGCGTCTACGACGCGCCGGACAAGGACGTGCTGCTGCCGGTCGAGTGCAGCATGAAGCGGCCGGACGGCAGCAGCGTGCCGACCTCGCGCGACATGTCGTTCCAGCTCTTCGCCGGCGAGACCGAGTCCAGCAGCGCCAACGTGCTGTGGGGCGTCGAGGACGAGGACGACTGGCCGCCCGGCTTCTACGACGTCAACTGCACGGTTGCGGGCCACCAGGTCGGCCCGGCGCCATTCGAAGTCGTGCAGAACCCGACCGACGTCGTGGGCACCGAGATCCGCGTCGCCGAGATGCGCTTCTTCCCGGTCGTGCAGGAGCTCCCTCCGCGGGAGGAGCGCAAGTACGCGACGGCCCTCGAAGCCGTCGACACCCGCCGCATCGGCATCGAGGTCGAGTTCACGCACGCGCCGCTCGGCCGCGTGGTCCGGGTGCCGATCGCCTGCTATTTCTACTGGCCCGACGGCCAGACCTCGCCACCGCTCAATCTTACCTATGAGCCGGAAGCGGCCTGGCCGGGCGGCTATGCCGCGGGCGGCATGGGCTGGGACGAGCCGGGCCAGTGGCCGCAGGGCGTCTACACGGTGGTCTGCATGATCTACGGCCGGCCGGTCGCCGTGGACCGCCTCAGCATCGAGTGACGCCGGCGGCTACTCACCCCGCTCCATGCTCTTGATCTTGCCGTCCACGATGGTCACGACCATCGCGAACGACTGGCTGCCGCGGTCATAGGTCCAGGTCTCGATGACGCTGGTGCCGGTCCTGATGCGGCCGCCCGCGGCCGTGCGCGCATAGACGTCCACCGTCTCCACCGTCTTGCTGGTCGGCTCGCCGCAAATCTCCAGCAGCTCCGCGACCGACATATCGGGCGAGGCGATTCGCTGCCCGCAGCGGAAATTCTCGGCCTCGGCCGACGTGCCCGCAGCCAGCGCCAGCAACGACAGGATGATCCAGGTGCCGGGTGCCTTCATTGATGACTCACTTCGTCTCTGGCGACGTTTGTATGCGGATCGTCTGGGTTGCCAGGTGCACTTCGCGCAGGAAATACGCAAGGCCCACGACCAGCACCAGTGTGGCCGCCGTGAACAGCGTCCCAATCAGCCACTTCAGCGGCGCTTCCAGCATTGCTTCCAGGAACATCGCGGCGATGACCATGCACACCAGCAGCGCCGCGACCGTGCAGGCGGTGATGGCGACGCTGTTGAGGTGCCGGCGCCGCTCCAGGTTCCGCAGCTTCTGGTCGATCGAAGCCAGCTCGGCCGAACCGACGCTGCCGCGCTGCTCCGCGAGCGCCCGGCCCCGGTCCACGATCCGGGACAGGCGACCCGCCATCACGTTCAGCAGGCCGGCGATCGCCGTCAGCAGGAAAACCGGCGC
>CAZYPM010000271.1:0-1913 GCA_964649205.1 uncultured Steroidobacteraceae bacterium
GCCTATGCGCTGCGCCACGCCGACAAGCGCGCCTACCTGGTGGACGGGCTGGCCGGCATGATCGTCGAGCAGAGCACCATGCTGGGCCCGAAGGACCTGCTGATTGCGACCAGCTTCCGGCCCTATGCGCAGCCGACCGCCGACATCGTGATCGAGGCGCGCGAGCACCGGGCCAGGGTCATTGCGATCAGCGACAGCCGGCTGTCGCCGATCGCCAGGCAGGCCGACCTCTGCTTCGAGGTCAAGGACGCCGAGTTCCGCAAGTTCCGCTCGCTGACCGCTTCGCTGTGCCTGGCGCAGACGCTCGTGATCAGCTACGCGTTCCAGCTCACCGCGCGCGACACGGACGGCGCCCGGGCATGAAGGCCATCGCCCTGTTCGGTGCGGGCCGCATCGGGCGCATCCACGCGGAGAACCTGCGCGCCCATCCGCGCGCGGCGATCCGCTACGTCGTGGACGTGGACGCCGCCGCCTGTGCGCGCATCGCGGAAGCGACCGGCGCGACGCGCGCCGATGCCGGCACCGCGCTCGCGGACGGCGCCGTGGATGCGCTGCTGATCGCGAGCCCCACCGACACCCACGCGGACCTGATCGAGGCCGGCGCGGCGGCGGGCAAGGCGATCTTGTGCGAGAAGCCGGTGGACCTCGACGCCGCGCGCGCGCGCCGCTGCGTCGCCGCGGCGCGCGATGCCGGCATCCTGCTCGCGATCGGCTTCAACCGCCGTTACGACCCCTCGTTCCGGCGCCTGCGCGACGGCATTGCGGCCGGCGAGATCGGCGCGGTCGAGAACGTGCTGATCGTGAGCCGCGACCCCGCGCCGCCGCCGGCCGGCTACGTGGCGCGTTCCGGCGGCATGTTCCGCGACATGAGCATCCACGACTTCGACATGGCGAGGTGGCTGCTCGGCGAGGAGCCGGTGGAGCTCGCCGCGCAGGGGGCCTGCCTGGTCGACCCGGCCATCGGCGAGGCCGGCGACATCGATACGGCCGCCGTGATGCTGCGCACCGCGTCCGGCCGGCTGGCGCAGGTCGTCAACTCGCGCCGCGCCGCCTTCGGTTACGACCAGCGCATCGAGGTCTGCGGCGCCAGGGGCATGCTGCGCGCCGGCAATCGCCGCGCGACCGCGGTGGAACACGCCGGTCCCGGCGGCTATCGGCGCGATCCGGCCCTGCCCTTCTTCCTCGAGCGCTATGCCGAGGCCTACCGCCTGGAGCTCGACGCCTTCCTGCGCCGGCTGCATGGCGAGGACGCCGATCTGGTCTCGGGCGAAGACGGCATCCGGGCGCTCGAGATCGCCGATGCCGCGGAACGGGCGATGCGCACGCAGTCGGTCGTGCGGCTCGGGAGCCGCTGATGGCGGGCCTGCGCATCGGCCTGGTCGGCAGCGGCTTCATCGGCCGCGCGCACGCGATCGCGCTCTCCGCGGTCGGCGCGGTGTTCCCCGACGTCGAGTCGCCGGTGCTCGAGCTGCTCGCCGACCAGGACGCCGCGCGCGCGGCGCAGGCGGCCGCCGCCCTCGGCTTCCGGCGCTCGACCGGCGACTGGCGGCAGCTGGTGGCCGATCCGGCCGTCGACGTCGTGGACATCTGCTCGCCGAACTACCTGCACCGGGACATGGCGCTCGCGGCCTTCGCCGCCGGCAAGCACGTCTGGTGCGAGAAGCCGCTCGCGCTCGATGCCGCGCAGGCGCGCGAGGTCGCCGAGGCCGCCGGGCGCTCGGGACGACGGCACCTCATCGGCTTCAATTACTCGCGCAACCCGTTGATACGGGTTGCGCAGGAAATGATCGCGTCCGGCGACATCGGCGCCGTCACCGGCTTCAGCGGCCAGTACTTCGAGGACTACATGGCCGACCCCGCCGTGCCCTGGAGCTGGCGCTGCCAGCGCAGGCTCGCGGGCGCCGGCGCGCTCG
>CAZYPM010000272.1:0-1893 GCA_964649205.1 uncultured Steroidobacteraceae bacterium
GGCGGCGTCGCATTCGAGGACCGCCGCATCGCCCGCAAGGACTGGACCGCGCTGCGCGACACCATGCCGTTCCAGCAGCTGCCGGTGCTGGAAGTGGACGGCAAGGTCATCGCCCAGTCCAACACCATCAATCGCTACGTCGGCAAGCTCGCCGGCCTGTACCCGAAGGACGACTGGCAGGCGGCGCGCGCGGACGAGGTGATGGACGCGGTCGAAGACCTCACCACCCGCATCGGCGCCACGATCAGGATGGACGATGAAGCCAAGAAGAAGGCACGCGAAGATCTGGCGGCCGGCCCGATCCCGCGTTTCCTGCAGCAGCTCGAGGCACGGCTGAAAGCGGGTGGCGGCGAGTGGTTCGTCGAGAACCGCCTGACCGTCGCCGACCTCAAGTGCTACCTGCTGACCCGCTGGCTGAAGTCGGGGGTGATCGACCACGTCCCGGCCGACATCGTGGACCGCAACGCGCCGCTGCTGGCCGCGCACCTCGAGCGGGTGCACAACCATCCGAAGATCGCGGCGTACTACGCGGCCCGGGGCAAATAGGCGCGTTGCCGGCTCAATCCTCCGCGTCGGCCAGCGGCGCATCGCGCAGCGATTTCTGCCGCTCGCGGGCCGCGGCCCGCTTCAGCTCTTCGACCTCGGCCAGGTAGTCGGCAATGTCGCGATTCGGCACCACGCGATCCGCCCCGAGCCGCACCTGCGGCCCGTGGTCCACGCGCCCGACGCCGCCCTCCGCGAGCCCGATCACCATGACCCAGGCGATGGCCCCGATGACCGCGGTCGCCGCGCCCGCCAGTGCGAGCGCCGTGCGCCGCCCGTAGAAAGTCGCTTCGCGCAGGTGCAGGTACAGCGCGACCAGCGTGGTCCCGCCGATGACCGCGACACCGAGGCGCGCGAGCAGCGACCATTGCGTGGCGAACGCCGCTAACCGCGCCACCCAGTAGCCCCAGGCACAGAACGCCGCGCCGATCGAGACGATTGCCACGTGCACGCGCACGTTCCAGCTGCCGTGGTTCAGCTTGGTGGTCAGCGACCAGACCCCGGCCCATAGCGCGATCGCGCCGAACGCCACCAGCGCCGCCACAGTGACGCCGAGCAGCAACGACGACGGCGCCTCCAGCCACTGCAGGAAGCCGCCGAAGGCGATGCAGCCGGCCACGCCCAGGGCCGCGAGCAGCGTCTGGTGCCGGCGCACGAATTCGCGCCGGAAGATGCGCTCCGGCCCGGTCTGCGTATGCCGCGTGCGCAGGCGCAGGCGGGTGCGCCCGACCACGACCTCGCCCTGCTCGACGATCGCCTCGACGCCCACCGGGATGCGCCGGCCGTCCACGCGCGTGCCGTTCTGCGTGCCCAGGTCCCGCACCTGGACGCGGCCGTCTTCCCGCAGCGTCAGCAGCGCGTGCCGCGGCGCCGCGTGCTCGTCGTCCAGGACGATGTCGCAGCCGAGGTCGCGGCCGACCAGGCATTCGGTGCCGGCCCCCGTGAAGCGCTGCCGCAGGACCAGGTGCCCGAGCGGGCCGATCTGCTCGACCAGCATCACGGGATCCATTGCAGGGCTCCCAGGTAGCGCTCCATGGTCCGCTTGCCGTGCTCGAAGGCGACCCCCTGCAGCGTGAGCCGGCTCACCAGCGCCTGGCTCCTGTCGTCGATGCCGACGACCGTCACGTCGAAGTCATAAAGGCCGGCGAACAGGCGGTACTGGCGCACGCAGGTCGAGACGCGCGCGTCGAAGCCGTCCAGCGACACCAGCGCGTCGCGGCATGCGAACGGCGCCACGTGGGCCGGGGAGCCGGCGCGGATCGGGCCCTCGGCGAGCCGGTTGACCTGGCGCTCGAACTGCAGCGGATGCAGGCCCACCGACTGCAGGATGCGGTGCTGGAGGGTCAGGCC
>CAZYPM010000273.1:0-1886 GCA_964649205.1 uncultured Steroidobacteraceae bacterium
CGTTTTACAGGCTCAGTCCGTTTTCTCGGTTCCAATCGGCACGACTTAACTCGATCCAAAAACCCTACTCAAATGGCCGGTTTACGAGCAGGAACTTACAGGCCATGTGTCCGGCGGTGGCCGACCTGGTCGGTAATGCGGACCCTCTGAAGCCCATGTTCCAATAAGCGCGCGCTCTCGTCCGGCCCTCTCTTGCAAGCGTACAGGCGATGTCTGCTGCCAGGCCGCTTGGAGCCTACACCTACCAACGCCATCAGCCCGAAAACAGCATCCTTTACAAAATCGTACAGGAGAACCTCGAGACTTTCCTAAAGCTAGTCCATGAGGAGTGTGGTCGTCCGCTCCCAGACTTCGTCGAAAAGGAGTTCCGGGAGTACCTCAAGTGTGGGATCTTAGCCCACGGATTCCTGAGAGCCAAATGCGAGTCGTGTAACAATGAACACCTTGTCGCCTTCTCATGTAAAAAACGCGGATTTTGCCCGAGCTGCGGCGCACGCCGTATGTCGGAGAGCGCCGTCCACCTGGTCGATGAAGTCTTGCCCTTTAAACCAATTCGCCAATGGGTGATCAGCTTTCCCCTCCAGATCAGGCTGCTCCTCGCCGTCAGGCCCAAGATCATGAGTGAGGTGCTTGGGCTCGTGACCAGCACCATCTCGGGTCATCTTTGCAAAAAAGCCGGGTTCAAAAAGTCTCAAGCTAAGACTGGGGTCGTCTCCCTGATCCAGCGCTTCGGTGGCTCTATCAACCTCAACGTCCACTTTCACCAACTCTACCTCGATGGTGTGTATGAGCTCGATGATGAGGAACGACCAGGTGCATGGCACATGACCAAGGCGCCGACAAAACCAGAACTCAATGACGTGCTAAACAAAATCATCCTACGCATCACCAGACTCCTCGAAAAGCGGGGCATTATTAGACGAGACGAAGAGGACTCCTTGCAAATCAGCCTCGAAGAAGAGGACGCTCTGGCCAGGCTCCAAGCAGGTGCCGCCACCTACAGATTCACCCTGGGGCCCAACAAGGGCAAAAAAGCCCTCACGCTCAAAACCCTGCCCGAGAATGATCATAATGCCGCAACTGGACTCGTGACCACTCACTCGGGCTTCTCACTCCACGCAGGCGTTGCGATGGCCGGAAATGAGCGCGACAAGATCGAGAAGCTTTGCAGGTATATCGCAAGACCCGCAGTCGCCCTTGAGCGACTGCATCTGAACCAACAGGGCCAGGTCGTCTACTCTCTCAAAAAACCATATTCCGACGGCACCACCCATATCGTGATGACTCAGCTTGAGTTGCTCGAACGACTGGCGGCGATCATACCCCGGCCTCGCGTACACTTGACCAGATTTGCCGGCGTATTCGCGCCACACTTCAAACACCGAGCGATGGTGGTCCCAAAGCCCAAAGGGGCCGAGCTTAAAGCTCAAGGGAAGCCCTCAAAATCCCGCGTCAACTGGGCCCGGCTCTTAAAGAGAGTGTTTGGCATCGACGTCGAAACTTGTAACCAGTGTGGCGACAAAATGAAGATCATCGCCGCAATCGAAGACCCACAGGTCATAAAGCAGATCCTCACACATCTTGGCCTACCGACACGGCCACCAACACCCTGGCCCGCACGCGGGCCCCCGCCTACTGGGGATCACGACCTTCAGCAATTCCCTAACTTCGACCAAATGTGACGACGAGATCACCGCGCCATCAAGGCCAAGCCTCGGCCAATTCATCCCCAACCTGCCAAAATCTCATGTCAAAATTCGAAAAAACTTGCCGCCATCTTCACCCACCCGTCAAAATCATCGGCTGGACGGGGAATTCAAGCGCCCAAAGGTACCGACCATAATTGGCGCCTGGCCGAAAAACCGGCATTGTTTGCCCTATCCTCA
>CAZYPM010000274.1:0-1885 GCA_964649205.1 uncultured Steroidobacteraceae bacterium
GGGCGGCAGCGGCGTTACCGGCCGCGGCGGCGGCGGCCGGGGGCACCGAGATCTGCAGTGCCTGCGGCGCCGCCGGCGCGCCCTGCGCGTAGCGCGCGATGCGCACCGATTCCTCGCCCTCGGAGATCTCGAGCTCGGCGAGCCCGGATTCCTCCAGCAGTTCGATCAGCTTCTTGATCTTGCGGATGTCCATCAATTCCCCCCGGATGGGCCGTCGAGGCGGTCGAGCGCGGCCGCGAGCGCGAGCTCGTAGCCCTGCGCCCCGAGGCCGACGATGCTGCCCGCCGCGATGTCGGAGAAATACGAGTGCCGGCGGAACGGCTCCCGCGCATGCACGTTGGAGAGGTGAACCTCGATGAAGGGCACGGCGACGGCGAGCAGCGCGTCGCGCAGCGCGATGCTGGTGTGGGTGAAGGCGCCGGGATTGAGGATCACGAAATCCACCGGCTCCCTGGCCAGGGCCTGGACCCGGTCCACCAGCTCGTGCTCGGCATTGCTCTGGAAGGCCTCGAGCCTGGCCCCGCGGGCCCCCGCCAGCTTGCCGAGCCGCTGCTCGATCGCGGCCAGCGTGACCTCGCCGTAGTAGCCGGGCTCCCGGCTGCCGAGCAGATTCAGATTGGGCCCATTGATCAGCAGGATCCGGCGCATGAGCCGTATTATGACCCGAAAATGCGGCCAACTGCGTCGAAATGACGCCAATCGGGCTGGATCGGGAAGATTCCGGGGCTAAGAGCCGGGTTTCAGCTTCGACAAACCGTCCCGGATCTGGTCCCGGGCGGCTGCCATCTCGATCTGGCCGGCATCGAGGGCCCGGATGGCGGACAGGATGACGTCGGCCTCTGGCCGGTGCAACTCCCCGACGTGGATGGTGGCGATCCGGCCCCGGCGATCGGTGAACGCCGTGAACGGCAGGCCGATGGACTCCATGCCGAAGGCGCGGGCCGCGTCCATGCCGTCCTGCTCGCCGATCAACACCGTGTAGGCGATCGGCGTGGAGTCGAGGAACTTCAGGACCTCGTCCCGGAAGTCGATCGCAATGCCGATCACCTCGACGCCCTCGGCTGCCAGGTCGCGCGCGAGCGCGTTCAGCATCGGGATCTCGCGCCGGCAGGGGGCGCACCAGGTGGCCCAGAAATTGATCACCAGCGGCTTGCCGTCCCATTCGGACAGTGCCCGCGGCTCGCCCTCGCGGTCGGCCAGCGTCACGTCGGGGCGGACCTCGGGAATGACGGCAGGCTTGAGCTCGGGAGGCGCAGCGGGCCCGGGTTCGAGCAAGGCGCGGCTGACGAAGAACGCCGCGATGCCGGCAGCGAGCGCGATGGCCAGGACGATGGCATGGCGGGCGCGGCCCCGCATCGTCAGCATTCGCGGGCGAAGCGGGCGAGATGCGCCCGGAAGTCGTCGGCGGCGACAAAGCCCACCAACCGGAATGCCCGGCACTCGCGCCCGTGCGCGCCGAAGAAGGCAGTGGTCGGCGGGCCATAGACCCCGAAGCGCCGCAGCAGCGCCTGGTCGGCGTCGTTGTTGGCGGTGACATCCGCCTTCAGCAGCACGAAGCCCGACAGGTCCTGCTGCACCTCGGCGACCGAAAACGTGTACTTCTCCATCTCCTTGCAGGACACGCACCAGTCCGCATAGAAATCGAGCATCGCGGGCTTGCCGGCGGTCTGCGCGGCCGCGAGTTCACGGTTCAGCTCGTCGACGGTCGCGACCTTCACGAAAGGCAGCGGCTCGGCGCTCGCAACCGGCCTGCCGGCGCCGAGTCCCGGCAGGGCGGCGCCGCGCAGGGGCTGGAAGGGGTCGTGGCCGCCCGCGGCCGCACCCACCATCATGATGATTCCCCAGACGATGGCGGCCAGGCCGGCCCCGCGTGCGAGCAGGCGCG
>CAZYPM010000275.1:0-1866 GCA_964649205.1 uncultured Steroidobacteraceae bacterium
TCCGCGGCTCGCGCAAGAGCACGCCGTTCGCCGCGCAGGTCGCCGCCGAGAAGGCGGGCGTCGCCGCGCAGGAGCACGGGCTGCGGACCGTCGAAGTCCGCGTGCGCGGCCCCGGTCCCGGGCGCGAGTCCGCGGTGCGCGCGCTGAATGCCTGCGGCCTGAAGGTCACCAGCATCGAAGACGTGACGCCCATTCCGCACAACGGCTGCCGCCCGCCCAAGAAGCGGCGCGTCTGAGACAGGAACCATGGCCAGATACCTCGGACCCAAGTGCAAGCTCTCGCGCCGCGAGGGCACCGACCTGCTGCTGAAGAGCGGCATCAAGCCGCTCGAGAGCAAGTGCAAGCTCGAAGTGCCGCCCGGCGGCATCAAGGGCGAGCGCCGCACGCGACTGTCGGGCTACGGCATCCAGCTGCGCGAGAAGCAGAAGCTGCGCCGCATGTACGGCGTGCTGGAGCGCCAGTTCCGCAACTACTACGCGAAGGCCGCGGGCCGCCCGGGATCGACCGGCGAGAACCTGCTGCGCTTCCTCGAGTCGCGCCTCGACAACGTCGTCTATCGCATGGGCTTCGCCGCCACGCGCGCCGAGGCGCGCCAGCTGGTGTCGCACAAGGCCATCGAGGTCAATGGCGAGGCGGTCAACGTGCCGTCCTACCAGTGCCAGGCCGGCGACGTGATCAGCGTGCGCGAGAAGTCGCGCGCCCAGGCCCGCATCGCCGCGGCGCTCGCGATCGCCACCCAGGTCGGGCTGCCCGAGTGGGTCGACGTGGACGACAAGAAATTCACCGGCACGCTGAAGGCGTTGCCGGACCGTGACCAGATCCTCCCGGACATCAACGAGAACCTGGTCGTCGAGCTCTATTCGAAGTAAGGGTGACGTCCATGCAAGGATCCGCCACGGAATTCCTCAAGCCCCGCTCCGTCAAGGTCACCGAGACCGGGCCGCGGCAGGCGCGCATCGTGATCGAGCCGTTCGAGCGCGGCTTCGGGCACACGCTCGGCAACGCGCTCCGGCGCGTGCTGCTGTCCTCGATGCCCGGCTGCGCCGTGACCGAGGTCGAGATCGAGGGCGTGCTGCACGAGTACACCAGCATCGAGGGCGTCCAGGAGGACGTCGTCGACATCCTGCTGAACCTCAAGGCGATCGCGATCGAGATGCACACGCGCGAGTCCGTCGAGCTGCGCCTGTCGAAGAAGGGCCCGGGCCCAGTCCGTGCCGGCGACATCCAGGTGGACCACGACGTGGTGATCGTGAATCCCGAGCTCGTGATCGCGAATCTGAACAAGCCGGTCGAGCTGGCGATGAACCTGAAGATCGAGCGCGGCCGCGGCTACCGTCCGGCCGTGCAGCGGCTCGAGTTCGAGGAGCAGAGCCGCCCGATCGGCCGCCTGCAACTCGACGCCTCGTTCTCGCCGGTGCGCCGCGTCACCTACGGCATCGAGTCCGCGCGCGTCGAGCAGCGCACCGACCTCGACAAGCTGATCATCGACATCGAGACCAACGGCACGATCAACCCGGACGAGGCGATCCGCCGCGCAGGCTCGATCCTGAAGGACCAGCTGACCGTGTTCGTGGACCTCGAAGGCCAGGGCGAATCGCCGTCGCGCGAAGCGGGCCCGCTGCCCGACCCGATCCTGCTGCGTCCGGTGGACGAGCTCGAGCTCACGGTCAGGAGCGCGAACTGCCTCAAGGCCGAGAACATCCACTACATCGGCGACCTGGTGCAGCGCACCGAGGTCGAGCTGCTGCGCACGCCGAACCTCGGCAAGAAGTCGCTCACCGAGATCAAGGAAGTGCTGGAGAGCCACGGCCTGACGCTCGGCATGCGCATCGAGGGCTGGCCGCCGGCCTCGCTGCGCCGCGAAG
>CAZYPM010000276.1:0-1866 GCA_964649205.1 uncultured Steroidobacteraceae bacterium
AAGACTGGCGCCATCCCGGGCGACTGGGCGGCAAAGGCCGCGAAGATCGCCGCCGACAAGATCGCCCCCGCGCTCGACCTGCAGCTCGCCGAGATCGATCGGCACCGCGCGAAGGCGACTTCAGACGCCGGCGCCTGGAAGCTGCCGGACGGCGAGGCCTACTACGCCTGGAACCTGCGCGCCTCGACGACCACCACTATGACGCCCGAGGAGATCCACCAGCGCGGCCAGGAAGAACTGAAGGCGCTGCAGTCCGAGATGGACGCGATCCTGAAGGCCGAGGGCATGACTGAAGGCACGGTCGGCGAGCGCATGACGGCGCTCGGCGAAGACCCGCGCTTCAAGTTTGCCGAAGGCGACCCCGGCCGCGCCGAGATCATGAAGTTCCTCGAGGAGCGTGTCGCCGACATCCGCGCGCGCCTGCCGCAGGCCTTCAAGACGATGGTCCCTGGCAACTTCGAGATCAAGCGCATGGCGCCCGAGGTCGAGCCGGGCGCGCCCGGCGCCTACGGCGGCCCCGGCAGCATCGACGGCAAGGTGCCGGGCAAGTACTGGATCAACCTGCGCACCACCGACCTGTGGAACACGTTCAGCCTGCCGACGCTGACCCACCACGAATCGCTGCCCGGGCACGTGTGGCAGGGCGAATATGCCTTCAAGCTGCCGCTGATACGGACGCTGCTTGCCTTCAACGCCTATTCCGAGGGCTGGGCGCTCTACGCCGAGCAGCTCGCCGACGAGCTCGGCGTGTACACGAACCAGCCCATCTGGCGCCTCGGCTACCTGCAGTCCATCGCCTTCCGCGCCTGCCGCCTGGTCGTGGACACCGGCCTGCATGCCAAGCGCTGGGGGCGCGAGGAGGCGATCCGCTGGTTCATGACCGCGAACGGCTCCGGTGAACTCGAAGTGCGCAGTGAGGTCGATCGTTACTGCGCCTGGCCGGGGCAGGCCTGCGGCTACAAGATCGGCCACAGCGAGATCAACCGCCTGCGCCAGAAGGCGAAAGAGGCTCTTGGCGCCAAGTTCGACTTCCGCGAGTTCAACGACACGGTCGTGATGACCGGCGGCGTGCCGATGGTCGTGCTGGCGCGCCGGATCGACGACTTCATCGCCGCACGACAGCAGGCCTGAGGAGCACGAGCCACCGATGAAAACCGCCATACGCCTCGCCGCCACGCTCGCACTCGCTGTCGCGGGCGCCGCCCAGGCCGACCCCGCGCTCGAGCACGCCAAGGCCGTGCTGGACAAAGCCATCCTGTTCGACGGCCACAACGACCTGCCCTGGGCTATCCGCGAGCACGAGGTCGCGAAAGGCGACCTCGACAAGTACGACCTGGCCACCCGCGCGCCCGAGAAAGGCCAGACCGACATCCCGCGCCTGCGCGCCGGCAAGCTCTCGGCCCAGTTCTGGAGCGTGTACACGCCGCCCGAGGCGCCGGGCCACCACGCCCGCACCCAGCTCGAGCAGATCGACCTGATGCGCCGGATCATCGCCAAATACCCCGACGCCTTCGCGCTCTGCGCCACCGCCGCCGACATCCGCAAGGCCAAGGCCGCCGGCAGGATCGGCGGCATGCTCGGCATCGAGGGCGGGCACACGATCGAGGATTCGCTCGGCGCCTTGCGCGCCTACTACGACCTCGGCGTGCGCTACATGACGCTCACCCACAACCGCCACACCAACTGGGCCGACGCCGGCCTCGAGGACCCGCCGCGTTTCGGCGGGCTGAACGAGTTCGGCGAGCAGGTGGTCGCCGAGATGAACCGCCTCGGCATGCTGGTGGACCTCTCCCACACGTCGCCCGACACCATGCGCGATGCGCTGCGGGTCTCGCAGGCGCCGGTGATCTTCAGCCACGCCGCCGC
>CAZYPM010000277.1:0-1862 GCA_964649205.1 uncultured Steroidobacteraceae bacterium
CATCGTAAGGGACGGCATGACGCGCCGCAACCCGATTTTTTCCTTGCGCGCCAGCGACATGCGCCGCGCGCGCGGGCGCGGCTCAGCGCCGGACGCGCACGCGCCGGCCGTCCTCGAGCTCGCGGTCCGGGTGCAGCACGAGGATGCCGGTCGGGGAATCGAGTGCGCCGGTCGGCTCGTCGCACAGCAGCACGTCCGGGCGCTTGGCGATCGCGCGGGCGATCGCGACGCGCTGCTGCTCGCCGCCCGACAGCTGCGCCGGGAAATGGTCCATGCGATCGCGCAGGCCGACGAGCTCGAGCGCATCCTCCGGCGCCATCGGCTCGCGCGCGATCTCGGTGACCAGCGCGACGTTCTCGCGCGCCGTCAGGCTCGGGATCAGGTTGTAGAACTGGAACACGAAGCCGACGTGCTCGCGGCGGAAGCGGGTGAGCGCCTCGTCGCCGGCGCCGGTCAGGGGATGGCCGCGGCACTCGACGACACCCGAGGTCGGCGCGTCCAGCCCGCCCAGGATGTTGAGCAGCGTGGACTTGCCGCTGCCGGAGGCGCCGAGCAGCACGACGAACTCGCCCGGATACAACTCGAGGTCCACGCCGCGCAGCGCGTGCACCTCGACTTCCCCCATGCGGTAGACCTTGGTGAGGCCCGTGGCGCGGAAGACCGGCGCCGGGGCTGCCGGCCCGGGAGCGGTGGACATCGGGGCAGTCTAGCGCGGCGGTCCTGCCCGGGCGCCTGCGGAAAGTACCAGCCCGGGCGGGGTCAGCGTCTCTGGATGCGCGCCAGCGGGATCGTCACCTCGCCGCCCGCGCGGGGGCGGTGGTCCGCCACCGCGCCCCAGGCCTGCCCGAATATCACTTCGCAGCTCGCGGGCAGGACGCCGTCGCGGCGATGGCGCTCGTACGCCCGCTCGACGGCGGCCAGGCGGGAACGGCCGGTCAGTCCCCGCGATCGGGCAGCCAGGGCGTTCTGCGCACCGGTCGCCCTCAGGTCCTGCACCAGCGCGCGCAGCGTCGGATAGGTCAGCGTATAGCGCACGACGTCCATCACGGGCTCCACCAGGCCCGCGCGCACCAGGCCGTCGCCGATGTCGTGCATGTCGGTGAACGGGATCACGTGCAGGCCGGCATCGGCGGCGCGCCAGGCCTCGCGCAACTCGGCCAGCGTATCCGGCCCGAGCGTCGTGAAGGTGAACAGGCCGCGCGGCCGCAGCACGCGCGCGACTTCCGCGAATGCCGCATCCAGGTCGTCGCACCATTGCAGCATCAGGCTGGAGAACACGAGGTCCACGCTCGCGTCGGGCAATGGCAGCGCGCGCGCTTCGGCGCACAGGCGCTCGCAGCGTCCGGCGGGATCATGGCGGGCGGCCTGCTCGAGCATTCCGGGCGAGGCGTCCACGGCGATGACGCGCGCGTCCGGCCAGCGCGCGGCGAGCGCGAGCGCGCCATGCCCGGTGCCGCAGCCGAGGTCGACGACGACGTCCGGCGTGAACGCGATCCAGTCCAGCCGCGCGATCAGCTGCTGCCGCACTCGCGCCTGCAGGACGGCGAAGTCGTCGTAGGTCGCGCGCGCGCGGTTTGCGTTCCGCCGCGCCGCCGCGATGTCCAGCCAGCCGTTGCCGCCCATGCCCGGATGATATCGGCGCCTGCCGCCGCCGGCGCATTGCTGCGTGAAGCGGGCGGATTAGCCGGCAACGGGCAGGTACGGGCAACCGCAGAATGACGCGGTGGCCCATCATGCGAAAGCACTCGCGGGCATCGAGCCCGGCCTCGCGCGCCGCTGCTACCTGGCGTCCAGGTCGTTGTTGCACGGGCTCTTTCCGCCCAGCTGCTACCTCTGCCTCGATCCCGGCCAGCCGCCCGCCT
>CAZYPM010000278.1:0-1833 GCA_964649205.1 uncultured Steroidobacteraceae bacterium
GGGCGCCGGCCGCGCGGCAATAGGCCAGGTGCACCTCGTATTCCGAGGCGCCGGCCCGGAAGGCCGCTTCCGCGGCCCGGTGGGCGCGGACGCCCGCGGCCGTGGCCAGGGCCATGCACTCGACCTCGTAGGGAGACTTGGCAGCCCGCCCGTAGTCGAGCCGCTCCACCAGGCCCGCCGGGTCGTGCTCCCCCAGTCCGTCAGTGGCGGGGCCGGGCTCGCCAAGCACCGCCCAGCGGCCCCTGGGACCCACCTTGCCCTGCAGTTCCGAGGGCGACCGGATGACCTCCAGGTCGAAGGAGTCCACCCAGTACCCCTCCGGCCGCTCCGGGGGCAGGTACCAGTAATCGTCCGGCTGGCAGAACAGCAGCCGTGGGCGGCTGCCGGGCCGGTGCACGACGAAACAGTCGGGGCTCGCATCGGGCAGCCAGGCGCGATACCGGGGATTGGGGCGGAACGGGTAGCTGCTGTCGTCCAGGTAGTAGTAGCGCAGGGCCCCGGAGGCGACGATCAGGCCGTCGAAGCCGGTCTCCGCCAGCGCCCGGTCGGCCCTGGCCATGAGCTCCCGCAAGTGGTCGCGGTACAACTTCCCGAGGTCCGCATTTCCCATGACGCCTCCCCAGCGTGCCTGCGGGAAAGCGTAACGGCTGGCGCAGGCCGCCGCCACGGCGACCGCGGGTGTCGCAAATATGCGACCTTTGCGCGGCGCGGCATTCCCGCTAGAATTCGCCGACGCGTAGGAGCATCGACGCTGGTTTTTTCGGTGTTTTCGCCGCGGACCTTACTTTTCCTTCTCACTGTACGAACCTGGGGTATCTGACGATGAATGCAAAGATTCTGGGCGCCGTTGCGGTTGCCCTTGTGCTGGGCGCCTGCGGTGCCAAGCAGGAAGAGGCGGCGACCGAAGCCACCGACGCTGCGGCCGAAGCGGCGACTGAAGTCACCGAGGCGGCGGGCGATGCCGCTGCTGCGGTCGGCGAGGCTGCGGGCGACGCGGCTGCTGCCGTCGAGGGCGCTGCGGCCGAAGGCGCCGCTGCCGTCGAAGAGGCTGCAGAAGAAGCCGCCCCGGCGCAGTAAGCTCATTACTGCTTAGGGCCAGACCGGCCGGGTGGACGGCGCGGAGATCCCGCGGCCTTCCCCCGGCCGGTCTCTTTCCGGGACCAGCACATGCCGATCACGATCCGCGAGGCGCGCGCCTCCCAGCCGGACCGCGACTGGATCGAGGAAGCCTACGGTGAGTACCTCGCCGACATTTCCGGCGACCGCACCGGCGTCTATCCGTCGCTGCAGGTGACCGGGCAGGGCGTGACGGAGATCATCCAGGGCTGGTTCCACGACGACCGCACCACCGCGTTCATCATCCTGCGCGAGAACGAGCCGGTCGGCTTCGCGGTCGTGCAGCGCACGCCGCCGCCGCCGGGCGACCCGCGCCGCCATTACCGCCTCTCCGAATTCTTCGTCCGCAAGCCGTTCCGCAGCCGCGGCGCCGGGCGCGGCGCGGCGATGCTGCTGTTTGCGCGCTACGCCGGCGAGTGGACGATCTCCGAGCAGGCGCGCAACTCGGGCGCGATCCGGTTCTGGCGCCGCGTCGTTTCCGAATTCACCAACGGGCATTTCCGCGAGCACCGCGGCCAGGGCGAGATCGCGCACCTGTTCACCAGCGGCGGACCGGCCACCGTCACGCGCTGAAGCGCGTCAGTTCCTGCGCACGGTCACGCGCACCTTCGCGGGCCCCGCCACCTCGAACAGCAGTTCCAGCTCGAACGTCTGTCCTTCCCTGAGCGGGCCCTTGAGCCCCATCAGCATGACGTGCAGCCCGCCCGGCGCGAACTC
>CAZYPM010000279.1:0-1826 GCA_964649205.1 uncultured Steroidobacteraceae bacterium
TCGCGCGCAGCATCCTGGTCGGTGCCACGGACTGGGACAGCAAGCCGGGCGGCGTCGTGCTGCCTGCCGCCGCGCTCGAGGGACCGAAGCCGGAGTTCTTCTTCGTGCCGGATTACTATGCCGTGCGCCTTAAGGCCGATGCTGCGCTGGGCGCGGCGATGATGCGCGACCTGCGCGCGTTCTATGCGGCCTCGCGCAGCTTCCTCACGGTGAACCGGCTGGCGGGCGCCGGCGACATCCTCGAGAGCTGGTCGAGGCTGCTCGGCGGCTCCGTGCCGCCGCGCGAAGGCCTGGTGCTCTCGTTCTAGTCGATCGTGACGATCACCTTGCCGCGGGCGCGGCCGGTTTCCAGGTAGCGCATCGCTTCCGCAGCCTGCTCCAGCGGGTAGCGGCGGTCGATGACCGAGCGCAGCGTGCCGGACTCCAGCAGCCCGGCGACGATGCCGAGATCCTCGGCGCTGGCATGCGACAGGAAGAACTTCAGGTCTTCCTCCACGAACCAGGAGATGACGAAAGCCTTCAGCGGCGCCTTCAGCGCCCCGAGCCACGGCCCGGCGTCGGGCCCTCCGCCGCCGATGATGAGGTACTTGCCACCGGGCTTCAGCACGCGCCGGACTTCGAGGATTGGGCGGTTGACGACGTTGTCCATCACCACGTCGTAGCGCGCGCTGTCCTGGGTGAAATCCTCCCTGGTGTAGTCGATGACGCGGTCGGCGCCCAGCGAACGCACTAGCTCGACGTTGCGGGTGCTGCAGACCGCCGTCACTTTCGCCCCCAGCCACTTGGCCAGCTGCACCGCATAGGTGCCGACGCCGCCCGAGGAGCCATTGATCAGCACCTTTTGACCGGCCTTGACCAGTCCGCCGTCGCGCAGCGCCTGCAGGGAAGTGAGCGCGCCGACATTGACAGCGGCCGCTTCCTCGAAGCTGATGCCGGCGGGCTTGCGGGTGAGGTTGCCGCTTTCCCGGATGACGATGTACTCGGCCAGCGAGCCGTTGCCGCCGCCGAAGACCTCGTCACCGGGCCGGTACCGGGTGACGTCCTTGCCGACGGCCTCGACGGTGCCGGCGAAGTCGATGCCGATGCGCGGATTCTTCGGCGTTCCGAAGCCCACGTCGGGTCGCATCAGGTAGGGCTCGCCGCGCACGAGGTGCCAGTCCGCCGGGTTGACGCTCGCGGCGTGCACCTTCACGAGCAGCTGGTCGTCCTTGGGCACCGGTTTCGCGATGGTCTCGAGCGTGAGCACGTCGGGCGGTCCATAGCAGCGGCGCACGATGGCCTTCATGGGGGTGGCGCCGTCAGCGAGGGCGGGGGCCGGACCGCAGTCCGCTTCATAGCTCATGGCGATGGCGAGTCCGGCGATTGCCGCCGCGACCAGGATCCCGAGCGCCGCCGCGATCCGCTTGATCCACTTGCCCATGTCGAACCCCTGCTCCCTGTATTGCCGGGGGACTATTGCCGAACGCCGGCGGTCCGGCCAGCGCCAGGCGACGAACGACGCCTGGGTTGGGCTGATTCACGCAGGGCTGCGCTGGACGGCGGGCGGCGCCGTTCATTTCCCTGACTCTGGTGCGGCCACCGGGTAGGCTAGGCGGCCATGCGCACAGTCCGCATCCGCACCCTCGTGTTCGCGATGATCTTCGGCTTCGCGTTCACCGGCTACATCCAGCGCCAGGGGATCTCGGTGGCGGCCGAGCGGATCATGCCGGACCTCGGCCTTTCCCAGCTGCAGATCGGCTGGGTGATGACCGCGTTCCTCTTCACCTACACCGTGTTCCAGATCCCGATGTCGCTGCTGGGCCAGGTCGTGGGCGCCAGGAAGATGC
>CAZYPM010000280.1:0-1804 GCA_964649205.1 uncultured Steroidobacteraceae bacterium
TCATCGTCGTGCTCCGTTCAGGACCCGGGGACCAGGAAGAACTCGCCCGCCTCGTGGCCGGCGAACCGGATCGGCGCGTACTCCGGCACCTGGTCGAAGCGCAGGTTGGCCGCCGCATAGGCGACCCGCGCCGCGACCTCGCGATGCAGGCGCTGGCCGTCGAGGATTTCGTCGTTGGCCGCCAGCACCTCGAGCAGAGCCTTGGCGAAGACGGAATGGCGTCCGCCGCCGGCGTCCATGACGGGCGCGAGCCCGCCGGAGGTCAGCGCGGTGCGCGAGCGGCGCGTCGCCATCGTGCGCAGCCAGTGCGCGCGTTCCGCGTCCGTCATGCCGGCAGCGAGCCGCCCGACCGACGAGCGCGTGAGCGCGCCCGAGTAGCAGGAATCCGCGACCAGCAGGATCTGCCGGGCGTTCATGATGTTGAGGATGTCGGTGATCGCCGTGGAGGGGATCCAGTTGGCGGTGCTGTCGCGCTCGGCGTCCACCGGCAGCCAGTGGCCGCGCTGGTTGACCTCGTCCAGCTCGCCGTGCCCGGCGTAATAGATGAGCAGGTTGTCCTTCGCCGTCAGCGTCTCGCGCAGCGTGTTGAGGGCGGACAGGATCTGGTAGCGGTCGGCGTTCAGGAGCAGCGTGGTCCTGAAGCCATAGCGCTGCTCCAGCAGGCGCGCAAGCTCGGTCGCGTCGTTGACCGGCGATGCCAGGTCCGGCAGCGTGCGGTAGTCGTTGTTGCCGATGACCAGGGCATGGTAGCTGCCGAATTCCACGCCGGCGGGCCGTGCGGCGCGGGTGGTCGTGGCAACCGGCGCCGCGGGCGCCGCCGGCGTCGGCGCCCGCAACAGGAAGCGCGCCTCTCCACGCTTGCCTTGCCGGTCCACGGCGGCGACCACGACCGGCGAGTCGCCGGCCGCCATGGCGACATCGGTCGTGAAGACCCCGAACTCGTTGGTCGTCACGGCCTGGTCGTTGACCGTGACCGAAACGATGCCTGCCGGCGCCGTCACGCGTCCGACGATGCGGCGCTCGCCGAAGGCCGCGGTTGCGACCGGCACGATGTCGCGCGTGCGCGTGAGCGCGGGCTCGACGATCACGACCTCGGGTCCGGCCATCGCGACAATGGGTGCGGGCTGGGCCAGGCGCTCGATCTCGGCCTGCCGCGTGGAGGCCAGCGTCGCGGCCTCGGCCAGCGCGCGCCCGAGGCGCTCGGATTCCTGGCGTTGTGCGACCAGTTCCGCCTCGCGGGCCAGCAGCCGCGCGCCGGCCTCGTCGAGCCTGCGTCGCTCTTCTGCGGCGGCGGCCCGCGCGGCGTCGGTGTCCTGGCGTGCCTGCACGAGGGCCTCCTGGCGCTCGGCATTCGCGCGACGTGCGGCATCCAGCTCGCGCGCCAGCGCACGCGCGTCCTCGGCGCGTTGCGCGAGTTCCTGTTGCAGCGTCGCGATCTCCGCGGATCGATCGGGCAATGCGGGCGGGGCTGGCGCGGGCGGCGGCACCGCCGCGAGGCGCCGCTCCGCCTCCTGCGCGCGGCTGCTCGATTCCCCGAGCGCGCGTTGCGCCTCGGCGAGCTCGGCGCGCAGTTTCGCAAGCGCCGCCTCGAGCTCGCGCGTGCGCGACTCCAGCAGCAGCGACTCGGCCGGCCTGGCCGGCTCCGGCGATCCGGAATCGAGCTCGATCGGCACGTCGCGGCCGGCCGCACGCCGGTACCAGTCGAGCGCGACCTGCGGATCCTTCGCGACTCCACGGCCGGTCTCGTACAGGTGGCCGAGGTTCACCTGCGCGCGGCGGCTGCCGGCCTCGGCCGCAAGCCGGT
>CAZYPM010000281.1:0-1787 GCA_964649205.1 uncultured Steroidobacteraceae bacterium
CTGGTTGTACTTGGCGATGCGGTCCGAGCGCGACAGCGAGCCGGTCTTGATCTGGGTCGCGCGGGTGCCGACCGCGATGTCGGCGATGGTCGAGTCCTCGGTCTCGCCGGAACGGTGCGAGACCACCGCGGCATAACCCGCCTGCACCGCCATCTCGATCGCCGCCAGCGTCTCGGTCAGCGTGCCGATCTGGTTCGGCTTGATGAGGATGGCATTGGCCACGTCCTCCGCGATGCCGCGCGACAGGATCTCGGTGTTGGTGACGAACAGGTCGTCGCCCACCAGCTGCACCCGGCCGCCGAGCCGGCGCGTCAGCAGCGCCCAGCCCTCCCAGTCGGCCTCCGCCATGCCGTCCTCGATGGTCACGATCGGGTAGCGGTCGGCGAGCGCGGCAAGGTAGTCCGCGAACTGCGCCGCCGTGAACCGCCGGCCCTCGGACTCCAGCAGGTACACGCCGTCCTTGAAGAACTCGCTGCTGGCGACGTCGAGGCCGAGCCAGACGTCCTGGCCCGGCTGGTAGCCGGCCGCACCGATCGCCTCGAGGATCACCGCAAGCGCCGCCTCGTTCGACGGCAGGTCCGGTGCGAAGCCGCCCTCGTCGCCGACCGCGGTCGCGAGCCCGCGGCCGTGCAGGAACTTCTTCAGGTGATGGAAGATCTCGGCCCCGCAGCGCAGCGCGGAGCCGAAGTCCCGCAATCCCGCGGGCAGGATCATGAATTCCTGGATGTCGAGGCTGTTGTCCGCATGCGCGCCGCCGTTGATGATGTTCATCTGCGGCACCGGCATGACGACCGCGTCGTCGCCTCCCAGGTAGCGGTACAGCGGCAGCTTCTGTGCCCGGGCCGCCGCCCGCGCGGTCGCCAGCGACACGGCGAGGATCGCATTGGCGCCGAGGCCGGACTTGTTGTCGGTGCCGTCGAGTTCCAGCATGCGGCGGTCGATGCCGGCCTGGTCGGCCGCGTCGCGCCCGACCAGCGCGTCGCGCAACGCGCCATTCACGTGCGCAACCGCGTTCAACACGCCCTTGCCGAGATAGCGGGCAGGATCGCCGTCGCGCAGCTCGACGGCCTCGCGCGTGCCGGTCGAGGCGCCGGAGGGCACGGCGGCGCGGCCGACGGTGCCGTCCTCCAGCTCGACGTCGGCCTCCACGGTCGGGTTGCCGCGGGAGTCGATGACCTCGCGGCCGTGGATCTCGACGATCCGGGTCACAGCGAGGCTTCCGGGTACGGCCGCGATTTCACCTCGCGGTCGATCGCGACCAGCACTTCCAGCAGCTCGCGCATGCGCGGCAGCGGCCAGGCATTCGGGCCGTCCGAGAGCGCGCGCTCCGGGTCCGGATGCGTTTCCATGAACAGCCCCGAAACGCCGGCCGCGACCGCCGCGCGCGCGAGCACGGGAATGAACTCGCGCTGCCCGCCGGAAGCGCTGCCCTTGCCGCCCGGCAGCTGCACCGAATGCGTGGCATCGAACACCACCGGCGCGCCGAACTCGCGCATCACCGACAGCGCGCGCATATCGGAGACCAGGTTGTTGTAGCCGAAGCTGAAGCCGCGCTCGCAGACCATGATCTCCCGGTTGCCGGTCGAGCGCGCCTTGTCGACGACGTTCGCCATTTCCCAGGGGCTCAGGAACTGGCCCTTCTTGATGTTGACGGGCTTGCCCTGCGAGCACACGTTGACGATGAAGTTGGTCTGGCGGCAGAGGAACGCGGGCGTCTGCAGCACGTCCACGACCGCGGCCACCTCCGCGAGCGGCGTGTCCTCGTGGCTTCGCCAGGGCGCGTGTTT
>CAZYPM010000282.1:0-1786 GCA_964649205.1 uncultured Steroidobacteraceae bacterium
TCCAGGCCCTGGGCGGCGCCAAGAACCACATGGTCGTCATGCCCGACGCGGACACCCGCAACGCCGCAAGCGCCCTCGTCGGGGCCGCCTACGGCTCCGCCGGCGAGCGCTGCATGGCCATATCCGTCGCGGTGGCCGTCGGCGATGCCGGTGACCGTCTCGTCGCCGAGATTCACCGTCAGCTCGCCGATCTCAAGGTCGCTCCCGGGACCGAACCCGGTGCGGACATGGGCCCGCTCGTCACCCAGGAACACCTTGCACGCGTTCGCAGCTACGTGGACCTCGGGGTCGAGGAGGGCGCCGACCTCGTGGTCGATGGCCGCGACCTCAGAGTGGCAGGTCACGAGCAAGGGTATTACCTCGGCCCCTGCCTCTTCGACAACGTGTCGCCCTCGATGCGCATCTACAGGGAAGAGATCTTCGGGCCCGTCCTCTGTATCGTCCGGGCGCCCGATCTTGCCGCCGCCCTGACTGTCGTCAACGCTCACGAGTTCGGCAACGGCGCTGCGATTTTTACCGCCAGCGGCGAGTCCGCCCGCACCTTCACCCAGGCCGTGCAGTGCGGCATGGTCGGCGTCAACGTGCCCATTCCCGTGCCCATGGCCTTTCATTCCTTCGGCGGCTGGAAGCGCTCGCTGTTCGGGCCGCTGCACGTGCATGGCCCCGACGGTGTCCGTTTCTACACTCGGCTCAAGACAGTCACCGCGCGGTGGCCCACCACCTCTCGCGAAAACGCCCAGTTCGTCATGCCGACGATGAAGTAATATTCCGTTCGTCGTTCCTTCTCTCCTGCGGCCGTAGCTCAGTTGGATAGAGCATCAGGCTTCGAACCTGAGGGTCGGGGGTTCGAATCCCTCCGGCCGCGCCAATGAAATGAAAAGGGCGCCGCTCGAAAGAGTGGGGCCCTTTTCATTTCATTGGCCACGGTCGATGGGACGTTCGGAACACCCGACGACGTCGGGGGTTCGACTACCGCGCGTATGCGCGGCAGGACGTTGCGGCATCGCGATTCCGGGAGCGATTCCGCAACGGCCCCAGCGGGGCGGCCAGTAGCGGAGCGGGGCCGCAATCCCTCCGGCGGATGCCTAAGTTGGCTGGTCGGCGACGCACTTTCACACGTGGCCGCCGTCGCCTGGCATGTAGCCGTAGGCCCCCGTGTTACCCAAGCGGGGGCCAGGCGGCCGAGGTTGCCGTCGACACCATCGTCGATGCGGTCTTTGCCCGCAAACAATAATTGAGGCCCAATGAATCAGTGTTCCGATCTGATCAATGGGTTGAAGAGGCAGGGCACTTTCATGCTTGCACGAGCGCGTCCTGATGCTGGCTTTTATTCACGCATATCTGCGGCCTAATTCTTGTTGGGCTTAAGAGATGGGACTCGATACTGTTGAGTTAGTGATGGCCGTCGAGGAGTACTTCGACATCGAAATTCCGGACGACATCGCGTCGACCCTCGATACGGTTGGTTTGTTGCACAAGTTCGTGGTGTCGCAACTTCAACGTAAGAGACTACTCCCTGTTGATGAAGCGGCAGTGTTCGCAGAGCTAAGAGACCTTATCTGTGAGCAAACTGGAATCAAGCCGGAGATGATTGTTTCGGATGCCTACTTCGTCAAAGACTTGCGGCTTGACTGAACCAATGAGTGTGGAGCCCAACGAGCCGCTGGTTCCGACTCGCAACGGCGAAGCGCCGTTGCTCGCGGCACAGCAACGGTGTTAGGCATCAGAGAAACGTTAATGCCAAATCCAGCACTGCCCAGGACGTACCTCGAACCAACGCAGGAGG
>CAZYPM010000283.1:0-1784 GCA_964649205.1 uncultured Steroidobacteraceae bacterium
ATGCACCGGCTCGACGAGGAGGAGATCATCGCGCGGCTCACCACGGTGCGGGGCGTGGGGCGCTGGACGGTGGAGATGTTCCTGATGTTCCGGCTGGGCCGGCCGGACGTGCTGCCGGTGACCGACCTGGGGGTCCAAAAGGGCTACGCGGTCGCCTTCGGCAAGCGATGGCTGCCGACCCCGAAGCAGTTGTTGCGGCGGGGGGAGCGCTGGCGGCCCTGGCGGACGGTAGCGAGCTGGTATCTCTGGTCGCTGGCGGACATCGGTCCGCAAACCGGTTAGCCGTCGCCCCGCTCGGGGGGAGGGTAACCGAATCGTGAGAGCCGCTCCTCAGCTGGGCCGTCGGGTCGTCGGGAGCCAGTCACAGTTGGTCGTATCGAGTGCATATCGTCGGATGACCGTCCTGACCTGTGCGCCGGTGCCCGGCCCGCCCACCACCTGGTCCAGCTGGTGCACCTTGTCATCACGCACTGCCAGAATGGCCTTCTTAGATTCGACCCCAGTCAGTGGGGCATCCACGCAAGCCCGCTTCAAGTCAGGACTCAGCAGCGACAAGTAGGCGGTGCTCCGGATGATCCGGGCCTCGTCGCGCCACGAGTCTTGATACCAGGTAAGGATCTGGCCATCCGAGAGTCGCCACAGCCCGAGCAGCGTGGAGATCTGGGTCTCATACTCCATGGTCCGTCGCTCCTCCTCCGCATTTCGGGGAGGGTGACGGAAGCCTGCCTCAAGGACCGGGCGTGGCGATCCATGCCGTCGACAGGCCGGGATCCAGACCGTGTCGGTTGGGTGGCCGTTGATGTCGTAGGTAACGAGGTAGTCCAGGCCGCCGAACCCCACGACGATTCCGTCAGCCGACTCCACCACACGGACCTCGTCCCAGTACCTCAGCAAGGGATAATCCCGATATTCCGCCGGCAGGGTGACGATACTCGCGACGAGGGAGTCCTCTCCGAGGAGCGAATCAAAGGTCCCGACTGCCAAACCCAACGCATGATCCGCAAGCCCCGCCCAGATTCCGTGGCGCCCCTCGTTCAAGTGCGAGAGTCGCCCGGCATAGGGAATATCCCGGACGGGGTTGCCTGCGCTGTCATACCCACTGAGCCGTCGCAAGGAGTAGTCATTCTGCCACAACCGACCCGAGCTCATCAGTCCGACGTAGCCGATGCTCCGAAACTCCCCTGGACCGCCCCCGTGGCCGCCGGCAACACCCAGGAACTCGCCCCGAGCCGAAAACTGGAGGATTCGATTACTTCCACGATCCGGGATGTGGAATCGCCCGTCCGGACCCACCGTGAAGGTGACGGCGGGATTGCCGATGAAAGTGGTGTCGCTCTCAACGAGGGGTACGCTGTCCACCAGGACGAGGGAGGGGGCGGGGGAAGCCTCGCCGCAGGCACTCGCCAGACCACCATTGTCGTGCATCGGCGGTGCGCATGCGATGCACGCCACCAAGACACACTCGCCACGACATCGACCCAGAATCCGCGTGGGCATCGTGCCCTCCAGTCGGGGTTGACGCGGCTTGTCCCCGCCGTCGGGGAGGCCGGCGAGGGACGAGTGGGATTACTTAGGGGAAGCTACTCCGGGCACTTCCAGCAGTCACATTGAGTGGCCGGGACGTCGCACTCCCCTGTCGAGATGCGGTTCCTGTAGCACAGGCAGACTTCGCAGCTGCACATCGATTGCGCCCGCGCCACCTGGGTCGGCGGCAAGAGTGACAACCCTGCCAGGACGACCACACTGGCCACTGCGCGGAGCACTGTCCGGTTAGGCATGATGCG
>CAZYPM010000284.1:0-1771 GCA_964649205.1 uncultured Steroidobacteraceae bacterium
AATCCGGCCACCTGCTCGGGGAATACGAGGCCTCGGGCGCCCTGATCCGGGAGTACCTGTGGCTCGGGGACATCCCGGTCGCGGTCATCACCGGCGGGCCCGGGACGCCGCCCTATGTGTTCTGGTACATCCACACGGATCATCTGAACACGCCGCGGTCGGTGGAGAACCCGACCACCGGGGAGCTGGTGTGGAGGTGGGACTCCGCGCCCTTTGGCGAGACCGCGCCGAACGAGGACCCAGATGGGGACCTGGAGCCATTCATCTTGCCGCTCAGGTTCCCGGGGCAGTACGCGGACCCGGAGACCGGGCTCCACTATAACTACTTCAGGGACTATGAGCCGGCGATCGGAAAGTACGTCGAAAGTGATCCAGTCGGCCTGGATGGCGGTATCAATACCTACTCCTATGCATATTCACGTCCGACGCAACTGGTTGATCCTTTCGGGTTGCAGACGAGCGAAGGTCAGGCAATTTGTGGAAAGCTGGGCATCCCTTCCGAAGCTGAAAAGTGTGTCGATCAGGCCAGGTGCTTTGAAAAGGCAAAGAAGGGAATCCTTGGTTGTCAGGGTCTCTCAGCCATCCGGAAGTTTGCTTGTATTCGGTGCTGGGAAACCTACGAATCTACTTGTCCCGGTAAAGGACGCGGGGCGGGCTGTTACAAGCAGGCATGCGCGGGTCCGACATCGGGGAGAGGAACATATTCGCTATGAATTCATCCAGTCGTGGCTTTCGTTGGCTCTTAATCGTCGGGTCGCTGGCCGTAGGCGCGGCAGCTGGCTCCGCACTAACTGCTTGGAGTCGCGCGAATCAAATGCAACTGCTGCTTGTCATGGATGAGACGTCCAAGGTAAGACTGCACGTGAACATGCTGCGTCAGCTAACCCGCGGTGATCTAGCAGGGTTGGAGTCGGCACATCGCGAGGTAATAGCTTCGTCGTTGGCTGCGATAAAGGTCACCACGGCGGGCGACCCCAGCTACGCGGATTCGAAGGCGATACTGGAGGCTCAACGCGTCGCTGCCGAAGTGGGTATTGAGAGTCCGTAGTGTAAGCTCCCTCGTCAGGCAAACAGTTCGTAACTGGACAGCGGCGGGCTTCGGACCTACGCCCAGGACGACGCCTTCCGCATCACCGGCATCAGCGATGCGGTGGATCCCAACCTGAGCTGGAGCTACGGCTACGACCTGCTCGACCGGCTGACCGGGGCCGCGCGCGGGGCTCTCCCAGGGCTGGACCTATGACGGCAACGGCAACCGGCTGAGCCAGACCGGGACTGCGGCCTCGAGCTACGCGATGTCGGGGACCAGCAACCGGCTGAACGGGGTCTCAGGCGCGCTGTCACGTACCTATGCTTACGACCCCGCCGGCAATGCCATCGCCGATGGCACGGCGAGCTTCGGCTACGACGGCGCCGGGCGGCTGACGTGAACCGCGCCGGGTTTCCCGGAGACGACTCTGTGTGAGTCACGCCACGTCAGCCCCAACGCGATTCAAAAGCGGTGGGTTGACCGAGAAGGAAGTTCATGCTGGGGCTCAGAATCGCGTTCATCGGGGTATCCGCAGAAATCTCCGTGAAGCTCCCCGCTGACGCACTTGCGATGAGGTGCGAATATCGCCTCTGATGGGCGATGCATAAATTGGCGGAGAGAGAGGAATCGGTTCTGGTGCACTGGCGGCATAAGAGAACAGGCCTTTCGGCGGCCCTGATCTCACTATCAAGCTGAAACGAGAGCCCGGTCCCAAAGCTGCTTGAGTGACTGGTTCCGCCA
>CAZYPM010000285.1:0-1751 GCA_964649205.1 uncultured Steroidobacteraceae bacterium
GGACTCGCGCCCGATCAGCGGCGACACCGGCCTGCAGGACATCCGGGTGCTGGCGGAGGCGGGCATCTTCGAGCCGTCGCCGCGGCGCGGCAACATCGTGCCGTTCGAGATCATGCCGTCCTGGCGCGACCACGTGCTGGGCTACGTGGAGCTCGAGAAGCTCAAGCCGCTCACGATCGTGGCGACCGCGGGCAACGGCGGCGCCGGCCTCGCGCTCGACATGCTGGAAGACGCGTTGCCCTACAGGTTCATCAAGATCCATCACGAGCCGGACGGGGACTTCCCGAACGGCGTGCCGAACCCGATGATCGAGGAGAACCGCGAGGTCACGGCGCGCAACGTGCGCCTCGCCAAGGCGGACCTCGGCATCGCCTGGGACGGCGACTACGACCGCTGCTTCTTCTTCGACGAGGACGGGCGGTTCATCGACGGCTATTACGTCATCGGGCTGCTGGCGACGTCGTTCCTCGAGCGCGAGCCGGGCGCGAAGATCGTGCACGACCCGAAGCTGACCTGGAACATCCAGAACATCGTGCGCGAGGCCGGCGGCCGGCCGGTGCAGTGCCGCTCGGGCCACGCCTTCATGAAGGACTGCATGCGCAAGGCGGACGGCATCTACGGCGGCGAGACCAGCTCGCACCACTACTTCCGCGACTTCGCCTATTGCGACAGCGGCATGATCCCGTGGCTGGTGATGACGCAGGTGCTGTGCCGCACCGGCAAGCCGCTGTCGATGCTGGTCAACGAGCGCATGAAGATGTTCCCGTCGAGCGGGGAGATCAACCGCACCATCCGCGACGTGCGCGGGGCGGTCGAGGCGGTGCGCCAGCGCTTCGTGCCGGGCTCGGTCAAGGTCGAGAACGTGGACGGGCTGTCGGTCGAGCATCCGCGCTGGCGCTTCAACATCAGGAGCTCCAACACCGAGCCGCTCCTGCGCCTCAACGTCGAGTCGCGCGGGGACCGCGCGCTGATGCGCGAGAAGACGGACGAGATCCTCGAATTGCTGGCGCAATGGAGCTGACAACTCACCGCGGCACCCCGCCCCCCGGCCTGCTGCAGAAATGGGATGCGTTCGTAGACGCCCATCCGCGGGCAACCCTGTATCACTCCAGCCGCTGGATCCGGTTCGCCGCGGAGACCTTCGGGTTCGAGCCAGCCTGGATCACAGCCGGCGACCCGCTGGCGGGCGTCCTGCCGCTCATTCGCCAGACCAGTCGCCTGTTCGGCGATCGCTGGGTGTCGCTCCCGTTCTTCAACTACGGCGGACCGCTCGGCCGGGACGAGGCGGTGGAACTCCGGCTGTTCGATGGCGCGGTGGCGCTGGCGCAGCAGGACGGGATCAAGCGGCTCGAGATCCGCGATCGCCAGCCCCGCGGCGCCTGGATGACGAGACAGGACAAGGTCGGTGCGGTCCTGGCGCTGCCGGACACGACCGAGGCGCTCGCGGCCGCCCTCGGTTCCAAGCTCCGATCGCAGATCCGCCGGGCGGACCGGGTGTCCCCCGAGGTGATGGCGGGCGGCGCCGAGAGGATCGATGAGTTCTATGCGGTATTCGCCGAGACCATGCGTGACCTGGGCACGCCCGTGTATCCGCGCCGCTTTTTTGCCGAGATGTTCCGGCATGTCGGCACTGACTGCCACGTCGTCACGCTGCGCGTGGCCGGCACGGCCGCTGCAGCCGCAATCCTGACGCGGCACCGTGACGTCACGGAAGTGCCCTGGGCGGCTTCACGCTCGAGATATCGCGCCGA
>CAZYPM010000286.1:0-1751 GCA_964649205.1 uncultured Steroidobacteraceae bacterium
TCGGCACCTAAGGCGAGGCCGAAAGGCGTAGTCGATGGAAAGCAGGTCAACATTCCTGCACCAGGTGCTGCTGCGATGGGGTGACGGAGAAGGCTGGATCAGCCGGGATCGGATTGCCCGGTTCAAGCGTGTAGGGAGGATCTCCTGGTAAATCCGGAGGTCCGTTAATCCTGAGGCGTGACGACGAGGTCCTATTGGACCGAAGTGATCGATGCCAGGCTCCCGGGAAAAGCCTCTAAGCTTCAGGCAGCAACTGGCCGTACCGTAAACCGACACTGGTGGGTGAGGAGAATATCCTAAGGCGCTTGAGAGAACTCGGGTTAAGGAACTCTGCAAGTTGACACCGTAACTTCGGGAGAAGGTGTGCCTCTTGTGGTGATTGGACTTGCTCCATGAGCTGCGAGAGGTCGCAGGTAATCGGGGGCTGCGACTGTTTACCAAAAACACAGGACTCTGCGAACACGAAAGTGGATGTATAGGGTCTGACGCCTGCCCGGTGCCGGAAGGTTAAGTGATGAGGTCAGCGCAAGCGAAGCTTCTGATCGAAGCCCCGGTAAACGGCGGCCGTAACTATAACGGTCCTAAGGTGGAATCAACGCTGCCTTAGTAAAACCGAACCATATGCGGGAACATCCTCAACAGCCGAGCGGTACTCGCTGGCGACCGGGCAACCGGGAGCCGGCAGTAAAAATCCGCCGGACATGGGGACAATCCGCAGGGAAGGCCCGGTGAGAGCCGGGAACCCTCAGAGACTTTACGTTCGGGAACTCTCTATGAAACTTGATGCCCAGTGGGTCACCGGTTTCGTCGATGGAGAAGGATGTTTTCACGTGGGCTTGAGCCGGCATCGCGAGATGCGGGCGGGGGTCCAGGTGCTTCCGGAATTCACCGTCGTCCAACACCGGCGCGACATCCAGGTGCTTCACGCACTCAAGGCGTATTTCGGTTGTGGCGTGGTTCGCGTGAACCATGGCGACCGGATGGCGTTTCGAGTGCGCAAGACAGAAGACCTGGTGAAACGCATCGTGCCCTTCTTTGCCGCGCATCCGCTCAGGACGAAAAAGCACGTGGACTTCTTGAAGTTCAGGCGAGTGCTGGATCTGATGGAGCAGGGTGCTCACCTGACGAGCGAAGGCGTGGACCAGATCCGCGCAATCGCTTCGAAGATGAACCGCGGATCGATGGAACACGAGAGTGAAGCCACGGGATCGAGTGGAGAGAGTTCAAGATAAAGTCCGGCTTCGGCGGAAACGCCGAGGATGATCGAGCGAAATTCCTTGTCGGGTAAGTTCCGACCTGCACGAATGGCGTAACGATAGCCCCACTGTCTCGACCCGAGACTCAGTGAAGTTGAAATCGCTGTGAAGATGCGGCGTTCCCGCGGAAAGACGGAAAGACCCCGTGAACCTTTACTGTAGCTTTACGCTGAACTTTGAACTTGCCTGTGTAGCATAGCTGGGAGTCTGCGAAACCTTGGCGCTAGCCGGGGTGGAGACAACGGTGAAATACCAGCCTGGTGCGTTCGGAGTTCTAACCTTGGCCCGTGATCCGGGCCGGGGACAGCGTATGGTGGGCAGTTTGACTGGGGCGGTCTCCTCCTAAAGAGTAACGGAGGAGTGCAAAGGTACCCTCAGCGCGGTCGGTCATCGCGCACAGAGTGCAATGGCACAAGGGTGCTTGACTGTGAGACGAACATGTCGAGCAGGTGCGAAAGCAGGTCATAGTGATCCGGTGGTTCTGTATGGAAGGGC
>CAZYPM010000287.1:0-1730 GCA_964649205.1 uncultured Steroidobacteraceae bacterium
CAGGTCCGCGCGGCTCATCAGGCCCCAGTAGTTGGCCATGCGCAGGTCGGCCTCGATCGTGCTCATGGCGTAGCGCGCGGTCTCCTGCAGCCGCGATGCGGTGTCGTTGGTGCGGTACAGGTCGCGCGTCTTGCCGAATACGGTGATCGCGCCTGCGAGCAGGAACAGGCCGATGGCCATGGCGACCATCAGTTCCACGAGGCTCATGCCGCGCTGTCGGTGAATCGTCATGTCTGGAACCCGATCTGGAAGGTAATGGGCGCGGCTTCGCCGGCCTCGACCCACTGCACGGTGATCACGTAGCTGGCCGGCTCGCCGGCGCCCACGGGCGGCGTGACCACGACCTGCCCCTGTCCGTTCGGCAGCATCTGCGCCAGCGTCGCCTTCCAGCGCGCCAGGTCGGTAGCGGCGAGCTCGGTATCGATGCAGCCGCCGGTCGTGTAGCAGGTGGCGACCTCGACCTCGGCGTCCGCAAACAGCGTCGCGTAGGCGCCCTGCGCGGTGCGATTCATGCGGATGCGGTCCGCCAGGTCGGCCGCCAGGTTGACGGCCTGGGTGCGATAGATCGCGGTGCGGCCGGACTGCAGGCTGTTGAGATAGAGCGCCGCGATGCCGAGCAGGCCGATCGCGAGCACCACCAGGGCGACCAGCACCTCGACCATCGTGAAGCCGCGCTGGCGGAGGCGGTTGTTCATGCGGGCGTTCACGAGCAGCCTCCGATCGCCACGCCGATGTCGTCGATCAGCGTCTGGACCTGGCCGAGGTCGCGCGTGACCTGGGCGCGGCCGGTGACCGCCACCAGGATGCCGCGCGCGGCCGAGAGCTGGCCGCCCGAGGGCACGTTGCCGCGCTCGTCACAGAGCACGAGCTGGGCGGCGGCGACATTGGTCGCGAAGCCGTTCAGCAGGTAGGTCACGCGGAACGGGTTGGCCGAGGCGCGTGCCGTGATGGTCGCCGGGATCGGCTCCCGCTGCAGCAGGACCGCCTCGCCGGCGTCACGCTGTCCGCTCTGGTTCAGGTCCACGAATGCGATCCAGCCGGTCAGCAGCGGTGAGGCCGCGCAGGCCGGATTGGCGTCGAGCGGATTCGCGCTGGTGCAGAGCGTGACCGGCTGCCTGCGCTTGATGGCTTCCGACCGCGTGAAGTGCAGCGCCGCCATCACGTCGTTGGCGGCGCCGGTGATGCGGGCATTGCGGATGAAGTTGCCCATCGCCGGGATGCCCAGGCCCAGCAGCAGGCCGGCCAGCGTGACGACCAGCATCAGTTCGAGCAGCGTGAAGCCGGACTGGGCTTTTCTCATGGGTCGCACTATAAGGAGGCCCCGGTGACGCCGGAGCATGAGCCGACGGGCGCGCGCGGCACGACGACGAGCGGCACGATTCGCCGCCGGTTCAGCGGCTTATGTCCCGTGCCGCGTGACGCGCCTCACATTTTCGCTGGCACCGCGCGGGCGCGTGGCCTACACTGAACTCCCGTCGTAATCGGGTCGCGCAGCGCCAGGGCGCTTGCGGCGGCAACGGCCCGAGGGTGGTTCCAGGACGGCGGGGTTCAGATGACGCGATACGTGTTCGTGACCGGCGGCGTGGTTTCCTCGCTCGGCAAGGGCATCGCGTCGGCGAGCCTCGGCGCGATCCTCGAGGCGCGCGGCCTCAAGGTCCGCATGGTCAAGCTGGACCCGTACATCAACGTCGACCCGGGCACCATGAGCCCGTTCCAGCACGGCGAGGTGT
>CAZYPM010000288.1:0-1722 GCA_964649205.1 uncultured Steroidobacteraceae bacterium
TTTCGAGCTGTCGATCTCGATTTCCGCGGCCTCCGGCGCCTCATAGGGCGACGTCACGCCGGTGAAATTGGGGATCTGCCCCGCGCGTGCCTTGGCGTACAGCCCCTTGGGATCGCGCTGCTCGCAGACCTCGATCGGCGTGTTGACGAACACCTCGATGAACTCGCCCTCGCCCACCAGCTCCCGCACCATGCGCCGGTCGCTGCGGAACGGCGAGATGAATGCCGTCACCACGATCAGGCCGGCATCCACGAACAGCTTCGCGACCTCGCCGATGCGGCGGATGTTCTCGACCCGCCCGGCATCCGAGAAATCGAGGTCCCTGTTGAGCCCGTGGCGGATGTTGTCGCCGTCCAGCAGGTAGGAGTGGTGCCCGCGCAGGTACAGCGCCTGCTCGACCGCGTTCGCGATGGTGGACTTGCCGGCGCCCGAGAGGCCGGTGAACCAGAGGATGCAGGGGCGCTGGGCCTTCTGGTTCGCGCGCTGCTCGTGGCGCACCCGCGTCGGCTGCCAGAACACCGACACGTCGTGCTGCGCGCCCTGCGGCGCCGCGCTCCTCAGGATCATGCCCGCGCCGGCGGTCGCATGGCTCAGGCGGTCCACGACGATGAATGCGCCGGTGCTGCGGCAGGTGGCGTAGGTGTCGAAGGCCGCCTGCTCGGCGAGCACGATCCGGCACAGCCCGACTTCGTTGAGCTTCAGCTCCTCCGCCGGATGCTCGGACAGGTCGTTGACGTCCACGCGATGGTGGATGCTCTCGACGGTCCCGCGAAAGTACCGGTGCGACAGCTTGAATTCGTACTGCTTGCCCGGCAGCAGCGGCGAGTCGTTCATCCAGATCAGGTGCGCGTCGAAGATGCGCCCGACCGAGGGCGCGCGGTCCGGGTGCACCAGCACGTCGCCGCGGCTGATGTCGATCTCGTCCTCCAGCGTCACCGTGAGGTCCAGGCCCGCCCCGGCCGCCGGCGGGTTGCCGTCGAAGCGCACGATCTCGCGCACGCGCGACAGGCGCCGCGAGGGCACGGCCATGACCGGATCGCCGACCTTGACCGTGCCGGCCGCAACCGTGCCGGCATAGCCGCGAAACGAGGCATCCGGCCGGTTCACGTACTGCACCGGCAGGCGCAGGTCGGCGAGCGGCTGGTCGCCGCTCACGTCCACGGCATCCAGCCATTCGATGATCGTGGGCCCCTGGTACCAGGGCATCCCGGACCCGCGCGTCACCACGTTGTCGCCCTTGAGCGCCGACACCGGCACGATCTTCGCGTCCGCCGCGCGGATGCCGGAGATCGTGAGGCACTCGTCGCTGATGCGGCGGAACACGGACTCGTCGTAGCCGACCAGGTCCATCTTGTTGACCGCGACCACGATGTGCCGGATCCCCAGCAGCGAGACGATGTAGGCGTGGCGGCGCGTCTGCACCTGCACGCCGCGGCTGGCGTCCACCAGGATGACGGCCAGGTCCACGGTCGAGGCGCCGGTCGCCATGTTGCGCGTGTACTGCTCGTGCCCCGGGCAGTCGGCGATGATGTACTTGCGCCGGTCGGTGTCGAAATAGCGGTAGGCGACGTCGATCGTGATGCCCTGCTCGCGCTCGGCCTGCAGCCCGTCCACCAGCAGCGCCAGGTCCACCTCGTTGCCGGTGGTGCCCCACTTGCGGCTGTCGGAAGTCACCGCCGCGAGCTGGTCTTCGAGGATCTGCTGCGTGTCGTGCAGCAGCCG
>CAZYPM010000289.1:0-1716 GCA_964649205.1 uncultured Steroidobacteraceae bacterium
CGCCAGCACCCGGATGTCCTGCAGGCCGGTGTCGCCGCTGATCGGGCGCGAGTCCGCACGCACGAACTTGAGGCCGTTGTACTCGGGCGGGTTGTGGCTCGCGGTCACCATCACGCCGCCGTCGAGCTTCAGCGAGAACGTCGCGAAGTAAACGCACTCGGTGCCGCACAGGCCGATGTCCACCACGTCCACGCCGGAGTCGTTCAGGCCGCGCATCAGTGCCTGCTGCAGCTCCACGCTCGAGTGGCGGATGTCGCGCCCGACCGCCACGCGCTTCGGCATCAGCCACTGCGCGTAGGCGCGCGCGATCCGGTACACGGAGTCCGGATTCAGCTCCTCCGGGACGCGTCCGCGGACGTCGTAAGCCTTGAAGCAGCCGGAGAGATCCATGCGCTCAGGCCCCGGCGTAGAACGTGGCGATCGAATCGACGACGTACTGCAATTGTTCTTCCCTCAGTTCCGGGTAGATCGGCAGCGCCAGTGTCTCCCGCGCCGCGCGAGCGGATTCCGGACAGTCCTCCGGCCGATACCCAAGGTAGGCGAAGCACTGCTGCATGTGCAACGGCACCGGGTAATACACCTCGCTGCCGACGCCGCACTCCGCAAGGTAGGCACGCAATCGATCGCGATCCGGGACGCGGATCACATACTGGTTGTAGATGTGCCGGTAGCCCGGACGGGCGGTCGGCGTGGCGACCCGGGCGGCAAGGCCCGCGGCCCTGAACGCGCGGTCATAATACGCCGCGTTCTGCTGCCTGCCCGCGTGCCAGTTTTCGAGGTGGCGGAATTTCACGAGCAGCACCGCCGCCTGGATCTCGTCGATGCGGAAGTTGCCGCCGATCAGCGCGTGATAGTACTTGGGCTCCATGCCGTGCACGCGCAGCATCCGGAGCTTGGACGCCAGCGCGTCGTCGCTGGTGACGCACATGCCCGCGTCGCCGAACGCGCCCAGGTTCTTGGTCGGGAAGAACGACAGGCAGCCGATGTCGCCGATGCCGCCGACGCGCCGGCCCGGCGGGTACTCGGCGCCGATCGCCTGGGCCGCGTCCTCGATCACCGGCAGCCCGCATTCCCTGGCGAGCGTCATGATCGGGTCCATGTCGGCCGACTGGCCGTACAGGTGCACCGGCATCAGCGCGCGCACGCGCCCGCCGGTCTCGCGGTTGTAGAAGCCGCCCGCGCGCCGCTCGCAGTCCTTGGCGAGGAAGTCGCGCACCAGGTCCACGCGCAGGTTGTAGGTCTCCGGGTCGATGTCGAGGAACACCGGCTGCGCGCCGGTGCGCGCGATGGTCCCGCCGGTCGCGAAGAACGTGTAGGGGCTCGTCAGCACCTCGTCGCCGGGCCCGATGTCGTAGGCCATGAGCGCGATCAGGAGCGCATCGGTGCCGGACGACAGCCCGATGCCGTGCCGGGCGCCGCAATAGGCCGCGACCTTTTCTTCCAGCTCCTTCACCGCCGGCCCGAGGATGAACATCTGCGAGGCGGCGACTTTCAGCATCGCCTCGTCGAGCTCGGTCTTGAGCGCCTGGTACTGCGGCTTGAGATCGAGCAGCGGTACCTGCATGCGATTCACCTGACTCATGGCGCTCATGTTAGCCCTTAAGACGCCCGTGTCCTTCCAGATACCGGATCACCCGGTCCACGCTCTCGGCAACCGTGAGTTTCGAGCTGTCGATCTCGATTTCCGCGGCCTCCGGCGCCTCATAGGGCGACGTC
>CAZYPM010000290.1:0-1706 GCA_964649205.1 uncultured Steroidobacteraceae bacterium
TGCTGCTCGGCCGCATCCGCCAGATCCGCGACCGCGACTACGGCATGATCGACACCGTCAGCGAGAACTACGCGGCCTTCAGCGAGCGCCTCGAAGGGCCCTACACCAGCTGGCGGCGCTACACCTACGACGAGATCGTGGCCGAGGAGAAGCTCAAGGCGCAGGCCCGCAACCGCATGCTCATGGGCGCCGCTGCGGTCGCGGCCGCCGTGCTGATCCCCGACAACTGCGCGAGCGGCAGCAGCTGCTCGCGCGCCACGGACATGGCGCGCTATGGCGCCATGGCGGGCGGCGTGGCCGCCGTGATCAGCGGCTATCGCAAGCGCGAAGAGGCGAAGATCCACGAGGAATCGCTGAAGGAGATCTCCGGTTCGTTCGAGAGCGAGGCCGCGCCGCTGGTGGTGGACGTCGAGGGCCGCACGCTGCGCCTCACGGGCACGGCCGAGGAACAGTACGCCGAGTGGCGCAAGCTGCTGCACGAGCTGTACAAGGAGGAAACCGGCCTCGTTCCCGCGGCGCCCGTGGCGCCGGCGGCGGAGGCGTCGGCGCAGGGCACGCAGGCGAGCGGCGCGGGTTGATTCCCCATGCTGGATCTCACGCCCGGGCTCGAGATTGGCGCCCGGTTTGCACTGATTCGTCGCCTCGGTCGCGGCGGCACCGCGGAAGTCTGGCTCGCCGATGACCGCGAGCGCGGCGAGGCGGTCGCGCTCAAGGTCCTCGATCCCGCCGACCCCCCCGATCCTGGCCTGGCGCGGCGCCTGGCCGAGGAAGTCGCGCGCGCGCGGCGGCTTCCGCGCGGGCACGCGGTCGCGATGCATGACGTGGTCGAGGCCGACGGCCTGCTGCTGGTGCCGATGGAATACATGCCGGGCGGCGACCTCGGCCAGTTCCGCGGACGCTCCTTCGAGAGCTGGGCGGCGGCGGCGGACGACGTCGCCGCGGCGCTCGCCGCCTGCCACGCGGCCGGCCTCGTGCACCGCGATCTCAAGTGCGGCAACGCGCTGCTGGATGCCGAGGGACGGGCGAAGCTCGCGGACTTCGGCATCGCTGCGGCCGCGGGCAGCCGCGTCCCTGCGGGTGGCTCGCCCTACAACGCGAGCCCGCAGCAGCTGCGCGGCGAGCCGGCGCAGCCGGCCGACGACCTCTACGCCTTCGGCGCGCTGCTCTACGAGCTGATCGCCGGTCATCCGCCGTTCTATCCCGAGGTCACGCGCGACCGGGTGCTGCACGAGCCGGTGCCCCCGCTGGTGCCGCGCGGCGAGGTGCCGGTCGGCGTGCGCGAGCTCGCGCTGCGCCTGCTCGCCAAGTCGCCCCGCGAGCGTCCCGCATCCGCGGACGAAGTGCGCGCGCGCCTGCAGGCCATCGGCGCGGGTGACACCGGACTGGTCGAGCCGCTGGCGCATGCGCTGCCGTCGCGGTCCGGGCCTGCGCGCCGCCGCGGCTGGATGCCGGCGGCGATCGCCGTGGCCGTGGTCGCGGTGGTCGGCGCCTTCCTGTGGCTGCCGCAGCGTTTCGCCGGCGGCGGCGGCTTCGAGACCCAGGCGCGCAGCGAGGCCGAACGGCTGGCACAGGAACAGCAGGCGCGCGAGCAGGCGCTCGCGGACGCGGCCACGGCGCGCGCCGCCGCCGAGGAGGCGCGCGGCAAGTTCGACGCGGCCTTTGCCGCGCTCGACGGGCGCGCGGCCGCGCGCTGGGCGACCGCCGAC
>CAZYPM010000291.1:0-1704 GCA_964649205.1 uncultured Steroidobacteraceae bacterium
ACGACGTCAAGTCATCATGGCCCTTACGGCCAGGGCTACACACGTGCTACAATGGTTGCTACAACAGGCAGCGAACCCGCGAGGGTGAGCCAATCCCCAAACTGGTCCTCAGTTCGGATTGTAGTCTGCAACTCGACTACATGAAGCTGGAATCGCTAGTAATCGCAGATCAGCACGCTGCGGTGAATACGTTCCCGGGCCTTGTACACACCGCCCGTCACACCATGGGAGTCAGTTGCTCTAGAAGTCGGTGCGCCAACCTCGTGAGGCAGCCGCCTAAAGAGTGACTGGTGACTGGGGTGAAGTCGTAACAAGGTAACCGTAGGGGAACCTGCGGTTGGATCACCTCCTTTCTGGAGTTTGTCTCGAGCTTCGGCTCGGACGATTCCGGTCAATCGATCGTCAGCTCGGGCCGCGAGGCCTGGGTGATGGGTCTGCCGCGAGGCAGTGCTCGACGATTCGGAGGCTCACATTTTCTCAGCTCAGGCCGCATGGCCTGGGGGCTTGCTATTCGGTCTTGAGAGACCGATCAGCCCGACGGGCCAGTAGCTCAGCTGGTTAGAGCACACGCTTGATAAGCGTGGGGTCGCAAGTTCAAATCTTGCCTGGCCCACTCAGCGGCTGAGTCTGCTGGTCCTGACAATCGAATAGATGAACGAAGTGCGAAGCACGATCGGAGCTCCCCCGCAGCCGCGAGGCAGCGCTGGAGCTCCAAGTCAGATCAAGCGAAGAAATGCGTTTAACTGATCGTGCTACATCGCAATGTCCCGAGTGACTGCTGAAGTCACTCAAGAGACGAAGTCAAACAAGCGTCTGATGGGAAATTTGATCATCGGCCACGACCCGTGACCGATGACGGCGATTGTAAGTGTGTGATGACTTGGCCATCTGCCGGAGCGACTCGAGGCTGCAGCTCGTACCAAGTTCGGGGTCGTCCCAACGACCGCGAGCTCGGCGCAGCATCGATGAGCAACAGTTTTGGTGGTCAAGCTATTAAGGGCATTCGGTGGATGCCTTGGCTCCAAGAGGCGATGAAGGACGTGGTAAAACTGCGATAAGCGACGGGGAGTTGTTAACAAGCGTTGATCCGTCGATCTCCGAATCGGGAAACCGACACAGAGTTATGTCTGTGTGGCTCCTGGCTGAATACATAGGCCGGGAGTAGCGAACGAGGGGAACTGAAACATCTCAGTACCCTCAGGAAAAGAAATCAAATCAGAGATTCCGCTAGTAGTGGCGAGCGAACGCGGAACAGCCCAAACGGTATGTATGCAAGCCTGCCGGCGTTGTACGTACCGTGTTGTAGGGCCATCCAGTTGTCTCGGCAGAGGCAGCGAGGGACACCAAATGGGTAGTCGAACAACCTGGGAAGGTTGGCCAAAGAGCGTGATAGCCGCGTAGACGAAATCCAAATGGACCCTGGGTGGTTCCTGAGTACAACGGGACACGGGAAACCCTGTTGGAATCTGGGAGGACCATCTCCCAAGGCTAAATACTACTTGGAGACCGATAGTGAACCAGTACCGTGAGGGAAAGGTGAAAAGCACCCCCGCGAGGGGAGTGAAAAGTTTCTGAAACCGAATGTCTACAAGCCGTGGAAGCACTATGCCGCAAGGAATGTGCGACCGCGTGCCTTTTGCATAATGATCCTACGAGTTACCGTGTCCGGCAAGGTTAAGTCGCTAGACGAAGCCGAAGCGAAAG
>CAZYPM010000292.1:0-1703 GCA_964649205.1 uncultured Steroidobacteraceae bacterium
GGCTGCGTGGGATTGCGCCCGCGCGGGCGCGAGATGAGCTCCGCCATGATGCGCGCGGCGAGCCTGGGCGCAAACGCGCCCGTCGTCTTCAGCAGCGGCGGCAGCCAGATGGGAACGTCGTTGGCCAAGGGTGAAAAAAGCCGGCACGGTCGCCCGTGCCGGCTCCTGTTCGAAGCTCCTGCGTCGCGTCAGCCGGTGGCGGGCTCGGCGGGCGTCTCGCCCTCGGCGGGCATCTCGCCTTCGATGGGCATCTCGCCTTCCGCCGGCATCGCCTCGGCGCCGTTGCCGTTGCCGCCGCAGCCGTCGACGCCGTCGATGAACACCACCGAGAGGTCGCCCGCGGGCTCGATCATGCGCACGCAGCTGGCCGTGCCGGAGGCGAGCGGCGCGGTGAACTCCCAGTTGCCGGAGGCCATCGGCAGCGTCTCGCCGGTGCCGTTGCACATCGGCGCGCCGTTCTCGTCGGTCGGGCCGGTCATGGCGACTTCGGCGACCATCATCTTGTTGTTGGCGTACTTGTTCGACTCGCCGATCAGTTCCTTGGGCGTGAGGCGCACGCGCACGGAATCGCAGACGCCTCCCTGCGAGACGGTCTTGATGGTGAGCGTGGCGCGGATCAGCGGAAGCGCGTCATTGGCGCTGCCCGAACCGCCGCCACAGGCGCTGAGCGCCACTGCCGCGGCCACCGCGGCGCCGAGGGCACGCAGGCCCGGATTCTTCGGAAACGACATCGTCGGTCACTCCCCCGTGTTGGCGGTCCCGTGGGGACCTTGCTTGCAGTCGCCGATTCTAGATCAATTCGCCCGGCGGCGGGGCCGGCGGGCGCGTTTCGGCGCAATCCATGGGCGTTCCAGCTCCCACAGCAGCGGGTCAAAGCCGCGCCGGACCAGCAATCCCCCACCCAGGGGCCGGAAATGCCGCGCCAGGCGGGCCTTGTACCAGGCCGCTGGCCGCAGCTGCACGCCCGAGTCGGTTCGTGACTGGTCGGCGTTCCGGCGCCAGTCCTCCCGGGTCAGGACGCTGAAGTAGAGGGCGCCGCGGCTGAGGCGCGACAGGTTTGCGAGCGCCTTTACGGCTTCGCCGTCTGCCAGGTACTGGAGCACGTCGTGGCACAGGACGAGATCGAAGGGCTGCTTCGGCGCGTAATCGGCGACGCTGCCGCGGGTCCAGCCGTGGCGCCGGCATAGCCAGTCGCTGGTCTCGAGGCCGACATAGCGCGCGCGCGGGAAGAACTCGCGCACCGGCCGGCGCAGGTGGCCGAGCCCGCAGCCGGCGTCCAGCACGCGCTTGACCGTGAAGCCGAGGTAGGCCACGTAGGCGCAGACGAAGCGGCCGAGGCGCACGGTATCCTCGCGCGAGGCGACGCGCGTCGCGGGGTCAACGTAGTAGCGCCGGTAGAAACCTTCGTCGAACATGAATAAAGGGGACGCGTCCCTTTACGAATAAAGGGACGCGTCCCCTTTATTCGACGGTGACGGACTTAGCAAGGTTGCGCGGCTGGTCGACGTCGGTGCCCTTGAGCACCGCGGCGTGGTAGGCGAGCAGCTGCAGCGGCAGCGTGTAGACAGCCGGCGACTGGAAGTAGCTCACGTGCCGCGGCATGGTGATGACCCTCACCCCTTCCGAAGACTCGATGCCGGATTCCGGATCCGCGAACACGTACAACATCCCGCCGCGCGCCCGCACTTCCTGCAGGTTTGACT
>CAZYPM010000293.1:0-1700 GCA_964649205.1 uncultured Steroidobacteraceae bacterium
GTGCGCACGTTGGCGCGCACCGAGACGTTCATGCCGATGTAGCCGGCCGCGCCGGAGAGCAGCGCGCCAAGCGCGAACCCGATCGCGGTGTACCAGTCGAGCGCGAAGCCCAGCACGACGAACAGCACGACGCCCACGATCGCGATGGTGGTGTACTGGCGGTTGAGATAGGCACCGGCGCCCTGCTGGATCGCGGCCGCGATCTCCTGCATGCGCGCGCTGCCCGCAGGCTGCGCCAGGATCCAGCGCACCGAGAACACGCCGTAGAGGATGGCGACGACGCCGGCCGCGATCGCGAGCCAGAGTGCTGCTTGCATCGACATGAAGTGACTCCCTTGGAAACCCTGAATTATACCTTGAAGTCCGTCGTCAGCCGCCGGCGCACGCGCGCGCCCTTGAGCGTCGCGTAGCGCGGAATGCCGCGTTGGTACGGTGGATAGGCCTCGCCGGCGATCAGCGGCTCGAGGTAGCGGCGGCAGGAGGCGGTGATGCCGAAGCCGTCGGCCGTGATGAACTCGCGTGGGACCTTCTTCTCACGGTTGGCGACCTCGCTGATCGCGACCGAGGAGATGTCCCAGCGGTAGGGCTTCGAGGACCGGCGGCGGATCACGGGCATCACCGCGTTTTTTCCCGCGAGCGCGAGTTCGACCGCCGCGCGGCCGACGGCGTACGCCTGGTCCGCGTCCACCTGCGAGGCGATGTGTCGCGCCGAGCGCTGCAGGTAGTCGGCGAGCGCCCAGTGGTACTTGTAGCCGTGCGCCTGCTTGATCATGGCAGCCAGCGTCGGCGCGACGCCGCCGAGCTGGACGTGGCCGAAGGCGTCCCTCGTGCCCATGTCGGAGAGGAACTTGCCCTCGGCGTCCTGCGTGCCTTCCGAGGCGACGATGACGCAGTAGCCCTTCTGGTCAACCGTTTCCTTCACGCGCGCGAGGAAACGCTCGCGGTCGAAGGCGATCTCGGGGAACAGGATGATATGCGGCGGGTCGCCGGCCCGGCGCGCCGCGAGGCCGCCCGCGGCCGCGATCCAGCCCGCGTGCCGGCCCATCACCTCGAGGATGAACACGCGCGTGGAGGTGCGTGCCATGGAGGCGACGTCGAGCGAGGCCTCGAGCGTCGAGACCGCCACGTACTTCGCCACCGAGCCGAAGCCCGGGCAGCAGTCGGTGACCGGCAGGTCGTTGTCCACGGTCTTCGGAATGCCGATGCACGCGACCGGGTAACCGAGCTGCCCGCCGAGCTCGCTGAGCTTCAGCGCCGTGTCCATCGAGTCATTGCCGCCGTTGTAGAAGAAGTAGCCGATGTCGTGCGCGCGGAACACCTCGATCAGGCGCTCGTACTTCGCGCGATCGCGCTCCAGGTCCTTGAGCTTGTAGCGCGCCGAGCCGAAGGCGCCGGCCGGCGTGTGACGCAGTGCCTTGAGCGTCGCCGCGTCCTCGCGGCCGACGTCGATCAGGTCCTCGGTCAGCGCGCCGACGATGCCGTCGCGTCCCGCGTAGAGCTTGCCGATGCGGTCGCGGTGCTTGCGGCAGGCGTCGATGACGCCGCAGGCGGAGGCATTGATCACGGCGGTCACGCCGCCGGACTGCGCGTACAGGGCATTGCGTCGGGCGGGCTTCGCTGTCCGTTTCCTGGCCATCGCGGGGTCCGTCTGACGGGCGGCGCAGCCGCCCCGAGGGGGGCGAATCATAGCCGATTCGCCC
>CAZYPM010000294.1:0-1689 GCA_964649205.1 uncultured Steroidobacteraceae bacterium
CAGGCGCTCGCGGTGGCGAACCTGAAGCGCCGCGTGGATGAGCTCACGGTGCGCTCGCCGGTGGACGGCATCGTGGCGAACCTGGCCACGGCCGAGCGTGCGAACGTCGCCGAGAATGCCGCGCTGCTGACCGTCGTGGACCTGACGGCCTTCGAGGTCGAGTTCCAGGTGGCCGACGTCTATGCCCGCGACATCCGGCCCGGCATGGAGGCACAGATCTCCCTCGACGGCGGCGAGCACAAGGGCGTGGTGACCGCGATCTCCCCCGAAGTGCGCTCCGGCCAGGTCACCGGCCGCGTCAAGTTCGAGACCCAGCCGCCCGGCCTGCGGCAGAGCCAGCGCGGCTCGGTGCGCATCGTCATCGAGCAGCGCGCGATGGCGCGCAAGTTCGAGCGCAGCAGCGACATCACGGGCGCCACGCGCGCCGTCTATGTCGTGGACGGCGACCGCGCGGTGCTGACGCCCGTCGAGCTGGGCGCCGCCTCGGTGGGCGAGATCGAAGTGATCAAGGGCCTCGAGACCGGCGACGAAGTGGTCGTCTCCGGCGTTTCCGACTTCAAAGACGTTCCCGAAATCCTGATTGGCGGCTAGGAGCAAGGACCCATGCTGGAAATGAACGGCATCAGCAAGATCTACCGCACCGACCTGATCGAGACGCACGCGCTGCGCGATTTCTCGCTCAAGGTGGGCGACGGCGAGTTCGTGGCAGTGACCGGGCCCTCCGGCTCCGGCAAGACCACGTTCATGAACGTGGCGGGCCTGCTCGAGGTGTTCGACACGGGCAGCTACAAGCTCGACGGCCAGGACGTCAGCCGCCTCTCGGACGAACAGCGTTCGCGGCTCAGGAACGAGAAGATCGGCTTCATCTTCCAGAGCTTCAACCTGATCCCGGACCTCGACATCTACGACAACGTGGACGTGCCGCTGCGTTACCGGCGCCTGCCGTCGCAGGAGCGCGACCAGCGCATCAAGAGCGCGCTCGAGGTGGTCGGCCTGTCCTCGCGCATGCACCACATGCCGTCGCAGCTCTCGGGCGGCCAGCAGCAGCGCGCCGCGATCGCCCGCGCGCTCGCCGGCGACCCGCGCTTCCTGCTGGCGGACGAGCCGACCGGCAACGTGGACTCGCTGATGGCGCGCCAGGTCATGGACCTGCTCGAGCAGATCAACGAGATGGGCACGACCATCATCATGGTCACGCACGACCCCGAGCTCGCGCGCCGCGCGCACCGCAACGTCCACATCGTGGACGGGCAGATCTCGGACTTCCGGCCCTACGAGCCGCGCGCGGAGATCGAGGCGGCCGCCGTGGCCGCGGGTCCGACGCCCATGGTCATGTCGCCGGCCTGAGCCGCGGAGGAAGCAGATGTTCGGCTATTACCTCAAGCTGGCGTCGCGCAACCTGCGGCGCAATCCGGGCCTCACCGCGCTCATGATCGGCGCGGTGGCGCTCGGCATCGCGGTCTGCGTGATGACGCTGACCATGTACCGCGCCATGTCGGGCAACCCGATCTGGTGGAAGAACGACGTCCTGTACGCCGTGACCATGGATTTCTGGGACCCGGAGGAGCCGTACTTCCAGACCAAGCAGGGACTGCCGCCGGAGCAGCTCACCTACCGCGACGCGCTCGCGGTGTACGCCTCCGACATCCCCGAGCGCAAGGTGATCATGCACAAGGCGGTCGGCACGCT
>CAZYPM010000295.1:0-1676 GCA_964649205.1 uncultured Steroidobacteraceae bacterium
AAGGGCGAGACCCAGCTGACGCCGGAGGAGAAGCTGCTGCGCGCGATCTTCGGCGAGAAGGCCTCCGACGTGAAGGACACCTCCCTGCGCGTGCCGCCCGGCATGGACGGCACGGTCATCGACGTGCGCGTGTTCACGCGCGACGGCGTCGAGAAGGACAGCCGCGCGCTCGCGATCCAGAAGGCCGAGATCGAGAAGGTCCGCAAGGACCTGAACGACCAGCGCCGCATCCTCGAGGACGACCTGTTCTCGCGCCTGCGCGGCGAGTTGCTGGGGCAGACGGCCGCCGGCGGGCCGCGCCGGCTCAAGGCCGGCAGCCCGGTCACGGCGGAGTACCTCGACGAGCTGCCGCGCGAGGAGTGGTTCGAGATCCGGCTGAAGGACGAGGCCGGAAGCGAGCGGCTCGAGGCCGCGCGCCGCCGGCTGGCGGAGCAGCACAAGGAGTTCGAGCGCCGCTTCGACGGCAAGAAGGCCAAGATCACGGCCGGCGACGACCTCGCCCCGGGCGTGCTGAAGATGGTGAAGGTCTACCTGGCGGTGAAGCGCCGCATCCAGCCCGGCGACAAGATGGCGGGCCGGCACGGCAACAAGGGCGTGGTGTCCACCATCGTCCCGGTCGAGGACATGCCCTACCTGGCGGACGGCACCCCGGTGGACATCGTGCTGAACCCGCTCGGCGTGCCCTCGCGCATGAACATCGGCCAGATCCTCGAGGCGCACCTCGGCTGGGCCGCGCGCGGCATCGGCGAGAAGATCGGCCGCCTGCTCGAGTCGCAGAACGCGGTGGTCGAGCTGCGCCGGCTGCTGGACCGCGTCTACAACGCGACCGGCGGCCAGAAGGAGGACATCGCCTCGCTCAGCGACCAGGAGGTCCTCGAGCTCGCGAAGAACCTCGTGGACGGCGTGCCGATGGCGACCCCGGTGTTCGACGGCGCGAGCGAGGCCGAGATCAAGGCCCTGCTCGAGCTCGCCGAGCTGCCGGTCAGCGGCCAGACCATGCTGACCGACGGCCGCACCGGCGAGGCCTTCGACCGCCTGGTCACGGTCGGCTACATGTACATGCTGAAGCTGAACCACCTGGTGGACGACAAGATGCATGCGCGCTCGACCGGGCCGTACAGCCTGGTCACGCAGCAGCCGCTCGGCGGCAAGGCGCAGTTCGGCGGCCAGCGCTTCGGCGAGATGGAAGTCTGGGCGCTCGAGGCCTACGGCGCCTCGTACACGCTGCAGGAGATGCTGACCGTCAAGTCCGACGACGTGAACGGCCGCACCAAGATGTACAAGAACATCGTGGACGGCAATCACCAGATGGACGCCGGCATGCCGGAGTCGTTCAACGTGCTGGTCAAGGAAATCCGCTCGCTCGGCATCAACATCGAGCTCGAGCAGGAAGGGTGATCGAATGAAAGACCTCCTCAAGTTCTTCAAGCCGCAGGTCCCGGTCGAGAACTTCGACTCGATCCGCATCGCGCTGACCTCGCCGGAGATGATCCGGTCCTGGTCGTACGGCGAGGTGCGCAAGCCCGAGACCATCAACTACCGCACCTTCAAGCCGGAGCGGGACGGCCTGTTCTGCGCCAAGATCTTCGGGCCGGTGAAGGACTACGAGTGCCTGTGCGGGAAGTACAAGCGCCTGAAGCACCGCGGCGTGGTCTGCGAGAAGTGCGGCGTCGAGG
>CAZYPM010000296.1:0-1675 GCA_964649205.1 uncultured Steroidobacteraceae bacterium
GCGTTCCGTGGCATCCATCGGCGGCGCCTGGCGCTCGGTCCGCAGGTACTCGAAGCGGGCCGCGATCGTGACCGCGACCAGCGCGAGCAGCTGCAGCGGGCAGGCGGCCGCCGGCGCGCGTGCGTCCGCGACCGTCACCGCCTCCAGCAGGCGCGATCCCGCGAGCGCAGCAAGGCCCAGGGCGAAGAACACGAGTCCCGGCCAGCCGCGCCAGTCCGACCGGCGCAGCAGCACGACTGCCGCCAGCACCAGCACGCCGGCATCGAGTGTCGCCGCCCAGGCTGCAACGGCGGGCGGCGCCGCCATCGGGACCGGGAGCGGCGTCAGGTTGCGGGGCAGCGCGAGCCACAGCACTGCGCCGATGCACAGGGCGACCAGCAGCGCCTCGAGCCAGAACAGCGCGCCGAAAGGCTGGTGCCGCGTCGACAGCAGCATGGCCGCGACGGCGGCGATGGCGCAGGGGAAGAAGGCGAACTTCAGGAATACCGCGGCGGCGTGCAGCGCGGGCGCCCCGAACGCGAGCGATGCCGCGACCGCGGACGCGCCGGCGAGCTGGATCCCGAGCGCAACGCCCAGCCAGCGCCAGGCGTGACGCCGCGACGCGCTGGCGCCCTCCAGCGCGCCTGCGTGCCAGGCCGCCGCGATGGCGGCGAAGGTCGCGGCGGCCGTTGCCAGGACCGGAACCAGGCTGTAGCGGTGCGCCCCGGGGGCAAGGCCTGCCAGGGCCGCGGCAGCGGCAAAACCGGCGCCCAGCAGCACGAACCAGCCCGACCGATGGCCGAACCATTGCGCCACGGCTGCGCGCAGCCTCTCTGCGGGTGGCTGGATCCCGTTCATCGGCTCGATCGTGACTTATTATGTCGCGGACCGGACGCCAAACCCGTCACATTGCGGGGCCGTCAAGCGTGAAGTCCGTCAGGGACCGCCTGCAGCGACTGCTCGACCCGGCCGACGTGCGCCTCGACGGTGCGCGCCGCTGGGACATCCAGGTCCGCGACGAGTCCTTCCTCGCGCGCGTCCTGATGCACGGTTCGCTGGGCGTCGGCGAGAGCTACATGGACGGCAGCTGGGACTGCGCCGACCTCGACGGCATGCTGACCCGCGTGCTGGCGGCACGGCTCGACGAGCGCGTGCGGACCTGGGACGACGCCTGGTTCGCGCTGCGCGCGCGGCTCGTCAACCTGCCGAAGCGCCGCGCCTTCGAGATCGGCCGGCGCCATTACGATCTCGGCAACGACCTCTACCGCGCGATGCTCGGCAAGCGCCTGGTCTACAGCTGCGCCTACTGGCCGGCGGCGCGCGATCTCGACGAGGCGCAGGAGCACAAGCTCGATCTCTGTTGCCGCAAGCTCATGCTCGAGCCCGGCATGCGGCTGCTCGACATCGGCTGCGGCTGGGGCGAGGCGCTGCGGTTCGCGGCCGAACGCTGCTGCGTGCAGGGCTTCGGCGACACGGTCTCCGCGCAGCAGGCGGAACTCGCCCGCGAGGTCTGCCGCGGACTGCCGGTCGAAATCCGCCTGCAGGACTACCGTGCGCTCTCGGGGCGCTTCGACCGCGTGCTGTCGATCGGCATGTTCGAGCACGTGGGCGCGAAGAACTACCGGCGCTTCTTCGAGGTCCCGCGCTCCTGCCTCGGCGACGACGGCCTGTTCCTGCTGCACACGATCGGCCGCGA
>CAZYPM010000297.1:0-1665 GCA_964649205.1 uncultured Steroidobacteraceae bacterium
CCCTGGAACACGCCGGAGCAGGTGAAGATGATTCCCGAGGCGGCGAAGTTCCACGAGATCAGCCGCAGGAAGTGCGAGGCGACCTCGACCACCGCCGGGTCCTGCGTGAAGCCGCGCACCAGCCACTCCGGCCGCCACTGGCACAGCAGCGTCAGCACGATCATGACCGCGACGCTCATGGTCACGGCCGAGCGCAGCGTCTCGCGCACGCGCGCGTGCTGCTTCGCGCCGTAGTTCTGTCCCGCGACCGGGCCGGTCGCGAACGCGATCGCCATCGCCGGCAGGAAGATGGACTGCATCAGGCGCGTGCCGAGCCCGAAGCCCGCCTGTGCCGCCGCGCCGAAGTCGCGGATCACCCAGTAGATCACCGCCATCAGCAGGAACATCATCGCGAACTCGCCGCCGGCGGGCGCGCCGATGTTGACCATGCGCGCCCAGACCAGCGTGCGCGGCTTCCACAACGAGCTGCGGAAGTGCACGTACTTCTCGAGCTTGAAGAAGTAGCCGCACAGCATGACCGTGCCTGCCATGACCGCGATGGTCGAGGCGAGGCCGGCGCCTGCGACGCCCATCGGCTTGCCGGTGCCGACGCCGGCGATCAGCACCGGCGCGAGGATTGCGTTCAGCAGCACGGTCGCAATCTGCACGACCATGGTCGGCTGCACCACGCCGGTGCCGCGCAGCGCCGACATCATCACCATGTTCACGTACTGCAGCGCGAGTCCCGGCAGGAACCAGTAAAGATAAGTAGTGCCGGCCGCCGCGGTCGCAGCATCGGCACCGACGAGAGTCATGTATCCGTGCGTGGCGGCGTAGCCCGCGACCAGCGTCGCGATCGTGCACAACGCACCCAGCGCCAGCGCCTGGTTGAACACGAGGTTGGCGTCCTCCGGATCCTTGCGTCCGACTGCCTGCGCGATCAGCGCCATCGCGCCGACGCCCAGCGCCTGCGTGAACGCCATCACCACGAACATCGCGATGCCCGCCGCGCCCACGCCGGCGAGCGCCGCGTCGCCGAGCTGCGCGACGAAGTACAGGTCGATCAGGAAGTAGAGCGTCTGCGCCAGCATGCCGGCGGCGATGGGCGCGGCCATCGTCAGGAGATGGCCCGGGATGGGGCCCTGGGTCAGGTCGCGCATGGACGCCCCCCGCGAAAGGAGTAGGATGCTACCCGACCGCCGGGGCCGGCGGTCGAACAGAACAAGTCCAAGGGGGAAAAGTGAATATCCTGAAGTCAGCTGCAGTCATTGCGGCAGGGCTGCTTGCGCTCGCCGGCTGCCAGAAGGCGCCGGACATGGCCGCCGAAATGGACGCGGTCAAGGCGGTCAACAAGGCGTGGAACGACAACTACGCGGCGGGCGACGCCGCGGCGGTCGTCGCACTCTATGCCGATGACGCCGTCGTGCTGGCGCCGGGCTACGCCACGGCGTCGGGGCGCGATGCCGTCCGTGCGCTCATCGAGGCCGACGTCGCGGGCGCCAAGGCCGCGGGCATCAGCCTCAATATCTCGCCGGAGAGCGTGGTCGAGATGTCAGGCGACATCGCCTGGCAGACCGGCACCTTCACCGTCACCGATGCGAGCGGCGCGCAGATCGACAGCGGCAAGTTCCTCTCGGTGCTGCGCAAGAAGGACGGCAAGTGGTCGCTGATCCGCGATGCGTGGAA
>CAZYPM010000298.1:0-1636 GCA_964649205.1 uncultured Steroidobacteraceae bacterium
GGATCATCATCGGGTAGATCATCACCCAGATGAACACGGCCACCACCAGGTTCACATGCGCGAATTCGATCGCGGCGATGCCCTGGAATACCCCGGGCATGACCAGGCCGAGGCCCACGCCGGCGAGAATGCCCAGGCCGACCCAGACAGTAAGAAGGCGTTCGAACAAGCCCATATCAGTTCTCGCTGCGCCGGAAGGCGCATGTCGGTTGAAGAAGACACAGCCGCTGAGTACGCAAGCTCAGCACTTCAGCCCCTCGCCGCACGCCGCACCGCGCGTCTCCTCGCAGCGCTCGGGCATGCCGTCGCAGCACTCCGCGGTGAGGTAGGCGATCAGCTCGCGCATCGGCGACAGGTTGGCGCGGTAGCGCTGGAAGCGCCCCTCCTGCTCGACCGACACAAGCCCGGCATGGGTGAGCGTCTTGAGGTGGAAGGAGGTGTTGGTGGGCGGCAGGTCGAGCGCCGCAGAAATCTCGCCCGCCACCAGCCCGTCCGGCCCCTTGCGCACCAGCAGCCGATAGACGTCGAGGCGGATGCCCGAGGCCAGCGATTCGAAGACGGCGAGCGCAGCGGCTTTTTCCATGGTGGTTTTCGTGATCTCGTTCATCGATAGATTACCGGACCCGGCCCGGCCGCAAGGGCGAAACGTCCGCCCGGTTCATGACGGCGTCTCGGCTTGCAGCGCGCGCCGCGTCGGCAGCGCCAGAGTCGCTGCCCAGCACAGCCCCAGCATCAGCGCCGAGCCGATCAGCGCATACAGCAAACCGCCCCACTGATACAGCAGCCCCGACAGCAGCGTGCCGATGAAGCGCCCGAGCGCGTTGGCGGCGTAGTAAAAGCCCACATCCTCGGCCGCCTTCTCCGAGCCGGCATAGGCCAGCACCAGGTAGGAATGCACCGAGGAGTTGACCGCGAACGCAAAGCCGAACACGCCCAAGCCGACGACCACCACCCACTCCAGCGCCGGCACTTGCATCGCCACCGCCACCGCGAGCAGCACCGGCACCGCCGCCAGCAGCGCCGACCACAGGCGCGCGGCCGGCACCTCGCGGCTCAGGCCGTCGGCGCTGCGGCGCACGATGTGTGGCGCCAGCGCCTGCACCAGGCCATAGCCAATGGTCCACACGGCGAGGAAGGTTCCCACCATGGTGAAGGTCCACCCCGCCGAATACAGAAACACCGGCACGCCGACCACGAACCATACGTCGCGCGCACCGAACAACACCACGCGCGCGGCGGCCAGGGCGTTGATGCCGGGGTTCTTGGCGAACAGCTCGCGCACCGACTTCGAGGCCTTCTTCCTGCCCATCATCGGCGGCAGCGAGGCGACCACGCCCACCAGCACCAGCGCCAGCAAGCCCGCCATCGCCCACAGCGCGCCGCGAAAGCCGAGCGTCTCCAGCAGCACGCCGCCGAGGAAGAAGCCGATGCCCTTCATCGCGTTCTTGCTGCCGGTGAACCACGCCACCCACTTGAAGAGCTGGCCCTGACTTCCACCCCGAGCCTGCTCGTTGGCCTCGGCCTGGAACTGGGCCTGAGTGAGCTTGATCGCCGACTTGCTGGCCGTCTTGGTCAGGTCCTTGGCCACGCCGCAGATGCCCTGCGCCACCACCACCCAGGCCACCGCCATCGCCGC
>CAZYPM010000299.1:0-1634 GCA_964649205.1 uncultured Steroidobacteraceae bacterium
GCGACCTGCTGGCGGTGCTGCGGCGCGAGCCCGGCGCGCCGCCGGACCTGCGCGAGAGGGCGGTGACACTTGCCGGCCTGGTGATGGAAATGGCCCCGGGAACGGCGCGTGGCAGTGGGCTGGCAGTCGCCGAACGCATCCTTGCGGACGGCAGCGCACTGGCGAAGTTCGAGGCCATCTGCCGCGCCCAGGGCGGGATGCGGGAACCGCTGGTCGCGCCGCTGACCCACGTTGTGACTGCCGCACGGGGTGGCATCTGCGCCGCGATCGACAATCGCAGGATCGCGCGCGTCGCGAAGCTCGCCGGCGCGCCGCGCGCCCAGGCCGCGGGAGTCGACCTGCACGTGAAACTCGGGCAGCGATGCGGCAGCGGCGAGCCGCTTTACACGGTGCACGCGCAGGCGCGCGGCGAGCTCGACTATGCGCTCACCTATGCGGCGCGGCACCCGGACGTGGTCCGGCTGGTGGATGCATGAGGCCGATGTTGCTCGCGATGCCCGGGAACGAGGCGCTGGCGGCGCCGTTGCGCCAGGCGCTCGATGCCGAACCCGTGACGATTGCGATGCGGCGCTTTCCGGATGGCGAAACGTATCTTCGCATCGACAGCGACGTCCATGGCCGCGCGGTGGCGGTTGTCTGCACTCTGCAGGATCCGGATGCTCATTTCCTGCCGCTCGTTTTCATGGCCGACACCCTGCGCGAACTCGGCGCGCGAACCGTCGGACTTGTCGCGCCTTATCTCGCCTACATGCGCCAGGACCGGCGCTTCCAGCCGGGGGAAGCCATCACGTCCGTGAGCTTCGCGCGCCTGCTGTCAGCCCGGTTCGACTGGCTGGTGACGGTGGATCCGCATCTGCACCGGCGCCAGTCGCTGGCGGAGATCTACATGATTCCCGCCGAAGTCGCGCAGTCGGCCCCCCTGCTGACAGACTGGATCCGCGGCCAGGTGCGGGACCCGCTGGTGGTTGGGCCGGACTCGGAGAGCGAACAGTGGGTACGCGCTGTGGCGGAGGCGGTTCCCTGTCCGCACGTCGTGCTGGAGAAGACACGTCGCGGCGATCGGGATGTGTCGGTGTCATCACTTCCGGATCTGCCGGGGCTGGGCGAACGTACGCCGGTGCTGATCGATGATATCGTCTCGTCGGCGCGCACGATGATCGAGACCGTCAAGCAGCTGCGCGCCAACGGGCGGCGCGCGCCGGTGTGTCTCGCCGTGCATGGCCTGTTCGCGCCCGGCGCGTACGAGTCACTGCGGGAAGCCGGGGCAGCGCGGATCGTGAGCACGAATTCCGTGCCGCACACATCGAATGCCATTGACCTCACGCCGATCCTGACCGGGCCGGTTTCGCGACTGGCCGCCGCACCAACCACCTATGTGCGGAGCGGCGGGCCGTGAAGCGGACGCGGAGCGGGCGTGCAGGCACAAACACCCGGGCCGCTGGAGACCTCCAATGGCTCGACGCCTGGTGGCGCGCGGCCAACTACCTCTCGGTCGGGCAGATCTACCTGCTCGACAACCCGCTGTTGCGCGAGCCGCTGCGCCTGGAACACGTTAAGCCGCGCCTGCTCGGGCACTGGGGCACGACGCCGGGCCTGAACTTCATCTATGCCCACCTCAACCGGGCCATCCGGCG
>CAZYPM010000300.1:0-1616 GCA_964649205.1 uncultured Steroidobacteraceae bacterium
TCTTGCCGACGCCGGCGCCGCCGAACAGGCCGATCTTGCCGCCCTTGGCGAACGGCACCAGCAGGTCGATGACCTTGATGCCGGTTTCGAGCAGGTCCTGGCCGCCGGTCTGCTCGTCGTAGGACGGCGCCGGGCGGTGGATCGGCAGGAACTTGTCGGTCTTCACCGGGCCGCCCTCGTCCTGCGGGTTGCCGAGCACGTCCATGATGCGCCCGAGCGTGCCGGGGCCGACCGGCACCGTGATCGGCGCGCCGGTGGACTGGACCGCGAGGCCGCGCTTCAGGCCCTCCGAGGATCCCATCGCGATGGTGCGCACGATGCCGTCGCCGAGCTGCTGCTGCACCTCGAGCGTCAGCGGCTGGTCCACCAGCTTGAGCGCCTCATACACCGCGGGGATGCCCTCGCGCGGGAATTCCACGTCGATCACCGAGCCGATGATCTGGACGATCTTGCCGTTTGCCGCCTGTGCCATCTGACTTTCCTTCCGATTAAACCGCTGCCGCACCGCCCACGATCTCCGAAATCTCTTTCGTGATCGCGGCCTGGCGGGCCTTGTTGTAGATGAGCTGCAGCTCGTCGATGAGCTTGCCCGCGTTGTCGGTCGCGCTCTTCATCGCCACCATGCGCGCCGCCATCTCGCAGGCGACGTTCTCGACCGCCGCGCGGTAAACCTGCGACTCGATGTAGCGCATCATGTAGCTGGAAATCAGCTCGTCGGGCGCGGGCTCATAAATGTAGTCCCAGCGCTCCTGCAGGTCCTTCGCGTCCATGACCTCGGCCGGCAGCATCTGCCGCAGTTCCGGCCGCTGCGTCATGGTGTTCACGAAGCGGTTGCTGACGATGAACAGCCGGTCGATCTTCGACTCTTCGTACATGTCCAGCATCGCCTTGACGGTGCCGAGCAGGTCCGCCACCCGCGGCCGGTCGCCCAGGTGCGTGATCGAGGCGGTGATCGGCAGCTTCAGCCGGCGGAAGAACTGCATGGACTTCGCGCCGATCAGGCACAGGTGCAGCTCGACGCCCTGCTGCTGGTATTCGCGCGCGGCCGCGAGCACCTGCTTGAACACGTTGATGTTGAGCGCGCCGCAGAGGCCGCGGTCGCTGCTCACCACGATCATGCCGACCGACCTGACGTCGCGCTCCACCAGAAACGGGTGGCGGTGGTTCGGGTTGGCGGCGCGCACGTGGCCGATGACCTGCCGGATCTTGTCGGCATAGGGGCGCGCGGCCTTCATCCGCTCCTGCGCGCGGCGCATCTTGCTCGCAGCGACCATCTCCATGGCCTTGGTGATCTTCTGCGTGCTCTTGATGCTCGCGATCTTGACGCGGATTTCTTTCGTGCCGGCCATGTCGGCTTACCAGGCTCCCGTGGCGGCGAACTCGTCGCAGATCTTCTTGAAGCCGGCCTCGACTTCCTTGCTGAGCTCCGGCTTGTCGTTGACCTGCTTCAGGAAGGCCGCATGGCCGGTCTTGGCAAAGGACTGCAACGCCTCCTCGAAGGCGACGATCTTCTTGCGGTCCACCTTGTCCATGTAGCCGGCGTTGACCGCATAGATCGAGAGCGCCATCTCCGCCACCGACATCGGCGCGTACTGCTTCTGCTTCATGACCTCGGT
>CAZYPM010000301.1:0-1614 GCA_964649205.1 uncultured Steroidobacteraceae bacterium
AGGTGGTGCAGCCCTTCAGGCCCTTCTCGTGGGCGTAGAGGTAGATGTCCTTGAAGTCCTCGTAGCGGAAGTCGGTCGGCACGTTGGCAGTCTTCGAGATCGACGAGTCCACCCACTTCTGCGCCGCGGCCTGGATCTCGACGTGCTCGCGCGGCCCGATGCTGTCGGCGGTCACGAAGTAGTCGGGCAGCTTCTCCGCCGCGCCGGTGGCGCCCGGCATCGCGCGCGGGTTGACCAGTTCGCGGTAGGCCAGCAGCTCGAAGGAATAGACGTCCACGCGCTCCTTCGACTTCTTGCCCTCGCGGATCACGTTGCGGAAGTAGTGGTGCGCGAAGGTCGGTTCGATGCCGTTCGAGGCGTTGTTCGCGAGCGACAGCGAGATGGTGCCGGTCGGCGCGATCGAGCTGTGGTGCGTGAAGCGGCTGCCGACCGCCTCCAGCTCCTTGACCAATTCCGGCGCGACCTCGGCGATGCGGCGCATGTAGCGGCTGTAGCGCGCGTGCAGCACGCGCCCGGGCACGCGGTCGCCGACCTTCCAGCCGTCGCGCGCCATCTCCGGGCGCTTGCGCAGCATCGCGCGCGTGACCGTGAACTCCTCGTTCATGATCGGGGCCGGGCCCTTCTCGCGCGCCAGCTCGAGGCCCGCCTCCCACCCGGCGATCGCCATCTCGCGCGCCACGTTGTCGGTGAAGGCGATGGACTCGGCCGAGCCGTACTTCATGCCGAGCATGGTCATGGTCGAGCCGAGGCCGAGGAAGCCCATGCCGTGGCGGCGCTTGCGGTGGATCTCGTCGCGCTGGCGGCCGAGCGGCAGGCCGTTGATCTCGACCACGTTGTCGAGCATGCGCGTGAAGGTGCGCACCACCTCGCGGTACTCGTCCCAGTCGAAGCTCGCCTCCTCGGTGAAGGGCGCGCGCACGAAGCGCGTGAGGTTCACCGAGCCCAGCAGGCAGGAGCCGTAGGGCGGCAGCGGCTGCTCGCCGCAGGGGTTGGTGGCGCGGATGTTCTCGCACCACCAGTTGTTGTTCATCTCGTTGACGCGGTCGATCAGGACGAAGCCGGGCTCGGCATAGTCGTAGGTCGACGCCATGATGACGTCCCACAGCCGGCGCGCATGGATGGTCCGGTAGATCCTGCAGGCGACCAGGCCGTCCTCGTTGACGATGTAGCCCTCGGCGTCCGGCCATTCGCGCCAGACGAAGGACTTGGGGTCGTGCAGGTCGTGCCGGGCGGGGTCGTACTCGCGCGCCGGCAGCGGGAAGGCCAGGTGCCAGTCGCGGTCGCCGCGCACCGCGGCGATGAACTCGTCGGTCACCAGCAGCGAGAGGTTGAACTGGCGCAGGCGGCCGTTCTCGCGCTTGGCGCGGATGAAGTCCACCGCGTCGGGGTGGCCGACGTCGAAGGTGCCCATCTGCGCGCCGCGCCGGCCGCCCGCGGAGGAGACCGTGAAGCACATGCGGTCGTAGATGTCCATGAAGGACATCGGGCCCGAGGTGTGCGCGCCCGCCCCCGCCACGTAGGCGCCACGCGGGCGCAGCGTCGAGAACTCGTAGCCGATCCCGCAGCCGGCCTTGAGCGTGAGCCCGGCCTCGTGGACCTTGTTCAGGATGTCGT
>CAZYPM010000302.1:0-1610 GCA_964649205.1 uncultured Steroidobacteraceae bacterium
AGGGGTGTAGCTCAATTGGTAGAGCGTCGGTCTCCAAAACCGAAGGTCGGGGGTTCGAGACCCTCCGCCCCTGCCACTTGCTTCCGGCCAAGCTCGCGGCGCCGGCCCCGGAACTGTCCGAGGCCGTTGCGGCGAGTTGTCGCATGCCCTGTCAGGATTGCAGATTAATGGCGAAGTTCAACCCGATCGCGTTTATTCAGGAAGTCAGGCAAGAAACTGCCAAAGTTACCTGGCCGACGCGCAAAGAGGTATGGATCACGACTGTGATGGTGCTCATCATGGTCGCGCTCGCCTCTCTATTCTTTTTGGTAGTCGACCAGACTTTGAGCTGGATTGTGCGCCTCGTCTTGGGCTTGGGCGCCTAGGACTAGCAGGCCAGAGGGCAAGAACAGATGACGCTCGCGCAGCAACGCGAAGACAAAAAGACGGTGCCCGGCACGCGCTGGTACATCGTCCATGCCTACACGAACTTTGAGCGCAAGGTCGCCGACGCTATTCGCGAGCGCGCAAAGGCGGGCAACCTTGAGCATCTGTTCGAGGAAGTCGTCGTGCCGACCGAAGAGGTCGTCGAGGTCAAGCGCGGGCGCAAGATCCAGGCTGAGCGCAAGTTTCTGCCCGGCTACGTGCTGGTGAAGATGAAGATGACGGACGCCGCGTTCGTCATGATCAAGAATACGCCGAAGGTCACGGGCTTCCTCGGCGCCGACAACAAGCCCATGCCGATTTCCGAGGATGAAGCGATGCGCATCCTCAATCAGGTCAAAGAGGGTGTGGAGCGTCCCAAGCCCACCATCACCTTTGAAATCGGCGAGAACGTCAAGGTTGCCGACGGTCCCTTCGCATCGTTCACGGGCGTCGTCGAAGAAGTGGATGAGGAGCGTTCGCGCCTCAAGGTGGCCGTCTCGATCTTCGGGCGGCCGACGCCGGTCGAGCTTGAGTTCGGCCAGGTGGAGAAGATTGCAAGCTGACCGCCCGCTCCGCGCTTTGCTGCTTGGTTTCTTAAGCGGAGCGCGCGCGTGGCGATTGAGAAGGACTACCGGCGGTTTGCCGGGAACTGCCGGGGGTGATGAGCATTCGCGGCGGTGATGTGCGGGAGGACAGTGGTTTTCGCAAGAAGCGTCTGTCCGTTGGACCGCTAACCCTGGACCAAAAAGCGCCTTTCGCCGAGGCGCTTTCAGCGTCCTCAATTGAGTAGGGGAGACCATGGCGAAGAAAATTGACGGCTATATCAACCTCCAGGTGCCGGCGGGCGCAGCGAACCCATCGCCGCCCATCGGGCCCGCGCTTGGCCAGCGTGGCGTCAACATCATGGAGTTCTGCAAATCCTTCAACGCAAAGACGAAGGATCTCGAGCAGGGAACGCCCATCCCGGTGAAGATTACGGTCTACTCCGATCGTTCGTTCACCTTCGAGATGCGCACGCCGCCTGCGACCTTCCTCATCAAGAAAGCCGCGGGCCTGCGCCCGACGGGCAAGGGCGGCACGGGCTCCAAGGAGCCGGGCCGTTCGGTTGCCGGTGAGGTGACGATGGCGCAGCTCCGCGACATCGCGAAGCTCAAGATGAAGGACATGAACACCGACGATATCGATGCCGCGGCGCGGACCCTTGC
>CAZYPM010000303.1:0-1606 GCA_964649205.1 uncultured Steroidobacteraceae bacterium
AGGCCGAGCGCGGGGACTTCGATCGTGCGGCCGCCATCGGCCTCGCTGTAGCGCAGCTGCAGGTCGAGCTGCGGCAGGTACTCGGCGCGCACGGCGTCGAGCGCCGCCTGCTTCTGCTGCACACCCGCGGTGTTCGCGGCGAGGCCGAGGTTCGATTCGAGTGCTTCGGCCACCAGCGCATCGGCCACGCGCTTCACCGGCGGCGTATCCGCATGCGCAGCGCCGGCCAGCAGCAACGCCGCCAGCGCCAGCGCGGCTCGCCTGAAATGTGCAACTGTCGATGGACTAGACATGTGTCAAACGACGGGCCAAAAAAATCACTGCGCGGGCTGTGCGGCCAGCATGTAACGCAACATGCCGAACGAGCCCTCCATCAGCTGCGACACCTCGATGCCGAGGCGCGCGATCTCTTGCTTCTTGTTGTTGCCGACCTGGATCAGGCCATGCGTAAAGGCCCACAGCATCACGCAGACCTGCGCCGGGTTGCCGATGTCCTTGCGGATCGAGCCGTCGGCCTGGCCTTCGACCAGCGCCTGCACGATCACGCCGATGACGGCGTCGCCGGCGGCCGCGCAGGCCGCCTCGGTCGGCTCTTCGTTGGCAGCCTGGTGCGCATGGAAGCGGCTGCAGGCATCGAAACGATAGGGTTTTTCCTGCTGGAACAGCACGTAGGCGCGGCCGATGGCCTGCACCTTGTCGAGCCCGAGGCGCTGCTTCGCGGCAGCCTGCAGGAAGCGCTCGCGCAGCTCGAGCAGCGCGCGCTCGGTGATCGCGTGCAGCAGGTCTTCCTTGTCGCGGAAGTAGACGTAGATCAGCGCGCGCGAGAGGCGGGCGGTCTTCGCCACGTTCTCCATCGTGACGGCGTCCCAGCCGAGCTCGGCGTAGAGCTCCTCGGCCGCATCGACGATCTCGGCGCGGCGGCGCTCCTTTTCCTCTTCACGGCGCACGGCGATGTAGGACATGGCCGCAGTCTAGGACGGCATTGACACAGTGTCAATAATTAGACATTAGTGTTACAAATCAGCAACTTGCCGTCAGATCACGCGATTGCGCGTCCCGCCCGCCAGGAAGGACTCGACATTGAGCGCGAGCTCGTCGAGGCAGCGCTGGCGCGCCTCGCGCGCGGCCCAGGCGACGTGCGGCGTGAGTATCAGGTTCGGGATCGCGGGATCGAGCAGCGGGTGATCCGCGGGCGGCGGCTCGCGCTCGAGCACGTCGATGCCGGCGCCGCCGAGCCGGCCGGCGCGCAAGGCATCCGCGAGCGCCTGCGCGTCGACCAGCGCGCCGCGCGCCGTATTGATGAGCACGGCATCCGGCTTCATTCGGGCGAGGCGCTCGCGGCTCACGAGACCGCGGGTCGCCTCGGTCAGCGGGCAATGTAGGGACAACACGTCGAGGCGCGGCAGCATCGCGTCGAGGTCGTGGCGGCCGTCGGCGGGCGGTCCGCCCGGGCGGTTCGCGAGCTGTACCTGCATGCCGAAGGCCTCCGCGACGCGGGCGACGCCGCGCCCGAGCGCGCCGAAGCCGACGATGCCGAACACGCGGCCCTCGAGCTCGCGGATCGGGTGGTCGAATACGGAGAACTGGCCCGCTTCCTGCCAGCGGC
>CAZYPM010000304.1:0-1600 GCA_964649205.1 uncultured Steroidobacteraceae bacterium
CGCTCGCCGGTGCCCGGCAGGCTGATGCCGATGTTGGCGTGCTTGCTCTCGCCGGGGCCGTTGACCACGCAGCCCATGACCGCGACCGTCATGGTCTCGGCGCCGACGTAGTCGCGCCGCCACCCGGGCATGCGCGCCCGCACGTGCTCCTGGATGCGCTGCGCGAGCTCCTGGAAATAGCTGCTGGTGGTGCGGCCGCAGCCGGGGCAGGCGACCACCCGCGGGGCGAAGGCGCGCAGGCCGAGGCTCTGCAGGATTTCCTGCGCGACGCGCACCTCCTGGCGGCGGTCGCCGCCGGGCTCCGGCGTCAGCGACACGCGGATGGTGTCGCCGATGCCCTCCTGCAGCAGCACGGCGATGGCCGCGGTCGAGGACACGATGCCCTTGGCGCCCATGCCCGCCTCGGTCAGGCCGAGGTGCAGCGGGTACTCCGAGCGCGCGGCCAGGGCGCGGTAGATCGCGATCAGGTCCTGCACGCCGCTGACCTTGGCGCTGATGACGATGCGGTCCTGCGGCAGCCCGAGTTCCACCGCGCGCGCCGCGCTGCCGAGCGCGGACTGCACGGTCGCCTCGCGCAGCACCTCGAGCGCATCCAGGGGCTCCGCGCGCTTCGAGTTCTCGTCCATCAGGCGCGTGAGCAGGTCCTGGTCGAGGCTGCCCCAGTTGACGCCGATGCGCACCGGCTTGCCGTGACGGCAGGCGGTCTCGACCATGGCTGCGAACTGCGGATCGCGCTTGCTGCCGCGGCCAACATTGCCCGGGTTGATGCGGTACTTGGCGAGCGCCTCCGCGCAGGCCGGGTGCGCGGCCAAGAGCTTGTGGCCGTTGAAGTGGAAGTCGCCGACCAGCGGCACGGCGCAGCCCGCCGCGGCCAGGCGGTCGCGGATGTGCGGCACCGCCGCCGCGGCCTCGTCGGTGTTGACCGTGACGCGCACGATCTCGGACCCTGCGTTCGCAAGCTCGCGCACCTGGCGCGCCGTCGCCTCGACGTCGGCGGTGTCGGTGTTGGTCATGGACTGCACCACGACCGGGGCGCCGCCGCCCACGGTGACGGCACCGATGCGCACCGCAACCGCGTTGCGACGCTGCCCGATCAAGGCTGCTGCCGGCTCCGGATCCAGTCGTCCACCGTGCGCTCCAGGATGTCGAGCGGCACTGCGCCGGTCGCGAGGACCGTGTCGTGGAAGTCGCGGATGTCGAAGTCGTCCCCCAGGGCGCGCGTCGCCCGCTCGCGCAGCTCGAGCAGCTTGAGCTGGCCGACCTTGTACGCCAGCGCCTGGCCGGGCCAGGCGATGTAGCGGTCGATCTCGTTGACGATGTCGGCCTCGGTCTTGGCCGCGTTCGCGAGGAAGTAGTCGATCGCCTGCTGCCGCGTCCAGCCCATGTGGTGCATGCCGGTGTCGACCACCAGGCGCACCGCGCGCCACTGGTCGTAGGTCAGCTGGCCGAAGCGCGAATACGGGTCCTTGTACAGGCCGAGGTCGTAGCCGAGCCGCTCGGAGTACAGCGCCCAGCCCTCGATGTAGGCCGTGAAGCCCGCGAAGCGGCGGAACTTCGGCAGCTCGCCCTGTTCCTGCGCCAGCGCGATCTGCAGGTGGTG
>CAZYPM010000305.1:0-1600 GCA_964649205.1 uncultured Steroidobacteraceae bacterium
ATTACGCCCGCCTGCTCGAGACCTGCACCCGCTGTCACGCCGAGTTCGCGGCCGCGCGGTTCCCGGGGTTCATCCCCGCCGCGGCGCAGGAACACCGGCATTGAGCCGGGATCAGCCCGCTGCCGGCGGTCGCCGCGCGCCGGACGCCGGACGGCGCGCATTTCTCGCTTCCGCGAGCGCCTGTGCTGCTGCCGCGATGCTCACCCGTCCAGCCATCGCCGGCGACGGCCGCGCGCGCCTGATCCTGCTCGGCACCGGCGGCGGGCCGCGGCCCAAGAAGGAGAACAATGCCACGGCCCAGGTCGTCGTCGTCAACGATGCGCTCTACGTCGTGGACTGCGGCGACGGCGTGGCGCGCCAGCTCGTGCTCGCGGGCCTATCGCTCGACCGGTTGCGCCACATCTTCATCACGCACCACCACTCCGACCACAACGCGGACTACGGCAACCTGGTGCTGCTCGCCTGGGCGAGCGGGCTGCGCAGCCGCGTCGATGCCTGGGGACCGCCGCCGATCGCCGAGATCACGCGCCTGTTCTTCGAGATGAGCGCCTACGACATCGACATCCGCATCCGGGACGAAGGCCGGGTGCCGCTGCGGCCGCTGGTGCATGCGCACGAGATCGCCGGTCCCGGCCGCGTCATGCAGGATGAGAACGTCAAGGTGAGCTGCGCGCTCGTGCCTCACCCGATGGTCGAGCCCGCCTACGCTTACCGCCTGGACACGGCGGATCGCAGCATCGTGATCTCCGGCGACACCGCGTATTCCGAAGCGCTGATTGCGCTGGCGAAGGGCGCGGACGTGCTGGTCCACGAGGCCATGTTCCTGCCGGCCGTGGACCGGCTCGTCGCCCGGGTGCCGAATGCCGCGACCCTGCGGCCGCATCTCCTTGCCAGCCACACCACCGCGGAAGACTGCGGGCGGGTCGCGGCGGCAGCCGGCGTGAAGACGCTTGTGCTCTCGCACTTCGTGCCGCCCGACGACCCGCAGGTGACCGGGGAGATGTGGCGCGACGCCGCCGCGCGGCATTTCCGCGGCCAGATCATCGTCGGCCGCGACCTGCTGGAGATCTGAGGCCGCGCCGAGTCCCGAATGAAGAGACTGTTCCCGCTCGCGATCGCGCTGGTCGTCGTCTGGTTCTGGCAGCGGGCCGGCGAAGACCGCGCATCCGCCGCGGACGAGCCGCCCCACGCCGGCTTCCAGCACGCCGGCCCTGCGCCGGTCGCCGGGAGCGAAGACTGGCGCAGCGGCAACCAGGTCACGGGTGGCGGGACCGTCATCCGCATTCTCGACGACGACGATGACGGAAGCCGGCACCAGCGCTTCATCCTCGAGATCGGCTCCGGTCGCACGCTGCTGATTGCCCACAACATCGACCTCGCCCCGCGCGTCGAGGGCCTGCGGGCGGGCGACCGGGTGGAGTTCAACGGCGAGTACGAATGGAACGACCGGGGCGGCGTGATCCACTGGACGCATCACGATCCGCAGGGCGAACACGAGCCCGGATGGCTGAAGCACAATGGCCGCGTTTATCAGTAGCATGATCCCATGAAAGCGATCGTCCTGGTCGGCATCGGCGGCTTGCTCGGTTCGGTCGCCCGC
>CAZYPM010000306.1:0-1587 GCA_964649205.1 uncultured Steroidobacteraceae bacterium
TGAAGGGCTGGCCGGCGGACTTGTGCGCGTCGGCCTCGAGCTCCACCAGGCGCTTCGCGATTTCGCCGCTCTGCTTCTTGAGCTTCGTGCGGTCCACCAGCACGCCGCGATGCTCCATCTCGAGCAGCACCGGCACCAGCGGCTGCTCGATCTCTTCGTACACCTTCAGCAGCGCGGTGTTCTTCTTCAGCGCGCCGTGGAGCACGTGATGCAGCTGCAGCGTGACGTCGGCGTCCTCGGCGGCGTAATCGGTCGCCTGCTCGAGCGCGACCTGGTTGAAGGGGATCTGCTTCGCACCCTTGCCGGCGACGTCCTCGTACTTGATGGTGTCCACGTCCAGGTAAAGCTTGGCGCAGGAATCCATGTCATGGCGCGTGGCGCTCGAGTTCAGCACGTAGGACTCGAGCATGGAGTCGTAGCGCATGCCGCCGAGCTCGATGCCGTGATTCTTGAGCACGTGCGCGTCGTACTTGAGGTGGTGGCCGACCTTGGCGTGCTTGTCCGACTCCAGCAGGGGCTTCAGCTTTGCGAGAGTCTTCTTCCGGTCGAGCTGGTCGGGGGCGCCGGGATAATCGTGCGCGAGCGGCAGGTACGCGGCGTGGCCGGGGTCGATGCAGAACGACATCCCGACGATCTCGGCCTGCATGTAGTCGAGGCTGGTGGTCTCGGTGTCGAAGGCGAAGAGCTCGGCAGTCTCCAGAGCCTTGAGCCAGGAGAGGAGCTGCTTTTCAGTGGTAATTGCCTCGTACCGGCGCGCAGGCGCCTGCGGCCGCGACACCGGCTCGCTCGCGCCGCCGGAAGTTACGCGCTCGCTCGCCGTGTCCTGTCCGCCTGTTGCCTGCGCGGAAGTGCCGGTCAGCTGGCGCAGGAGGGAGTTCATTTCCAGGCGTTTGTACAGCGCGGACAGCGTCTCAACGTCGGGGGATTTACGGGTCAGCTCGGTTGGCTTGAGCGGCAGCTCGAGGTCGCAGCGGATCGTGGCGAGCTTGCGCGACAGCTCGAGGGTCTCGAGATTCTCGCGCAGGCTCTCGCCGACCTTGCCGGGAATGTCCTTGGCGTGCCGGATGATTTCATCGAGGCTGCCGTACTCGTTCAGCCACTTGGCGGCGGTCTTGGGACCGACCTTGGGCACACCCGGGATGTTGTCGGAACTGTCGCCGACGAGGGCCAGGTAATCCACGATCTGTGTCGGCAGCACGTCGAACTTGGCCTTGACGCCCGCGCGGTCCAGTTTCGTGTCGAACATCGTGTTGACGATCGTGATGTCGTCGTTCACGAGCTGGGCCATGTCCTTGTCGCCGGTCGAGATCACGACCTTCATGCCGTGCTTCGCCGCGCGCTCGGCGAGCGTGCCGATCACGTCGTCGGCCTCGACGCCCGGGATCCGCAAGAGCGGCAGGCCGAGTGCCGGGATCGCCTCGATCAGGGGGTCGACCTGCGCGCGCAGGTCGTCCGGCATCGGCGGGCGGTGCGCCTTGTATTCCTCGAAGAGATCGTCGCGGAAGGTTCGGCCGGGCGCGTCCATGACGATGGCGACGAGTTCGGGGTCCTCTTCCTTGAGGAGCTTGTTCAGCATGTTGAGGACGC
>CAZYPM010000307.1:0-1573 GCA_964649205.1 uncultured Steroidobacteraceae bacterium
TCAGAAGAGCGCATCGGCCCGCCCGATGATCTGGGACGCGTGGATCCAGCCGGTCAGCTGGTACCGGGAGTCGAGGCTGTCGGGGTGTCCGGCTTGCACGTAGTAGCGGCCCTCAGGAATCCGGCCGGTGGGACCGGGCTCGAGCGCCTGACCTCTCCGGCTCACCGGCTTGGGCACGCCCACCGGAACGCCGTTGAGGTGGAAGCCCTGCGCATCGCGCGTGACCTCGTCGCCGGGCATGCCGGCGAGCACCTTGATGAAGGTGACGCCCGCCGGGTACGGTCCGCCGCCGGCCCAGCGGAAGGCGACGAAGTCGCCTCGGCTCGGCATCTCGCCCTTGTGGATGAGGAAGAGCCGGTGCGGCAGGCTCGGCGAGGCGTTCAGCCCGAAGCCATAGTGGGCGTGAAACCAGAGCGCGATCGCGGCGATCGCGACGTAGACGAAGGCCCAGTGCTTCAGGTGCTCGACCGAGCGCTCGGCGAACGTGCGCAGCCGGAGTCGTCCGTTCGATGCGAAACGGTCGTGCCAGCCTCGATGCAGGAACAGGGTGCGCATGCGGACTCCCAATGCAGCTACAGGCCGAGCCGGCGCCGCACGTCCGGCGTCAGGTCTCGCAGCAGGGGTTCGGAGCCCATCACGGCGCCACGCGCCAGCACGATGCAGCGGCACTCGCTCGGCAGCGCCTGGAGCAGCGTGCTCACCTCCGTGCCGAAGCCCGCGGCGCGACGCAGTGCGCCGGCGCGCTCCTCGTCGCTGGCGTCGCGCTTGACCAGCACGGCGGCGACCTGCAGCTCCTTCAGGCGATAGAGCTCCGCCACGTCCAGCACGGCCAGCGCCGGCAGGCGCTCGGGCACGAGCCACAGGTGAACGAGCGCGATCAGCGCGGCGCTCACCAGCGCGTTCGCGCCCACCAGCAGGGCGGCGGCCCGTGCGTTCACGCGAGCCCCCGTTCGCGCAAGACCGCGTCGATGGCGGCGGAGACGTCCAGGCCCGCCGCGCGCTTGGCGTTGATGGCGTTGAAGTCCTCGGCCCGGCTGCTGAAGAGCAGGAGGCTGTACGGATCGACGATCAGCCGGCCGATGCCGTTGCCGGCCGGCGAGTGGATGAAGACCTCGGAGTACGCGCCGTGCTCGGTGCGCAGCGACAGCAGCAGCCGCTTCATCGCATCGTCCATCGTGAGTTGACCGAGCTTGTCCATCATCTCGATCGACTCGGGCTTCTGGCGCAGCAGGAACATCCAGTCGGAGTTGTCCAGTGCCGCCTTCGCCGCCGGATTGCGGTAGTAGTCGTCCACGCCCTGGGTGGCCGACATGAAGGCGCCCTTGTACTTGCGGGCGCGCCGGTAGCCGGCCTCGATGAACTCGGCGGTGGCGCCGCCGGAGAGCAGGTCCCAGGCCTCGTCGATGATCACGATCTTCTTGCGGTCGCGCGAGAAGTACATCTCGCGCGTGATGCGGTACATGACGATCAGCAGCACCACGGTCTGCAGGTCCTTCTTGGACTTGAGCTCCTCGAGCTCCAGCACGATGAGGTCGGCGCCGAAGTCGATGCTGGCCTCGGAATCGAAGTACTT
>CAZYPM010000308.1:0-1566 GCA_964649205.1 uncultured Steroidobacteraceae bacterium
CGGGCGTGGTGAGGGCGGAAAGGGACTCGGGGGCCGAAGTAGCGTCGTCCATGAGCGCTCCGGGGGGTCGAAATCGACGTTTACGGTGGTCTGATCGGGGCCTGATTATTTATACAGTAGTCTACGCTTATTCCATGAAAAGTCAACGGCTTATGACGATAAATCCCCATCATCCCCGTCGCGCCGCCTCGATCCTGGCGACGTCGATCTTCCCCATCGTCATCATCGCCTCGAAGGCGCGCTTGGCCTCCGCTCCACCCGCCGCGAGCGCGTCGGTCAGCACGCGCGGGGTGATCTGCCAGGAGATGCCCCAGCGGTCCTTGCACCAGCCGCACGCACTCTCGGTGCCGCCGTTGCCGACGATCGCGTTCCAGTAGCGGTCCGTCTCTGCCTGGTCGTCCGTCGCGACCTGGAAGGAGAAGGCCTCGTTGTGGGTGAACGCCGGCCCGCCGTTGAGCCCGAGACAGGGGATGCCCAGCACGGTGAATTCCACCGTCAGGACGTCGCCCTCCTTGCCACTCGGATAATCGCTGGGCGCCTTGTGGACGGCTCTCACCCTGCTGTCCGGAAAGGTGGCGGCGTAGAAGCGCGCGGCCTCGAGCGCGTCCTTGTCGTACCAGAGACAGATCGTGTTCTTTGGGGTCATTTGCGTGTCCTCCATGGTTTCTCCTAATCAACATCGTCGAACGTACCCGTGCGCACCTCCCCGCTGCGCACATAACGAGTAATCAGCACACCGCCAGGCGTGCTGGTCGAGTGCTCCAGGGTGAAGGCCAACGCTTGTGCGTCGTCGCCGAACAGGCGCTTGCCGCGACCGAGCACGACGGGATAGATCAGAAGCCGAAGCTCGTCCACCAGCCCGGCTGCGAGCAGCTGGCGCACCATGTCGGCACTCCCCCACGTCATCAGGTTGGCGCCGTCTTCGTGCTTGAGCGCCCGTACCGCCCCGGCAAGGTCACCCTCCAGCGCATGACTGTTCTGCCAATCAAGCGAATCGGATCGGTGCGTGGCGACGTGCTTCGGTACTTTGTTGAACAGGTCGGCGATGGGGTGGCCGGCCCGTCGTTGCGGCCAGTACCCCGCCCAGATGTCGTAGGTGCGACGCCCGAGCAGCAGCTCGAACGGCTGGGAAAACAGGTCGCGCAACTCCTCGCCAATGTGGTCGTCGGGATAGGGCACCGTCCAACCACCGAGGCGGAAGTCGGCGCCGGGGTCTTCCTCAGGCCCGCCGGGGGATTGAATGACGCCATCCAGGCTCATGTGTTCGGCGACGACGAGCTTGCGCATACCCGATGGTCGAACGAGACCGGTCCGAATCGACAGTGGGACGTCGGTTTCAGGCGCCAGCACGACCAGGGGGATTGGCCTGGAACCACTCGACGATGCTTGGCATCTGCGGCTCGAAGTCGCCCGGATAGGAAAAGTTCAGCAGGCCCGCGCGCGCAGAACTTCGGTTCTCGAAGTCATGCGTGGTGCCACCGGGCACCAGCACGAACGAACCCTTCGGAGCTTCCACCCATTTGTCCCCAACCAGCACCGACATGGTGCCCTCGAGGATGTAGAAGA
>CAZYPM010000309.1:0-1563 GCA_964649205.1 uncultured Steroidobacteraceae bacterium
ACGCGCGAATGGCGCATCGGCGAGGCCTGGGTGTTCGACGACACGATCGAGCACGAGGCCTGGAACGAGAGTGACGAGGTCCGCATCATCCTGATCTGCGACATCTGGAACCCGCGGCTGTCGCCGGACGAACGCGCCGCCATCCAGGCCGTGATCGCGGCGACGGATGCCTTCAACGGCGCGGACCCGGGCGCTCAGATATAGTGCGCAAGCCGTGTTCCTGAAGATCAAGAACCTGCTCACGGGCGCCGAGGTCGAGCGCCTGCAGCAGCTTGCCCGCGAGCTGCGTTTCGTGGACGGCAAGGTCTCGAATCCCGCCAGCACCGGCAAGCAGAACCTGCAGGTGGACACCGGCGATCCGGGCTACGGCGAGTCCTCGCAGATCGTGGCCGCCGCCTTCGCGCGCTCGCGCGAGTTCATGTCCTTCGCGATGCCGAAGCGCGTCGCGCCGCCGCTGCTGTGCCGCTACGAGCCCGGGATGAAGTACGGCGCCCACGCGGACGCGGCGATGATCCAGCTGCCGAAGGCGGTCGTGCGCTCGGACCTGTCCTGCACCGTTTTCGTCAACGATCCCGCCACCTACGAGGGCGGCGAGCTGGCGGTCGTCGCCGGCAACCAGACGATCGCATTCAAGGGTGCGGCGGGCGAGGCCATCGTCTATCCCTCCACCCAGTGGCACGAGGTCGTGCCGGTGACCGCCGGCCAGCGGCTGGTGTCCATCACCTTCATCGAGAGCCACATCGCCGACCTGCACCAGCGCATCCAGGTCTACGAGCTCAACGAGATCGCGGCACTCGAGGGCGCGCGCATGAATCCCGAGAGCCGGGTCCGGCTCGACGTCGTGCGCCAGAACCTGATGCGGATGTGGGCGCAGTCCTAGCCGCGCGCGGCCGGTTCCGTCAGCGCCAGGAATTCGGCGGGCAGCCAGGGCAGGTAGCGCCGCCAGCGGCCGGATGCCCGGCCGTATAGCGGCTCGCGCACCTGCCAGACACTGGCGGTGCGCACGCGGTTCGGGCGCAGGCTGAAGTCCAGGCATTCCTCGCGCCAGTCGAGGCCGAGGAAACCCAGCAGCGCCTGCGCGACCGGCCGTGGCCCGGCGACGAAGGCGTCGTAGTCGGCATCGAATATCGCCTCGCCGAACAGCCCTTGCCAGTGCTCCATCAGGCGCCGGTAGAGCGACCAGTGATGCGCGATGTTCGCAAGGTCGTTCGCATACGCCACGCGTCCATCCAGCTGCTGGAACCAGATCGACAGGGCGGTATCGCGCGGATCGCGCACGGTGTTGACGAAGCGGGCATTCGGAAACAGTCCCTTCAGCAGTCCGAGCCAGGCGAAGGCGTCCGGTCGCTTGTTGGTGACGATGGCGCCCGCGGGAAACGTGCGATCCAGGTAGTCGACGTAGCCGGCCCCCAGCGCCCGCAGGCCATCCTGGCCCATTCCGCGGACGGTGGCGGCGAGCGGCTCTGCAGTGCGCGCCAGCGCGCGGTCGAAGTAGGCGATTTCGCCGCCCGCGGCGATGCGCGGATGCCCCGCGAGCATCTGCTCGATGAGCGTCGAACCCGA
>CAZYPM010000310.1:0-1556 GCA_964649205.1 uncultured Steroidobacteraceae bacterium
GCACGCTGTGCGAGAGCCTGCGGCCGGACCTGCTGCGATTCGCCTTCTGGCTGGGGCGCGACCGGCAGCTGGCCGAGGACGTGGTCCAGGAGGCGATGTTGCGGGCGTGGAAGTCCTTCGGGTCACTCGAGGACGAGGCGAAGGCCAAGTCCTGGCTGCTGACGATCGTGCGCCGCGAATTCGCGCGCAGTTTCGAGAAGAAGCGCCTCGAAGTCGCGGACCTCGACGCGCTGGTCGCGGCCGAGGCGCCGGTGCTCGCGGCCGAGGACGACTCCGACCTGGCCGCGATGCGCGAGGCGCTGTTCCGCCTCGACGACGACTACCGCGAGCCGCTGGTGCTGCAGGTGATGATGGGTTACTCGACGCAGGAAATCGCCGACATGATGGGCCTTCAGCAGGGCGCGGTGCTGACGCGGCTGTTCCGCGGCCGCGCGCGGCTGCGCCACCTGCTCGGCCTCGCGCCGGAGCCCGCGCCATGATCGGCTGCCTGGAATTCCGCCGGCAGGCCGGGGCGGAGCCCGCGAGCTCGGGGCCGGAACTCGACGCGCACCGGCGCGAATGCCCGGCCTGCGCACGCTACCAGGACGAGTTGCGGGCGATGGACGCGCTCATGCGGCGCGCGCTGGCGGTGGATGCCGCGCGACTCGCGCTGCCGAAGCCGCGCGCGGCGGGTTCCGGCGGCGGGCGCCAGCGCTGGTACGCGCTCGCGGCCTCGGTCGTCATGGCCGTCGCCGCGGGGCTCGTGCTGCTGACCTCGGCGCCGCGCGAATCGGTCGCGCGCGAGGTCGTGAACCACGTCGCGCACGAGCCGGGCGCGCTCGCGGCCAGCGGTCCGGTGGCGCCGGCGGCGCTCGCGGGCGTGCTGGACCCTGAGGGCACGCGGCTGCGGCCGGGCATCGGCGACGTGTCCTTTGCGGCGCGCTGCGTGCACCAGGGACACGTCGTGCCGCACCTCGTGCTGAGGCGGCCCGAGGGCACGGTCACCGTGCTGATTCTGCGACACCGGACGGTGGACGCAGCGCTGCGGTTCGAGGAAAACGGATTCGCGGGCGTCGTCCTGCCGGCGCCGCGCGGAAGCATTGCGATCGTCGGCCGGGACCATCCGGACCTGGAAGGCGTCGCGCAGCAGGTGTTCGAAGCGGTGGACTGGGGGGACACCATCCCGGCCGCCGGATGATGGAATTGCCAACTCAAGGAGATTGATCCCATGTCGAATCGTGTTCTGAGGAAGCCCGTTGCGCTCGCGATCGGCGCAGCGCTCGCCACCAGCATCGCAGCGGCCGGCGTGGCCCAGGCGAGTTCCTTTGCCGTCAATGCGCTCGGCTCCGGCTACATGCTGGCGGCCGGCGACGAGAAGGCCAAGGAAGGAAAGTGCGGCGAGGGCAAGTGCGGCGGCGACAAGAAAGCCGAGGGCAAGTGCGGCGAAGGCAAGTGCGGCGGCGACAACAAGGCTGCCGAAGGCAAGTGTGGCGAGGGCAAGTGCGGCGCCGACAAGAAGAAAGCCGAGGGCAAGTGCGGCGAAGGCAAGTGCGGCGCCGACAAGAAGGAAGAGGAAA
>CAZYPM010000311.1:0-1533 GCA_964649205.1 uncultured Steroidobacteraceae bacterium
TCCGCGACGGGTTACGCTTGTGGCCTGACCGGGAGGTGCGCGTGCGCCGACAGCCAGGGATCCTGCCGAGCTTGCTCGCGATCGCGGCGCTTGCCGCGGGCGCGGTTGCGCCCGCCTTCGCCGCGGAAGACCCGCCGCAAGAGGAAGCGATCAAGAAGGAGAAGCCGAAGAAGGACCCGAAGGAGGTTCGCACCGGCAAGCAGCTGCACGTCCAGATCACGCAGCAGATGGGCGTGCACGACGATCTCGAGCTGCAGGAGTACGTGCAGCGCATCGGGCAGAAGCTGGCCGCGGTCAGCGAGCGCCCGGACCTCGAATGGAAGTTCACCGTGGTCGACACCGACGACGTGAACGCCTTCGCGACCATGGGCGGCTTCGTGTACGTCTCGCGCGGGATCCTGCCCTACCTGCAGAACGAGGCCCAGCTCGCCGCCGTCATCGGCCACGAGATCGGGCACATCACGGCCAAACACCTCCAGTCCCGCAACACCAAGTCCACGCTCGCCGGGCTCGCGAGCGCCGCGACCGCGATCTTCACCGGGATGCCGGCCCTGGCCGAGCTCACCAACGTCGCCGGGCAGGCCATCGTGATGGGTTACGGCCGCGAGGCGGAACTGGAGGCCGACCGGCTGGGCGCCGAGTACCTCGCCAGGGCGGGCTATGAACCGGACGCGATCATCGACGTGATCGGGGTCCTCAAGAACCAGGAGCTGTTCGAGCGCGAGCGCGCGCGGCTCGAGAAGCGCCAGCCGCGCGTGTACCACGGCGTGTTCGCGAGCCATCCCGGCGCGGATACCCGCCTGCAGCAGGCGATCGCTTCCGCCGGCAAGGTGCAGCTCGGCACCACCGGCAACATCTCGAACCGGGAAGGCTACCTCGACGCCATCCGCGGGCTCCCGGTCGGCTCGAGCCGCCGCCAGGGCATGTTGCGCGGCAACCGCTTCTACCACGCCGACATGCAGTTCACGGTCGCCTTCCCGCGCGGCTGGGAGGTCGTGAACGCGCCGACCCAGCTGCTCGCGATCGGCCCGAACCGCGAGCACGTCATGGAGCTGCGCACGCAGGTCCCGCCGTCGGACCTCACCGATCCGCGCGACTTTGCGATGCGCGGCCTCGGGAATCGCCGGCTCGACCGCGTCGAGACGCTCGAGATCAACGGCCTCAAGGCCTGGACTGCGATCGTCCGCAACGATCCCTCGCCCTTCGGCAAGTCCACCAGCGTGCGTTACGTCATCATCTACTACGACAACGTGATGTGGGTGTTCAAGGGCGCGAGCCGTTCGAATGCCGCCGTACCCGCGGGTGATTCTCTGTTCCTCTCGACCGCGCGCACCTTCCGGCGCCTGCGTTCCGACGAGTTCCAGCTGGCTGAGCCCTACCGCCTGCAGGTCGTGCGCGCGACCGAGGGCACGACCATCGACCAGCTGGCGCAGAGCGCGAAGATCGACAAGTACCCGGCGCAGGAATTGCGCCTGTTCAACGATCTCTACCCGAAGGGCGAGCCGAAGCCGGGCGACCTGGTCAAGACCGTCC
>CAZYPM010000312.1:0-1510 GCA_964649205.1 uncultured Steroidobacteraceae bacterium
GCTCTGCCGGCATCCCGGTGTTCCACACGAACGTGGCGTATGAGCCAGGCGGCGCGGACGGCGGCGTGTTCTTCAGGAAGCTGCCCGTGCTCGCCTGCTTCGAACGCGGGCGCAGTCCCGAGCTCGCATCTTTCGGCGAGGGCCTGGAGCCGCGCACCGGCGAGACGGTCATCACCAAGCAGTACGCGAGCGCGTTCTTCGGCACCACGCTGGCTTCGCAGCTGAAAGCGGCCGGCGTGGACACCGTGCTGATCGCGGGTGTCTCGACTTCCGGCTGCGTGCGCGCGACGGCGGTGGACGCCTGTCAGCACGGCTTCGTGCCGCTGGTGGTGCGCGACGCGGTCGGCGACCGTCACCCGGAGCCGCACGAGGCGAATCTCTTCGACCTGCAGGCCAAGTACGCCGAAGTCATCTCCCTCGCCGACGCCGCCGCCTACCTCTCCCGCCTGTAAAAGGTGTCAGACACCTTTTTGGCAGTGCAGAAAAGGTGTCTGACACCTTTTGCGCGCGGGGTATTCTTGCTGCATGGGCCCGCTCAAAGGCGTCAAAGTGCTCGACCTCAGCCGCGTCCTCGCCGGGCCGTGGGCGACGCAGTGCCTCGCTGACTTCGGTGCGACGGTGTGGAAGGTCGAGAGGCCCGGCGCCGGCGACGACACCCGGCACTGGGGCCCGCCGTGGGTGAAGGACGCGCGCGGCGCCGACACGGCTGAGGCCGCGTATTACGCAAGCGCCAACCGCGGCAAGCACTCGGTCGCGGTGGACTTCAGCAAACCGGCGGGCCAGCAGCTGCTGCGTTCGCTCGCGATGCGCGCGGACGTGCTGATCGAGAACTTCAAGGTCGGCACGCTGGCGAAATACCGCCTCGGCTGGGAATCGCTGCACCGCCTGAACCCGCGCCTCGTGTACTGCTCGATCTCCGCATTCGGGCAGGACGGCCCGCGCCGTGACGAGGCCGGTTACGACGCGATGATCCAGGGCATGTCGGGGCTCATGAGCGTGACCGGCGTGCCGGAGGGCGAACCCGGCGCCGGGCCGGTCAAGGTCGGCGTCGCGGTCTCGGACCTGATCACCGGGCTCTACGCCGTGGGCGCCATCGAGGCCGCACTCTATGAGCGGGAGTCGTCCGGGCGGGGCCAGTACATCGACCTGGCGTTGCTCGACACCCAGATCGCGGCGCTCGCAAACCAGGCCCTGAACTACCTGGTGACCGGCAAGGCGCCCGGCCGGCGCGGCACGGCGCACCCAAATATCGTTCCATATCAAGCATTTGCGACAAAGGACGGCTACCTGATGCTGGCCGTCGGCAACGACCGCCAGTTCGCGGATTTCTGCAAGGTGGCGGGCCGTGCCGGGCTCGCCAAGGACCCGAGATTCGGCACCAACGCTGCGCGTGTCGAGAACCGGGCCGTGCTGATCCCGCAGATTGACCGGCTTTGCCGCCAGAAGACGACTTCCGCCTGGCTCAAGGCGCTCGCCAAGGCGAACGTGCCCTGCGGCCCGATCAACGATC
>CAZYPM010000313.1:0-1499 GCA_964649205.1 uncultured Steroidobacteraceae bacterium
GACGACGCGATGCCGGACTCGCAGACCCTGCGCCCGAAGCTCTACCACATCTACCGGGACGATTCGGTCTCGCAGGACCTCAACCGTCGCGGCGCCGAGCCGCACGAACCGCTGCCGAAGCTCGTCCAGGACGCTTACACGCTGCTCGGTGCGGATTGGCGCGAGACGCGGAAGCAGTGGCAGGAAGCTGGGCATCCATCGCCGCCAGTGATGTTGACGGTCTGCAACCGGACGGAGACGGCCGCCCGCATCGAGCACTACTTCGCCAAGGGCGATTCGCACTGGGCCGAGCTGCACGTCCCGGATCGCACCCTGCGGGTCGACTCGAAAGTGCTCGAGAAGGCCGAGATCGGCGAGACCGCCGGCTCGGACAAGGACTATGAGGATCGCCTGCAGGCCATCGTCGAGGCGGCGGACATCCCGGAGGATCGCAAGGCCCGCTGCCGGGAGCTGAAGAAGGAAGAACTGCTGCGCGAGATCGTCGACAACGTCGGCAAGCGTGGCCGGGCCGGCCAGGACCTGCAGAACGTGATCTCGGTGGCGATGCTGTCCGAGGGCTGGGATGCCAAGAACGTCACCCACATCATGGGTCTGCGAGCCTTCACCAGCCAGCTGCTCTGCGAGCAGGTGATCGGTCGCGGCCTGCGTCGGGTGTCCTACGACAAGGACGAGAACGGACTCTTCCTGCCCGAGTTCGTCAACGTGTTCGGCGTCCCGCTGTCGATCTTCCAGGACGTGGGTGACGGCGGCGAGGCACCGCCGCCACCGAAGCCGAGCACGCAGATCGAATCGCTGCCCGAGCGCAACTCACTCGAAATCCGCTGGCCCAACGTGCTCAGGATCGAGGTCGTGGTGCGCCCAACCCTCGGGGTCGACTGGGACCTGGTCGAGCCACTGACGCTGGATCCGACCTCCACGCCGATTTCAGCTGAAATCGCTCCGGCCGTCGGAGGCGCCACGGACCTCAGCAAGGTTCATGTAATTGATCTTGAGAAACTGCCTGAGGAATTCAGGCTTCAGAGACTGACTTTCAAGGCGGCCCGAAAAGCCTTCGAGAGCCTCGGCGGACGTTTCGGCGGGAATCGCGACTATCTCGTGTTCCAGCTCATCCGGCTGGTCGAGCAGTTCTTCGCCTCGGACAAGCTGGTCATTCCGTCGCTCTACCACCAGGAACCGCTGCGCAAGCGGATTCTGTTCGCGCTCAACATCGACCTGATCGTCCAGCACCTGCTGCGGTTCGTGCGCGAGCAGAACCTCGAGCACATCGAGCCGGTGTTCGACGAGGAGAGGCCGATCGGCTCCACCCGCGACATGCGGACCTGGTACACGACCAAGCGTTGTCACCCGACCCGCAAATCTCAGATCAGCCACGTCGTGGCCGACAGTGCCTGGGAGCAGTACGCCGCGAACGTGCTCGAGGCGAGTCCGCTGGTCACGGCCTACGCCAAGAACGACCACCTGGGCTTCCAGATCTACTACCTCTGGAATGGCGCGCGTCG
>CAZYPM010000314.1:0-1495 GCA_964649205.1 uncultured Steroidobacteraceae bacterium
CTCGTGCTGGCGGAGGAGGGTTGAGCCTGGTCCCGGTCATCGCCATCGACGGCCCGAGCGGTTCGGGCAAGGGCACCGTCGCGCGCCGCGTGGCGCGGATGCTCGGCTGGCACCTGCTGGACAGCGGCGCCCTGTATCGTCTGGTCGCCATCGCCGGGATGCGGGCCGGGCTCGCCCCGGACGACGTCGACGGACATGCGCGCCTGGCAGCGTCCCTCGACGTCCGATTCGGCATGGACGAACGCGGGGACGAGCAGGTCCTTCTGGCCGGCGCCGACGTGACCCGGGACCTGCGCGCCGAAACGACCGGCGAGGCTGCCTCCCGGGTCGCGGCCTGGCAGCCGGTGCGATCGGCCCTGCTGGGGCGCCAGCGCGCGTTTGCCGAGCCTCCCGGGCTGGTGGCCGACGGCAGGGACATGGGCTCCATCGTTTTCCGGGATGCCGGGCTCAAGATCTTCCTGACCGCGACCCCCGAGGAAAGGGCCCGCAGGCGCTATAACCAGTTGAAAGAAAAGGGGTTGAGTGTTAGCCTTGCCGCCCTTTCCGCGGAGATCGCCGAGCGGGACAGGCGGGATACCACGCGGGCCGTGGCCCCGTTGGTCGCGGTCCCGGACGCGATCATCGTGGATTCGACTGCGTTGTCTATCGAGGAGGTCGTCGGGCGGGTCTTCAAACTCGCGCGCGAGCGGTACCCGGAGGCGGCGCGCGGGAAATGAGCAGGTGCCGGCAGCTGCCGGCAAGGGACGGTGCGGCAGGATGTCGGCACCGGTACTGAAAGGACCCGGAACGGCAGGAGGCCGTACGGCGCGTTAACCAAGGTGGGCCCTGCGGCCCGGAAGACCCAATGACCGAATCTTTCCAGCAGATGTTCGAGCAGAGCCTGGCCAACCAGCAGATCAAGTCTGGCCAGATCCTCACCGGCACCATCGTCGACATCAACGCCGATGTCGTCATCGTCAGTGTCGGACTCAAGTCGGAAGCAGTGATTCCCGCGGAGCAGTTCCGCAACGAGAACGGCGAGGTCGACGTCGCCATCGGCCAGCAGATCGAGGTGGCGCTCGAGGCCGTCGAGGACGGCTCCGGCGAGACCCGCCTGTCGCGCGAAAAAGCCAAGCGCGCCCGCACCTGGACCCGCCTCGAGGAGGCCTTCACCAAGGGCGAGATCGTCAAGGGCGTGATCAACGGCCGCGTCAAGGGCGGCTTCACCGTCGAGCTCGAGAACGTGCGCGCGTTCCTGCCCGGCTCGCTCGTGGACGTGCGACCGGTGCGCGACCCGAGCTACCTCGAGGGCAAGGAACTCGAATTCAAGGTCATCAAGCTCGACCAGCGCCGCAACAATGTGGTCGTGTCGCGCCGCGCGGTGGTCGAGCAGGAATACAGCGCGGAGCGCTCGCAGCTGCTCGACAACCTGAAGGAAGGCGACGTCGTCAAGGGCGTGGTCAAGAACCTGACCGATTACGGCGCGTTCGTGGACCTCGGCGGCATCGACGGCCTG
>CAZYPM010000315.1:0-1492 GCA_964649205.1 uncultured Steroidobacteraceae bacterium
TCATTCCGGGTTCAACGATGAAGATGTCACCCGCCCTCAGATGGATCGGATCCCTGCCGTCGGGCGTGATGATGCAGTAGCCTTCGCGGAAGTCGCAGTACTCCCATTTGTCGTAGGCAACCCGCCATTTTCCTGGCGTGCAGATCCAGGTGCCCATGATCTTCTGGCCGTCTTCGGACTTGTAGGCGTTGAGGTTGACGGTGTGCGGATCGCCGGCGATACGCTCCCATTTGCAGGCATCCAGCATCGGCACTGGCACGGTATCGCGGAGAACGGTAATTGGATTGGTCATATCTGCTCCAGATGGTCGGATTGATGTTGCTGGCCCACAGGGCAGAGGGACTTTAGAACGCTGGGGCGCAACACGATTGTCCGTACTGGACATAAAAGCGCCCGAAACCGGCACGCCCGGCGAACGCACACGAAGCGCCAGGCGGACTGCCGCGCTTGTGGCCGGGATGCTGCGGTCGCGGTCAAGCCGCGGCGGGTACGAAGCGCAAGGCCACGCCGTTGTTGCACCAGCGCTCGCCGGTGGGTGCGGGACCGTCCTTGAACACGTGACCGTGGTGTCCGCCGCAGCGCGCGCAGTGGTACTCGGTGCGCGGCAGGATGAGCTTGAAATCGCGCTTGAGCCCGAACACGCCGGGCAGCGTCGTGTAGAAGCTCGGCCAGCCGGTGCCGCTGTCGTATTTCATCTCCGACGTAAACAGTTCCAGATCGCAGCCGGCGCAGACATAGCTGCCCTTGCGTTTCTCGTCATTCAGCGCGCTGGTCCAGGCAGGCTCGGTGCCCTCCTCGCGCAGCACCCTGAACTGCGCGGGCGTGAGCAACTGCCGCCATTCCGCCTCGCTGCGTTCGATTTTTTCGATCATCGGGCGTCCTTGCACATCCGTGGCAGCCGCGAATGCGCGGACCACGGGCAAGGAAGCCACCCCGATCAGGCCGGTCAGGAAGTAACGCCTTTTCATGGTCTGTTCTCCTTCAGCGTGAATCAGGAACCGCCCCACAGCTGCTTGAGCCGCCGGTCGCGGCCGCAGCCGTTGCGGTAGTACTTGTAGCGGAGCGGGTTCTTCAGATAGTAGTCCTGGTGGTATTCCTCGGCCGGATAGAAGGTCGTGGCCGCAACGACGGGGGTCGCGATCGCCGCCTTGAAGGGGCGATCCTTCTCGAGCGCCGCCCGCGAGCGCTCGGCCACCTCGCGCTGCGCCGCGTCGTGATAGAACAGCGCCGGGCGATAGGGGCTGCCGCGGTCGCAGAATTGCCCGCCGGCGTCGGTCGGATCGATGTTGCGCCAGAACACCTCGACGAGGCGCTCGAAGCTGACCTTGGCGGGGTCGTACACCACCTGGACCGCCTCGGCATGCCCGGTTCTGCCGCTGGAAACCTGCTCGTAGGTCGGATTTTCGGTGTGCCCGTCGGTGTACCCGGAAGTCGTGGACACCACGCCTTCGAGCTCATCGAACGGCGGCTCCATGCACCAGAAGCAGCCGCC
>CAZYPM010000316.1:0-1485 GCA_964649205.1 uncultured Steroidobacteraceae bacterium
CCCTGCACGACGGCCGCTGCGATCAGCAGCACCGACACCGGCAGGCCCCGATAAACGACTTTCGAAAACATCATCACTCTCCTTTGCTGTAGACCAACATGAACATGTTCGAAATGTATGACCCGGCACCAATCAGGCGGCGGCGCGGCGCAGCTGCGCGCGGCGGCGCAGTTCCGCGTGCTCGCGCGCCGCGGTGGCGCCAGCCGCATCACCCTGCAGCTCCAGCGCGCGCGCCGTGAGCTGCCAGTTCGACGGGCTCGCCGGCTTCGCCTCGGTGCGCTCCGAGGCGAGCGCGCGGGCGAGCTTGCCCTGCCCCGCGCGCAGCGCGGCTTCGATGCAGGTGAGCTGGAAAATGTCCCGCTGCGCGTGGCTGCCGCCGATCACGTTCGTGCGGCTGCGGATGGGCAGCAGGAGCGCCGCGGCCTTCGCCGCCTTGTGCTCCACCGTCGCGACGATTGCCTGCGCCAGCGGCAGCCCGACGTCGCGCGTCAGGCGGCCGTTCAGGTCCGCATCGCCGGCGCGCTGCCCGAGCGTCGCAAGCACGCGCTGAACCTGGTCCTCGCGGCCCGCCGAGGCGTAGGCCATGAGCGCATGCAGGTCGTTGAAGACGTAGAAACCGCCCTCCGCGGGACCAGCCCAGCAGTCCGCCAGCTCCGCCCAGCGGCCGCCGGTGTCGACGCCGCGCAGCGTCATGCGCCACAGGAACTGCGAGGCGTCGATCAGCTCGAGCGCCACCGCGGTCGGCTTCGGGTGGATCACGCGGTCATAGAGATCGATCGCGGCCTGGTTCTCGCCCAGCTCCATGTAATGCAGCGCCAGGTGCCACCAGTTGTGGAACGCGAGCGCGGATTCCTGCCAGTCGGGCGCGGTGGCCTGCAGCCACTCCACGCCGTCGTGCACGCGGCCCTGCATCTCGAACACGTGCTCGACGGCGTGCACGGCCCAGGGATCGCGCGCATTCAGGTCGAGCGCGCGGCGGCCGACGTCCTCGGCGCGCGTGTAGTTCGCCATCTCCTCGAGGCCGAACGCGTACATGCCGAGCAGATAGCCGTGGCCGGGCACGTCGTCGTTCCAGTTCGGCAGGGCCTGCGCCACGCGGTCACGCAGCATCAGCGAGTCGCCGAGGAAGAAGTCGATGACGTGCGCGGCCTGGATCGCGACCAGGTCGCGCGGGTGCTCGATGGCGATGGCGTTGTAGAGCTCGACCGAGCGCTTGAAGTCGCCGTCCAGCCAGGCGCGCGCGGCGGCGATGTGCGCGCGCTCGCGCTGCGTGGCGCGGTTGCCGATGCGCTCGAACGCCTCGATGCCCTGCCGGATCAGCGGCAGCGCGCCCTGCTCGGACGACATCACTGCGAGGTCGGCCTTGAGCGCATGCGCCATCGCGAAGTCGGGGTCCTCGGCCAGCGCCGCGTCCAGCGACGCCAGCGGGTTGCCGAAGTAGCCGTGCGTCTCCAGCACCGCCTGCTCGTAGCTCGCGAGCGCGGC
>CAZYPM010000317.1:0-1484 GCA_964649205.1 uncultured Steroidobacteraceae bacterium
GGCGCCGCGCAGGCCTATGCCATGCCGCTCGCACTGCGATCCGCCGGAACCGACCGCTGGCAAGCCAAGGTCGAACCCTTGCCCGATCCCTTCATGCTCTATCTCAATGTCTTCCGCGACGACGCCGGCGTCCTGAAGGCCGCGATCCGCAATCCCGAGCACCACCGCTACGGGCCCGCGATGCAGCTCTTCGCCACGCTCGAAGGCGAACGCTTGCGTCTCGGCGCAGCCGCCGAGCCCGGCGAAGACGACCTCCTCGCAACGATCAAGCAAAATCCCGAGCGCATCGAGATGCGCTGGGAAGGGTTGAGGCGAACGCTCACCCTCACGCGAGCGACGCCCACCCAGACCGCCAACTTCACCGCGCGGCCGCGAACCGATCCGCCCTACGTCTATCGTGTGCCACAGGATCTCGGCGACGGCTGGCCGATCGCGCGGGCAGGGGACCTCGGCGTGGACGAAGCCGCGCTCGCGCGCGCGGTGCAGCGCATCATCGACATCGATCCCTCGAGCCAGCGCGCCTGGCTGATCCACTCCATGGCCATCGCCTACAAAGGCAAGCTGATCCTCGACGAATACTTCTACGGCAACGGTCCCGACATCCCGCACGACATGCGCTCGGCCAGCAAGACGTTCTCGTCGGTCGTGCTGGGCGCGGCCATGATGGAAGGCACGAAGATCTCCCCGCAGACGAAGATCTACGAGGTCATGGCGCCGCTCGGCCCGTTCGCCAACCCCGATCCGCGCAAGGAGCGCATGACGCTCGCGCACGCCATGACGCACACCACCGGCCTCGCCTGCGACGACGGCGCCGACCGGCCCTCGACCGGCGGCGAGAACGTCATGCAGACCCAGCGCGCCCAGCCCGACTGGTGGCGGTTCACGCTCGACCTGCCCATCGTGCACGAGCCCGGTACGCGCTATGCCTATTGCTCGGGCGGCATCAGCCTCACCGGCGGCGCGCTGACGCTCGCGACCGGCGAATGGCTGCCCGCGCTCTTCGACCGCACCATCGCGAAACCACTGCAGTTCGGGCGCTACTACTGGAATCTCATGCCGACCGGCGAAGGTTACGTGGGCGGCGGCGCTTTCGTCCGCACGCGCGACTTCCTCAAGATCGGCCAGGCTTATCTCGATGGCGGCGTCTGGAACGGCCGGCGCATCGTGACGGAACAATGGGTGGGCGACTCACTCGCGCCACACGTGCAGATCTCGCCCGAAACCACCGGGCGCACGGGCGACGACTTCAGGAGCTTCTATTATGAAGTGCCCGAGGGCTACGCCTGGCACCACATCAAGGTGCGGTCGTTCGACCAGCAGCATCCCGCCTTCCACGGCAACGGCAACGGCGGGCAGTTGCTGCTGATCCTGCCGCAGTTCGACCTCGCGGTCATGTTCACCGCCGGCAACTACCGGCAGGGGCTGTGGAACCGCGAGCGCGACGACATCGTGGGCGAGATGATCCTTCCCGCCCTCAATCGGGG
>CAZYPM010000318.1:0-1482 GCA_964649205.1 uncultured Steroidobacteraceae bacterium
GGGTGAAACTGTGATGCGCAGCCCGCCCGTTTTTTCTACGGCGAACTGCTCACTAGTCACTGATTACTGTTACTTCCCTAGATGCATGGGCATGATCACATGCAAAAAGTCGTCGCTCCCCATGGGGCGCATCACGCCCGGCGCAGCCGGCGCCGACGTTTCCAGCGCCACGTTCGGCGTCTTCATCACTTCCAGCGCTTCGCGCAGGTAGCGCACATTGAAAGCGATCAGCACGCCGTTGCCTTCCACCGTGGCATCCACCTTGCTGTCGTTGGAGCCGGTTTCCTCTGCCGTCGCCGAGATGTCCACCACCCCGGGCGCCTTGCCCTCACCCGGCTTGATCTCCAAACGGGTAATGTGCGAGCTCTCGCGCGCAAAGATCTCGGCCTGGCGGGCCGCCTTCAGGAACGCATCCGTTGCCACCACCGTGCGCGTCTTGAAACTGGTCGGCACGATCTGCTGAATTTCAGGGAACGCACCTTCCACCAACTGGCAGCGCAGCTCGGCGTTCTTCATGCTGAAGATGACCTGGCCGCGGCCGGCCGGCATCACCATGCTGATGTTCTCTTTGTCATCCGTGGCGATGCGCGCCACTTCGCTCAGCGCCCGAGCCGGGATGATGGCGCGCATGCTCTGCTCGGCCTTGGCGCCTAGCTGGGCCTTGCGGATCGACAGGCGGAAACCGTCCGCCGCCACCAGCGTCAGGTCCTTGCCCTCCACCGTGGTCAGCACGCCGGTCAGCACCGGGCGGGCGTCGTCCTTGGAAGCTGCGAACACGACCTGCTGGATCATCTCCTTGAAGTCGCCAGCCGGCAGCTCGATGCCGGTCGCCTTGTCCGGCTCCGGCATCGGCGGGAATTCCTGCGCATCGATGCCCTTGATCTCAGCCTTGGCGCGCCCCGCCTTGATGTGCAAGGTCTGCGTGCGCACCGCCAGATCCAGCTCGATCGTCTCACCCGGGAAGGTGGACACCAGGTCGATCAGGGTGCGCGCTGGCACCGTGGTAGCGCCTTCTTCGGTTATCTTGGCGTTGATCCAGCAGGTAATGCCCATCTCACGGTCGGTCGCCGACAGTTTTAGCCGCCCATCCTCGGCAGAAATGAGCACATTTGCCAAAACAGGGTATGTGCTGCGCGAAGAAACGGCGCGCGAGACAATATTGAGGCCCTGGGCCAAATTCTCTTGGGGGACGGAGATTTTCATGGGCAGAACTCCCGCTTAAGGATGCAAGCGGCTAAAAGCCGCTGGAAACTGCTTAAGATGGCTCAGTATATCATCTGATTCAATTAGGCCAAACAGCCTCTATTTCCAACCAAAAGCGGGCCTTGCGGCCCGCTTTTTTTTCGCTTGCATTCCGTTGCCCGGCCTATAGCCAGCCGCGCAACTGCATGGCCTCGACCACCGAGCCGATCGCCACCATATACGCTGCATCGCGCATCTTGACCTTCTCGCCCACCGACATCTTCAACACCTTGCCGAAGG
>CAZYPM010000319.1:0-1477 GCA_964649205.1 uncultured Steroidobacteraceae bacterium
GTTTCGCCCTCCTCCAGCGATTCGACGTCCGGGTGCGAGGCGAGCACCAGCTCGAGCAGCGTCGTGCCCGAGCGCGGAAAGCCGACGAGGAACACCGGGTCGCGCGCCTCCGGCGCGGGCGCCGGCTGCCATGCTGCGACATCCGCGGTCTGCACGAACTGCATCAGGCGCGCGACGGTCGCCGGCGCATTCGCCGACTCCGCGGTCGCGAACTGCGCCGCATGCGTCCTGCGCTCGATGTCGTTGGCGGCCGTGAAGGCGGCGAACGCCTCCGGGTAACGGCCCAGCCCTTCGAGCGCCTCGCCATGCAGCGTGTGTGCGCTGGCGCGCGCGGCCGGAGGCAGCCCTGGCCGCTCCAGCAGCGGCTCGACTTCCGCGGCGGCCGCCGCGAAGTCGCCGTCGCGCAACGCCGCGCGCGCGAGCACCAGGGTCGCATTGACGTGGCCCGGCGACAGTTCCAGCGCGCGCCTCGCGTGCCGGCGGGCATCGTCGATTCGTCGTTCACGCATCGCGACGTCCGCGAGCGAGGCGATCGCGTCGGTGAAGTCCGGCTGCTGGCGCAGCGCCCGTTCGAACATGCGCGCGGCGCCCTTCCAGTCGCCCGATTCGAGCAGCACGCCGCCGAGATTCTGCATCGCCCAGTGGAAACGCCCGTCGATCGAAAGCGCCGTCTCGAGCGCCTCCCGCGCCTTGCCCAGCATGCCGCTCCGGGCGTACACGCCGCCCAGGCTGTTGAGGACGAAGACGTTGCCCGGATCCGCCGCGCGTGCGCGCTCGAGCAGCGGCGCGGCGGCGCGCACGTCGCCCGAACGCGCGCGGATGCCGGCCAGGATCTGCAGTGCGCGCACATCGTCGGGGTTTCCGGTCAGCACTTGGCCGCAGGCCTGCTCCGCCTCGGGCCAGGCCCCGCGCTCGTAGGCCGCGATGGCGCGCTCCAGGGCAGGGGTGCTCATCGCGCAGCGCAGCCGGTCATTGCGGCCGCGGCTCACCCATGCGGTACACCGCCACGATCTCGTGGGTCACGGTATCCCGCAGCACGTTGAACCACTGGCCGCAGCCATGGCTGTGGCACCAGCGCTCGGCGAGACGCCCCTTCGGGTTGGCGCGGAAGAACAGGTAGCGCGACCACTCCTCGTCGCTGCAATCCGGCGGCGGGCGGGCGATATGGGACTCGCCGCCATACGTGAACTCCGGCTCGTCGCGCAGGCCACACCAGGGGCACTCGATCCTGAGCATGCGCGCCATTCTACGACGCGAGGCGGCACTGGAAGCCAAACCGCCTGCCGAATTCGTTCTGGCAACAGGGGGGCCACGCGGCCCGGAGGCGCGCGTCCATGACGAGGTGGAAACCGGCAGTTGCGATGGTCCTGGCATGCGCGGCGATCGCGCCGTCCGCTGCCCAGGGAAACTCCGCACCCACCGCGGTGCTCGATGCGCCGGGCGTCATCGACTTCGGTGCGCCGCTGCAGCTGAGCGG
>CAZYPM010000320.1:0-1467 GCA_964649205.1 uncultured Steroidobacteraceae bacterium
CTTTATTGTTTTTGTCGAGCTAGCTTGGCGCCACGTTCGAACCCAATGGAGATTGCCGATGAATAGCCAGGTTGCAGTTGTACTGTCCGCCGCGCTCGCCATGGCGGCGCCGGGCCTCGCCTCCGCCAACGCGGAGCACGCCACCGCCACGGCCGCATCCGCATCCGCGACGCTGGTCCAGACCCAGGCCGCGCTGCGCGACCTGTGGCTGGGCCACGTGTTCTGGGTGCGAAACGTCGTCGACGCGCGTTTCGAGGGCAACGCCGCAGAGGCCAAGGTCGCGGAGCAGCAGGTGGTCGCCAACGCCAAGGCGATTGCCGCCTCGATCGAGCCGTTCTACGGCAAGGCCGCCGCGGACCAGCTGTTCGGGCTGCTGGCCGGCCACTGGGGCGCGATCAGCGACTATCTCGACGCCACGCGCGCGGTCAGCAAGACGGGGCAGGACGCCGCGTTCAAGCAGTTGCTCGCCAATGCCGACCAGATCGCCGTGTTCCTCTCCGGCGCGAATCCGAACCTGCCCGTCGACGTGCTGCGCGGCCTGCTGACGGCGCACGGCTCGCACCACGTGCAGCAGATCCAGCAGTTCCAGGCCGGCCAGTTCGACCGCGAAGCGCAGACCTGGGCGACGATGAAGGATCACATGTACGTGATCGCGGATGCGCTCGCCGGCGGGATCGCGAAGCAGTTCCCGGAAAAGTTCCGCTGAGCGGCGGCGGAGATGGCGGGTGAACGCGAACACCAGGATGCTGCATTTCGCGTTCGCCCGCATCAGCCGGCCGTCACCGGTGGAATCGTGAGCACGCAAAGGACGGTGCTCCGCAGCCGCAGGCAGGTCGCGGAAGACACCATGGAGTTCGAGTTCGAGAAGCCCGCCGGCTTCGGCTTCAAGCCCGGCCAGGCGATCGACCTGATCCTCGCCAGTCCGCCATCCGCCGAGCCGGCGAGCGCCCGCCACACGTTCTCGCTGGTCAGCGCCCCGTTCGAGGACCGCATCACCATCGCGACCCGCATGCGCGGCAGCGCGTTCAAGAATGCGCTTGCGGCGCTGCCGGTCGGCGCGGCCGCGGAGCTGGACGGTCCGTTCGGCTCCCTGACGCTGCATTCCAACCGCGCCCGGCCCGCGGTGTTCATCGCCGGCGGCATCGGCATCACGCCGTTCATGAGCATCCTGCGCCAGGCGGCGCACGACCAGCTGCCGCAGCGCTTCGTCCTGGTCTACTCGAACCACAGGCCGGAGACCGCCGCGTTCCTGGGCGAGCTGCGGCAACTGGAACTCGCCAGGCGGAACTTCCGCCTGTTTCCGGTCATGACGCAGCAGAACGAGCACGTCGACCGCGAGCTCATCAGGCGCGTGAAGAACGAGGCGTCGACGGCCGTCTATTACGTCACCGGCGCTCCGGCAATGGTCGCGGCGATGCGGCAGTTGCTGGCGAATGCCGCGATCGACGACGACGACGTGCGCAGCGA
>CAZYPM010000321.1:0-1442 GCA_964649205.1 uncultured Steroidobacteraceae bacterium
CAAATCGGCCACGGCGCGCCGGGCACCTGCGCCGGCAGCGGCGCCAGGTCGAGCTGCGCCGGCAGGCGCGCCATGCGTGCCTCGCTCGCGGCACGGTCGTAGGGGCAGCCCTCCGCATGGTCGCGCTCCATGGCCAGCGCGTGCGCGCGGCCGTACGCGGCCATGGCCGCGGCCACGTCGTCACGGGCGTCGCACACGTGCCCGGCCGCAAACGCGGCGGCAATGCGGCTGTCCACGGGGGCCCCTGCATCCTCGGCAACGCGCAGCAACGTGGCGAGGTCCTCGTCGGTGAGCCGCCCGCGCCGCGCGCGGGTGAGCGTCGTGTATGCGGGAACATTGAACGGGTCGCGCGCGAGGCACCGTCGGCAGCAGTCCTCGGCTTCTGCGAGGCGCCCGTGGTAGAGATGCAGAAGCGCGCGGCGCTGCAGCATGCCCGGATGGTCGGGGTCGAGCCCAGCTGCGGCATCAAGCGCCGCGACGGCGTCTTCCAGCGCAAGCGCGTGTATGCAGAGTCCCGCGTAAGCCGCTAGTTCGTCGGCATCCGGGACTCCGAGCTCGATGGCCCTGCGGTATGCGGCGGCAGCGCCGCCGTGCAGACCCGCCTCGAACCATGCGGTCGCCAGCCATTTCCATCCGTCCCGGCGTTCGGGAAACCTGCCGGTCAGGTACCGGGCGACACGCTCGAGCTGCGGCCAGTCCCGCAGCGCCGCGAGTAACTCACAGTTGGCGATGTGAACGGTCGGATCGTTCGTAAAGTGGGGAATCAGTTCAGCGATAGCCAGTTTAGCCTTATCGAAATGGGATTGACTGATCTGATAGCGCACCAGTTTTATCGCAAGTGGCAATGTGAATCGCGAGGCGAACGATCGGCGCCAGAATGCTGCGGCGCTGGCGACGTCCCCGCGCCTGGCCGCGATGTCGCCCAGGAGCTCCAATGCCCTGGCATTGGCGGGATCCTGTTGCAGCACGGTTTGCGCCTCGGATTCGGCGCGTTCGTCCATGCCTGACATCAGCAGGCCCAAAGCGAGGTTCAGCCGGAAGCCGGCTGGGGCCGGCTCTACGGCCACCGCCCGTTCCAGCTGCGCAAGCCCGTCTGGCCGCTGCCCCGACTGAACCATCGCGAGCCCCAGGAGGCTTCCTGCCTCAGCGTTGCCAGGCGACGCCTCCAGAATGTGGCGATAGGCCTCCAATGCCTCCGGCAGGCGCGCGGCCTGGTGAAGGGCAATGGCCTGGTCGAGCGGGCTGGCCGGCAGTTCGTTGTTCTCTAGCAACAAGTGACCCTTTGTTGGTCTCCGGGATGGCCAAGACGAGATTGTCGGTGCCTCATCAAAACCAACCGTCCCCGCCCTTCTGGCCGGCCGGAAATGACGTAAGTGTTGTTTGTCAACAACATGTGTTGCGCGTCACAACAATGTTGTTATGATGCCGCATCCAAAGTGGCG
>CAZYPM010000322.1:0-1417 GCA_964649205.1 uncultured Steroidobacteraceae bacterium
CGCCCTCCTGCAGGAAACTGCTGTCCGCCGCCGGGGTCGTCAGGTAGCTGAAGAACCGGTCCTTGTTCTGCGTGCGCGCCGTCGCGGTCAGTGCGTCGAGCAACTCGTCCGCGGTCGCGTAGTCGTTGACGCTGACGTTGGCCGGGAGCAGTTCGGGGAACAGGTACCATTCCCGTGCCGCATTCAGCACGAAGTTCTTCTGGGCGGTCGCCGAGCAGCCGCCTGGCACGACTGCGCCGCCGCCGCCACCACCGCCACAGGCCGCGATGAGCGCACAGGCGCAGGCCGCCGCCGCGGAGAGGAGCGGCTGGCGGAATCTGGCGGTCATCGGTTGCCCCGGTCCAGGCGGCCTGTGCGCGTGATCAGGCGAGCTGGGCGCCGAGCAGCTCGAGGCGGCGATGCTGCATGCGAAGCGCATAGAGCAGTGCGCGCGTCTCCGCGCGGAAACTGGCCTTTTCCCAGCGTGCGACCACCGTGGCCCGCGTCCTGCCATACCAGGCATCGGTCAGCCGCGACCATTCGGCGAGCGTCGCCGTGAACAGTTCGTACTCGCGCCTGACGCGCTCGCGCAGCTCCGCGAGGTCCACGTGCGGCAGCGAGCGGCTCCTGCGGGCGAGGCCGGCCTCGACGCGGCGGAACTGCATCGCGAGCCGGGCACGGTGGATTGCGACCGCGGGCGTGCGCTTCAGGCGGCTCGTGAGGCCGACCCAGGACAGCGAGCAGATGATCCACTTGCTCGGGTCCCAATGCCACCAGCGGATGCCGTTGCGGTAGTCGTGCGCGAACTGGTGGTGGAAGTTGTGGTAGCCCTCGCCATAGGTCAGGAAGGCGAGCCAGCCGTTGTCGCGCGCACTGTGGCCGTCGCCGTAGGGCTGGCGGCCGGTGTAGTGCGCGAGCGAATTGATCAGGAACGTGAAATGGTGGCTGACGACGAGCCGCAGCACGCCCGCCAGCAGGAATACGCCCCACAGGTCGCCATGCAGCCAGCCGAGCGCGAGCGGCACGAGCACGTTGAGGCCGATCGCAAGCGGGTAGTAGAAGCGGTGCTGGAACGCGACCAGCGGGTCCTTCTGCAGGTCGCGCACGTTGTCGAAGTTCGGCTCGCCGCTCGGGTAGCGGCGCAGCATCCAGCCGATGTGCGAAAACCACAGGCCGCGGCCTGCGGAGTAGGGATCGCGGTCGTTGTCGTCGGTGTACTTGTGGTGATCCCGGTGGCCGGCCGCCCACACCAGCACGCTGTTCTGCAGCGCCATGGCGCCGAGGATCATGTACACCAGCCGGATCGACCAGTGCGCGTCGTAGGTGCGGTGCGACCACAGCCGGTGGTAGCCGCCGGTGATCGCGAGCCCGTTCGCGTACAGCAGCACCGCGAACCACACCCAGGCCGCGGTGCTGTAGCCGACCGTGAAGCCGTACC
>CAZYPM010000323.1:0-1415 GCA_964649205.1 uncultured Steroidobacteraceae bacterium
CCTTCGGCGGCCAGCCGCTGCGCGCATCCAGGATGTGGCCGTAGCGCTTGCCATCGATCTCGATGAAGCGCGCGGCGTCGCCGCTGGTCGCGAGCGCGCCGCTCTTGAGCTCCAGCCGCTTGATCGCCCTGCCCGCCGCGCCCGGCGAATCGATGCCCACGCGCCAGGCGCCGCCCGCGGGCGCGGGCCCGACCGCGCGCAGATCCCCGCCGAAGTTCACCAGCACCGGGCAGCTCACGTTCGCCGCGGCCCAGTCCGCGACGCGATCGACCGCGTACTCCTTGCCGATGCCGCCAAGGTCGAGCTCCATGCCTTCCGGCAGCGTGATCTCGCGCGTGCGCGGGTTCCAGCCCACGCGCTGCCAGCCGACGCGGGCCAAGAGCTGCGGAATCCGCTCCGGATGCGCCTCGGCGTGGCCGTTGTCGAAGCTCCAGGCGTGGCGCAGCACGCCGGAGGTCAGGTCGAAGGCGCCCTCGCTGATGCGCCAGAGCGCGGCGCCGTAGTCGAGCAGCCGCGCGGTCTCCTGGTCCACGCGAAACGCGCCGCCCCGCCGCTCGTGGATCGCATGGAGCACGCTGCCTTTCTGGTAGCGGCTGAACTTCTGGTCGATGCGCCTGGCTTCGGCCATCGCGAACTCCGCGACGCGGCGGGCCGCCGCGGCGTCGTCGGTCTCGACCAGCACTTCACAAGGGCAGCCCATGGCGCTCCATTCGAAGCGCCAGGGCCGCGCGGGCGCATCGGCCGCGGCAGCGCAGGGGGGGCGCGCCGGAGCTTCCGCCCTAGAAACGGAACTTGTAGCCAAATTGTGCAATGACGGCATCCAGTGGCGGCACCAGCTCGAAGCCGGCGAGGTCGCCGACCGCCGCGCCCGGCGACGGATCGCCCGCCTGGTGGTAATACTCGAGCCGCACCGAGAACTCGCCGCGCTCGGTGCGGTGCCCGTACTTGAACCCGACCGTGTAGGCGTCGCTGTCGGCCAGGCGGTAGTCGGCCGAGGCGTATTGCGGCAGCGGAGCGCCATTGAAGAGCACGGTGCGGTAGAAGTCGGCGGCGCTCTGCGTGTACCAGCGCAGGTGCGGCTCGAGGTAGCTCGACGCGCTGATGTTCCAGCGGTAGCGCGCATCCACCGTCTGCGAGTCGATGCCCCAGTCGTCGGTCATGTAGCGTGCGCTCAGCGCGAACGAGTCGCGGTCGAACGCGTAGCGCCACTCCGCGAACAGGCTCTGCTTGGTGCGCGAATCGGGGCGGCTCTCGTAGCGATAGAGGTTGAGGCCGCTGCCGACGGGGCCGGCGACCGGCGCGCCGCTCACCGGATCCACGACCGAGAGGATCTTGTAGGGATCGTTGAGGTAGCCGTCGCTCTGCCCGTAGGAATAGCTGACTTCGAGCAGCGAGCGGCGGCTCAGGACCTGGGT
>CAZYPM010000324.1:0-1414 GCA_964649205.1 uncultured Steroidobacteraceae bacterium
GCCGCTTCGGCCGCGCGGCGACCTGCGTGTCGCGCTCCGAGACCTGGATCAGCGCAACGCCGAGGTCCCGTGCGAGCATGGCCCAGCCTGCCTGGTCGGCGGGCCGCCCGTCGAACCTCCGCAGCGCGGCGGCGAGGTCGAGCAGGGCCCGCTTCACGAAGTGCGAGACCAGCCCTGGATTGGCGCCGTGATCCACGATGGCCGTCGGCGAATCCGGACCGAGGCGTCGTGCCAGCCGCAGCATCTTCTCGCGCGTGAGGAAGTTCGTCCGGTCGCGTACGCCGAGCATCGGGTTGTCGAAGACACCGGGCCAGGGTTCGATCGACGTGTCCGCATAGAGCACGCCGTGGTTCGCACACCACGCGACGAGGTCGAGGCTCGAGACGTCCACCGACAGGTTGAGCAGCAGGTCCCCGGGCGACAGGTGGCGACCGAGATCGCGGTGGAAGCTGCCGGGCTTGAGGTGGCAATGGATGAATTCCACGCCGTGCTCCGCTGCGATTCCGCGCCCGCGCTCGTCCATCGACAGCACGGTCGTGGGTCGTGCCGCTTGCACGTGGGCCGGCAACAGGGGCAGGACCGCCTGCCCGATCGTGCCGCAGCCGATCATCACCAGTCTGCCATCCAGTCGTGCCGTCTCGATGGTCCTCTCCTCCATTGCAGCCCCACGCCGCGTGCGCGTGGTCGTTCACCGTAGCAGGCAGTGTCGCGGGCCGGAACCCCGGCTTGCGGCGCAGCGGCGCGGGTATGATGCGGGCTCATCGTCCGCGGGCCAGGCAGGTCAAGATGGATTTTACGCTGATCCTGATACTCGTCGCATTCAACGGCCTGTTTTCACTCGCGGAAATGTCGGTCGTCGCGTCGCGGCAGGCCCGCCTGCTGCAGCTCGAGGACGAGCAGCGGCCGGGCGCCTCGGCCGCGCTCGGCCTGCACCGGGATCCTTCGCGGTTCCTCTCGACCGTGCAGGTCGGTATTACGGCAGTCGGCGTGCTGAGTGGCGCGGTTGGCGAGACCCTGGTTGCCGACCCCATCGCGGCCTGGGCGGGGCAGTACGAATCGCTCGCACCCTACGCGCAGGGCATCGGGCTCGGCGTTGCCGTCGCATTCATCACGTATCTCTCGGTCGTGCTGGGCGAGCTGGTGCCGAAGCGGGTCGCGCTCCTTGCGCCCGAACGAATCGCGCTCGTGGTCGCGCTGCCGATGAACTGGCTGTCGCGCCTCGCCCGGCCCCTGGTGTGGCTGCTGACGCGATCGAGCGACGCCGTACTCGCGCTGGTGCCGGGCCGTGGCGACCGCGGCCCGCCGGTGACGGACGAGGAGATCGCCGTGCTGATGGAGCAGGGGGCCGAGGCCGGCGTATTCCACGAGGCCGAGCAGACCATGGTGACCAACGTGCTGCGGCTCGACGAGCGGC
>CAZYPM010000325.1:0-1411 GCA_964649205.1 uncultured Steroidobacteraceae bacterium
TGTTCCTGAAGCTAGCCGAAAGTTAATACAACCTTGATGCAACACAAAAACCGCTGTTGTAGAATAGCAGGGTGTTGCGCGACTTTACAATTACAGACTATGGGGCGCTAAACACCGCCCGCCATCACGCTCTGTTTCTGCATAACCAATCCGTGCTCACTCGCGGCACGGCGGCCTTAACCCGCCGTGCCTTGCTGGCGCCGCTGTGTTCCTTCACTGGGATTCATACTGCCATCAGCACTGACGAAGGCCTGGTCTTACAGGCGCAGCGCTTTGCTGGCCGCTCGCTGGCGGCGCTGGTATTTCTGGCGCCGCAGGCGGCCGCCAACGCTGGCGTGCTTACCGGCCTCATTGAATACATGCTCAAGCAGCTCGGCCCACACGGCGTGCAGGGCATCTTTGCCGAGCTTGATGAACACAGCGCCGCCAATGCCGCGCTGCAGCAAGCCGGGTTAAGTGTGCAAGGCCACCAGCGCGTTTGGCGGCTCACCCGCACGCCGCAGGCCGGCTACGACAACCTGCTTTGGCAGCCGTATCTCAGCCGCCACGCGCTGGCTGCAGGCTTATTGCGTAACCGGTTGATCCCAGTGCAGTTACAGCACTTGGATTGCGGCTCCGCCGATACCCGCGACAGTTTTGTGTTGTATGAGGGCGGTCAGCTGGCTGCCTTTGCAGATGTGCAGCGCGGCCCACAGGGCATCTGGGTTCAGCTGCTGATTGAGCCCGGGCATGCCTTGGCCGACCGCCTGATGGCGCTCATACTGCGCTTGCGCCCGCGGCCCAGCCGCCCGGTGTATGTATGCGTGCGTGCTCACCAGGATTGGCTGGAGCCCGTGCTCGAAGGCTTGGATGCCCAGCCTGGCCCGCGCCAGGCCGTGTTGGTGCGCCGCATGGTGCACCCCATAAAAGTAAAAGACCTGCAAAAGATTGCCAAGGCGGCCGGGGTGGAAGCGTCCACCATCCAATACCCTGTGCGCCCCACTGCAACCATGGATGAAAAATGACAAGACGCCAAATCACTGACGACCTTGACGCTTTGCTCGGCGTACTGCCGCCTGATGTGCAGGCCGCCGTGCGCGAACACAACAACAGCTCTGACCTGCTTGAGATCATTCTGGACCTCGGGCGGGTTCCGACCACGCGCCTGGTCAACGAAGAAGTCGTGCTGCTGGAACGCGAGATCAACAAAGACGATATTGACTATGTCGTCCAGCGCCTGCGTGACTTTGACGAAGACAACCGCGCCGGCATCGAGCGCAGCCTGCACCGCATCTCGGCCATCCGCAACCGCCGCGGCGATGTAGTTGGCCTGACCCTGCGCGTCGGCCGCGCCGTCTACGGCACGATTGACATCATCGAAGACCTGATCCAGGATGGCAAGAGCCTGCTCATCCTCGGCCGCCCCGGCGTG
>CAZYPM010000326.1:0-1409 GCA_964649205.1 uncultured Steroidobacteraceae bacterium
GTACTGGCTGATCTGGTAGCCCTTCGGCAGGTCCGGGTAGAAGTAGTTCTTGCGCGCGAACACCGAACGGCGCGCGACCGTCGCATTGATCGCGAGGCCGAACTTCGCCGCCATGCGCACGGCCTCGCGGTTCAGCACCGGCAGCACGCCCGGATAGCCGAGGTCCACGAGGTTTGCCTGCACGTTCGGCAGCGCGCCGTAGGCGGTGGCGGAGCCCGAGAAGATCTTGGAGCGCGTCGCCAGCTGCGCGTGGATCTCCAGGCCGATGACGGTTTCCCACTCGGTCGCCATGGGCGCCTCAGGCGTACAGCGGCGGCAGGCGCCGGTGCCAGTCGGTCTCGCGCTGCCAGGCATGGGCGGCGGCGAGCAGGCGGTCTTCCGAGAAGTGCGGCCCGATGATCTGCAGCCCGACCGGCAGTCCGTCCACCAGGCCGCAGGGCACGGAGATCGCGGGCAATCCCGCGAGATTGGCGCCGATCGTGTAGATGTCGTTCAGGTACATCGTGATCGGGTCGCTGGTCTTGGCGCCGAGCGGGAATGCGGGCGTCGGCGTGGTCGGCCCCATGAGTACGTCCACCTGCGAGAACGCGCGCCGGAAGTCCTCGTTGATGAGGCTGCGGACCTTCTGCGCCTTCAGGTAATAGGCGTCGTAGTAGCCGGCCGACAGCACATAGGTGCCGGTCATGATGCGCCGCTTGACCTCGGCGCCGAAGCCTTCGCCGCGGGTGCGCCGGTAGAGGTCCATCAGGTCCTTCGGCTCGCGGCAGCGGTGGCCGAAGCGCACGCCGTCGTAGCGCGAGAGGTTGGAGGAGCATTCCGCGGGCGCGACCACGTAGTAGGTCGGCACCGACAGCGGCAGGTTCGGCAGGCTGACCTCGGTCAGCTCCGCTCCCATCGCGCGGAAGCCGTCGAGCGCGGCGCGCACCGCGGCGCCGGTGCCGGCTTCCAGCCCTGCGCCGAAGAACTCGCGGATGATGCCGATCCGCAGGCCCTTGACCGGACGGGCGAGCGAGGCCGCGTAATCGGGCACCGGCGCGTCCACGCTGGTGGAATCGCGCGCGTCGAAGCCGGCCATCGCCGCGAGCACGAGCGCCGCGTCCTCGGCCGACTGCGCCAGCACGCCGGCCTGGTCGAGGCTGGACGCGAACGCGATCATCCCGTAGCGCGAGACGCGGCCGTAGGTCGGCTTCAGCCCCGTCAGCCCGGTGAGCGCCGCGGGCTGGCGGATCGATCCGCCGGTGTCGGTGCCGGTGGCGACCGGCGCGAGCCGCGCCGCGACCGCCGCCGCCGAACCGCCGGAGGAGCCGCCCGGCACCTTGCTGCCGTCCCAGGGATTGCGCACCGGCCCGAAGTAGCTGGTCTCGTTCGACGAGCCCATCGCGAACTCGTCCATGTTGGTCTTGCCGAGC
>CAZYPM010000327.1:0-1394 GCA_964649205.1 uncultured Steroidobacteraceae bacterium
AACCGCGAGCACGCGCTGCGGGTCGCGGACGAGATCCTGCGCGAGGTGCGCGGGCTCGGCATCGTGCACCAGGACTCGGTCTCGGGCGGCGTGCTCACCATCAGCATCGGCATCGCCTGCGTGCAGCCGGAAAAGGGCAGGAGCGCCGCCGGACTGCTGCAGGCGGCGGACCAGGCGCTGTACGCCGCCAAGGACGGCGGGCGCGACCAGGCCCGGGCCGCGGGCCCGGAGTACGAGCAGATGAAGACCGGCTATTTCCACCGCCGCATGTTCGAGGGCGGCGGGGCCGGCAGCGGTCAGTAGATCGCGACCTCGCGCCGGCCGCGCGAGTCGCGCGCCGCCCTGAACATGCCCTCGGTGTTGAACTCGAGCGACAGCGCGCCGTCCTTGTCCACCACGATCACGCCGCCGTCGCCGCCGATTTCCTTGAGGCGGCCGTGGACGACGTCTTTCGCCGCCGCGGCGGCGCTGACGCCCGAGAGGCGCACGCGCGCGCAGATCTCGTGCGCGACCACCGCGCGGATGAAGTACTCGCCGCTGCCGGTCGCCGACACCGCGCAGGTCGCGTTGTCGGCATAGGTGCCCGCGCCGATGATCGGCGAGTCGCCGATGCGTCCCCAGCGCTTGTTGGTCATGCCGCCGGTGGAAGTCGCGGCGGCCAGGTTGCCGTTGCGGTCGCGGGCGACGGCGCCGACGGTGCCAAAATAGTCGGTGTCCTCGGTGGCATTCGCGACGCGATCGGTGCGCTGCGCCTCCTCGAGCTGCTTCCAGCGGCGCTCGGTGTGGAAGTAGCTGCCGGGCACCAGGGTCACTCCCTGTTCCAGCGCGAATTCCTCCGCGCCCTCGCCGGCGAGCAGCACGTGCGGCGTGCGCTCCATGACCATGCGGGCGAGCTCGATCGGGTTGCGGATGTGGCGAACGCCGGCGACGGCGCCGGCCTTCTGCGTCGCGCCGTCCATGATGGCGGCGTCCAGCTCGTTGATGCCGGCATGGCTGAACACTGCGCCCTTGCCGGCATTGAAGTACGGCGAGTCCTCGAGGATCTTCACCGCGGCGACGATCGCGTCGAGGCTGCTGCCGCCTTGCTCGAGCACCCCGTAACCGGCGTCCAGCGCGCGCTCGAGGTCGGCGCGGTAGGCGCGCTCGTTTTCGGGCGTCATCGTGGCGCGGCTGATCACGCCGGCGCCGCCGTGGATGGCGATCGCGATCATCGGTTCGTCTCCGTCCTCTGCGAGGGCAGCCGGCGCCGCCGCCAGCAGGGTCCAGAATCCCAGGAGGATTGCGGCTCTCATCGTTCGGTTATTATCCCCGAATCCGCGCACGGTGGGCGAACAGCCTGCGCCGCGGGCAGGGGAGTTCCGGCATGCACATGGGCAGGTCTGCGGCGTTGGCGG
>CAZYPM010000328.1:0-1391 GCA_964649205.1 uncultured Steroidobacteraceae bacterium
GCATCGGCCCGTCCGCCGCCGACACCACCAGGATCGCACCGTCCATCTGCGCCGCGCCCGTGATCATGTTCTTCACGTAGTCCGCATGCCCCGGACAGTCGACATGCGCGTAATGCCGCTGGTCCGACTGGTACTCCACGTGCGCCGTCGCAATCGTGATCCCGCGCGCCTTCTCCTCCGGCGCCTTGTCAATCTGGTCGTAGGCCCGGAACTCGCCCCCGTGCTTCTCCGCCATCACCTTGGTCAACGCCGCCGTCAGCGTCGTCTTGCCATGGTCCACGTGACCAATCGTCCCCACGTTCACGTGCGGCTTGCTGCGTACGAATTTTTCCTTGGCCATCGTCTTTTCCTCAGGAGGCTTTCTTCAGGACCGTCTCGGCGACGTTGTTCGGCACCTCGACGTACTTCTTGAATTCCATCGTGAACGTGGCGCGGCCCTGGCTCATCGAGCGGACCGTGGTCGCGTACCCGAACATCTCCGACAGCGGCACCTCGGCCGTCACCACCTTGCCGGACGGCGACTCGTCCATGCCGGTGATCTGGCCGCGGCGGCGGTTCAGGTCGCCGATCACGTCGCCGGAGTACTCCTCCGGCGTCACGACCTCGACGCTCATGATCGGCTCCAGCAGCACCGGCTTCGCCTTGGCAAAGCCTTCCTTGAACGCCATGCTGCCCGCGATCTTGAACGCCATCTCGCTCGAGTCCACGTCGTGGTACGAGCCGTCGAACAGCGCGACCTTGACGTCCACCACCGGGAAGCCGGCGATCACGCCGGACTGCAGCGCTTCCTTGATGCCCTTGTCCACGGCCGGGATGTACTCGCGCGGGATCACGCCGCCCACGATCTCGTTGACGAACTCGTAGCCCTTGCCCTCCTCGAGCGGCTCGAGGCGGATCCAGACGTGACCGTACTGGCCGCGGCCGCCGGACTGGCGCACGAAGCGGCCTTCCTGCTCGACCGACCTGCGGATCGTCTCGCGGTACGCCACCTGCGGCTTGCCGACGCTGGCGTCGACCTTGAATTCGCGCTTCATGCGGTCGACGATGATCTCGAGGTGCAGCTCGCCCATGCCGGAGATGATGGTCTGGCCGGACTCGGCGTCGCTGGACACGCGGAACGACGGGTCCTCCTTGGCCAGGCGCTGCAGCGCGATGCCCATCTTTTCCTGGTCGGCCTTGGTCTTCGGCTCGACCGCGACCGAGATCACCGGGTCCGGGAATTCCATCTTCTCGAGCACGATGACGTCGTCCGGGTCGCACAGCGTGTCGCCGGTGGTGACGTCCTTGAGGCCCACGGCCGCGGCGATGTCGCCGGCGCGGACTTCCTTGATCTCCTCGCGCTCGTTCGCGTGCATCTGCAGCAGGCGGCCGATGCGCTCCTTCTTGCTCTT
>CAZYPM010000329.1:0-1391 GCA_964649205.1 uncultured Steroidobacteraceae bacterium
GCGCGGAAATGGGCCGGCGCATCGGCCGCCTGGCGGCAGCGAAGTATTTCGCTCCACCCTGAGGAGCGTGTTTACTCCTCCACCGGCTCTTCTTCTTCCGCGAGCTCGTCGCAGGCGCTTTCGTCCAGCGGCTGGATCGCCTCGATGGCCGCCTTGTGCGCATTGTAGAAATCGACGTTCTTCTTCTGGAACCCGGGCGGCAGCGTGCCGCCGGGCTGGTCCAGCGCCCAGGCTGCCATGCCGGCCTGGAACACGCCCAGGCTGAACACCACGTACTCGCGCGTCGTCAGCCCGGCGGACTGGATCGCCCCCTTGATCGCGGGGTTCCGGTCCATGCGCGTCACCATGTCGTGGATGGATTCGACGCCCTCGCTCTCCTCGCATGAGGCGACCTGGCTGGCGAGCGGCCGCAGCTTCTCGACCGCGCTGGCATATTTCGAGAGCGTCGCCTCGGTCAGCACGTAGCGGTTGATCTCCTGCCTGTCGCGATCCTCCTCGGCGAACGCAGACCAGGGAAGCAGGAGGGCGAGCACGAGCACCGGCATCCTCATCATGGCGATTTCCCCCCGGGCACCAGCCCTGAACGGCGGAAATCATACCCACCAAGGCCGATGCTGGCGTAATACGCACTTACCGCAGGCCGCGGTTCCGATACCCTTCCCCCATGTTCGTCGTCTTCCTCCACGGCCCCGCCGCCAGCGGCAAGCACACGATCGGCAAGCTGCTGGCCGAGCGGACCGGGTTGCCGCTGTTTCACAATCACCTGACGGTGGACCTGGTGACCGCCCTCTTCCCGTTCGGCAGCCCCGGGTTCGTGGCGCTGCGCGCACGGCTCTGGCTCGCCGCGTTCGAGGCAGCGGCCGATGCCGGGCGCTCGTTCATCTTCACCTTCCACCCGGAAGCCACGGTGGACCCGGCGCTGATCCCGCAACTGCAGGCTGCCGTTGAATCCGCAGGCGGGAAGGTGCTGTACGTGGAACTCGCGGCCCCGCGCGATACGATCCTCGAGCGGCTCGGCAACGAGAGCCGCGCGGCATTCGGCAAGCTCACGGACCGCAGGCTCTACGAGCAGATCGAACGCGACGGCGGGTTCGAGTTCCCGCCGCTGCCGGAACCGCTGCTACGCGTCGAGACGGATCGCATGACGCCCGCGCAGGCGGCGGAGGCCATCGCCAGCGCCCTGCGCGCCGCCGGGTAGTTGACGCCGGCGGATGCCTGAACTATCGCGCGCGTGACCGAGATCGCCGCCGATTTCCCGATCTCGCTGAACGCGAAGCCGCTCGCCGAGGCCGCGGAATGGATCGACGAGTACCGCCGCTTCTGGACCGGGAAGCTCGCGGCCCTCGAGGAATTCGTCAAGCAGAAACACCAGACCACCGGAAAGAGGAAGA
>CAZYPM010000330.1:0-1387 GCA_964649205.1 uncultured Steroidobacteraceae bacterium
CCCAGCCAGAAGGCGAATCGCAGCAGGTCCGGCCGCAGGCTCTCGCACAGCGTGCCGAACCGCCGACGCGCGTCCGTTTCGGGGTCGCCGCGGTTCATGTATAAAGACCGGCCATAGTCGCTCGTTATTTCCGGCCCGGAGCAGGCGACTTTACCCCAGGGACACCCGGGTCAGGAGCCGCATGGCCCCGCGCACGACTGGCAGGTTTCCGGGCACCCGCATGCGCCGCATGCGCCGCGACGCCTTTTCCCGGCGCCTCGCGCGCGAGACCCGGCTTTCCGCCGACGACCTGATCCAGCCGCTGTTCGTGATCGAGGGGTCCGGCAAGCGCGAGGGGGTGGCCTCCATGCCGGGCATCGAGCGCCTGTCCGTGGACCTGCTGGTGGCGGAGGCCGGCCGTCTGGCGCAGGCGGGCATCCCCGCCATCGCGCTGTTCCCGGTCCCGGACCCGAAGGCCAAGAGCGCCGACGGGCGCGAGGCCTGGAACCCCGAGGGGCTGGTGCAGCGCGCGGTGCGCGCCCTCAAGAAGGCCGTGCCGGAACTCGGCGTCATCACCGACGTCGCTCTCGACCCGTTCACCACCCACGGGCAGGACGGGATCATCGACGAGGCCGGCTACGTCGTGAACGACGTCACCGTGGATGCGCTGGTGAAGCAGGCCGTCTCGCAGGCCGAAGCCGGCGCCGACGTGGTCGCGCCATCCGACATGATGGACGGGCGCATCGGCGCGATCCGCGCCGCGCTCGAGAAGGGCGGTCACCACAACACCCGCATCCTCGCCTATTCGGCCAAGTACGCCTCGAGCTTCTACGGACCGTTCCGCGACGCGGTCGGTTCCGCCGGCTCGCTCGGAAAGTCCGACAAGGCGAACTACCAGATGGACCCGGGCAACAGCGACGAGGCGCTGCGCGAGGTCGCGCTCGACATCGAGGAAGGCGCCGACATGGTGATGGTGAAGCCGGGCCTGCCCTACCTCGACATCGTGCGGCGCGTGAAGGACGCCTTCGGCGTGCCGACCTTCGTGTACCAGGTGAGCGGCGAGTACGCCATGCTTGCGGCGGCAGCCGGGAACGGCTGGCTCGACGAGCGCAAAGCCGTGCTCGAGAGCCTCGCTTGCATCAAGCGCGCCGGCGCCGACGGCATACTGACCTACTACGCCGGGCGCGCAGCCGCCTGGTTGCGCGAGGGCTGAAGCGATGTCGGTGCAGACGGGCCCGGGACGTTACGTGCTGTTCGGCCATCCGGTCGGCCACAGCTGGTCCCCCTTCATCCACGGCCTGTTCGCGCGCCAGTTCGACCACGTCGTCGACTACAAGCTGCGCGACGTGGCGCCGGAGGCGTTCCGGCACGAAGTGATCAACTTCTTCGTCGAGGGCGGCGGCGGCGC
>CAZYPM010000331.1:0-1379 GCA_964649205.1 uncultured Steroidobacteraceae bacterium
CTGCCATCGCGTGCAGGTGCTCGACTTCGGCCAGGTCAAGGCGCGCCGGCCGCTGGCGACGCTGTTTGCGAGCCTGCTCGGACTTCGCGCCGATGCGTCGCCCGAGGAACGCGGGCGCGCCGTGCAGCAGGCGATCGCGGACGGCCGCCTGCCCGCCGACAGCATCCTGCACGCGAGCGGGCTCGCCGGCGCGCCGCTGTCGCCCGGCCAGGCCTCGATCGAGCGCAACGTCGACGCGCAGACCCTGGAGCGCGGCCGGCTGGATGCGCTGCGGCGCATGATCGAGGCTGCCTGCGCCGAGGCGCCGATCCTGCTCATGATCGAGGACCTGCATTACGCCGGCGGCGAGGAAGCCGCGCGCCTCGGGGAGCTCGCGGCCTCGGTCGCGGCGCAGCGCGCGCTGCTCGTCATGTCCGTGCGCCCAGACGAGGACCCGATCGACGCCGCCTGGCGCGCGCGGGCGCGCGGCTGTCCGCTGACGACGCTCGACCTCGCGCCGCTCTCGGACGACGAGGCGCTGGAGATCGCGGCCGCGCACCCGGGCGTGCCCGAGGACGTGGTCGCCGACTGCATCGGCCGCGCCCAGGGCCATCCGCTGTTCCTCGACCAGCTGCTGCGGGCCGCGGAAGCGGGCGAGCGCTCGCTGCCGGGCTCGGTGCAGGCGCTGGTGCTCGCGCGCATGGAGCGGCTCCCGGCGCGTGACCGGCAGCTGCTGCTCGCGGCCTCGGTGCTCGGCCTGCGATTCCCGCGCGAGGCGCTCGCCGCGCTTGCGGACGGCGTCGCGCCGGACGCGCTGGTGGATGCCGGCATGCTCGCGGTCGAGGGCGGCGAGGTCGCCTTCACGCATGCGCTGCTGCGCGAGGCGGTGTATGCCTCCATCCTGAAGTCCACGCGGCGCGAGCTGCATGCGCGCGCGGGCGCCTGGTACGCCGGTCGCGACGCGGGGCTGCGGGCCGGGCACCTGGCGGAAGGCGGCGATCCGGCGGCGCCGCGCGCCTGCATCGAGGCGGCCATCGCCGAGGCCGACGCGTTCCGGCTCGACCGCGCGCTGGAGTTCGCGGGGCGCGCCTCGGCGCTCGCGCGCGATCCGGCGGATTTCTGCGCCGCGCGCTGCCTGCTCGGCGAGCTGCAGACGCGCACCGGCCACACGCACGACGCGATCGCGACCTTCCGCGAGGTGGTGGACCTGCGGCCCGACGCGCTCACCGAGGTGCGCGCTCGCATGGGGCTCGCGAATGCGCTCAGGATCGTGGACCGCTACGACGAGGCGCTGGCGGCGCTGGCGCGCGCCGAGGCGCTGCTCTCCGGCCAGGATCGCCCGGCACTGCTCGCGCAGCTGTGGACGCTGCGCGGCAACATCCATTTTCCGCTCAGCGAAC
>CAZYPM010000332.1:0-1365 GCA_964649205.1 uncultured Steroidobacteraceae bacterium
CGCCGGGCGATCCGCGTTTCGCCGGGACCGTGGCCGAGATCGAGCGCCGGCTGCGCCGCGGCCGCCACCTGTTCCGCTACGCGGCCGCCGACGATTTCGGCGAGCCGACCACCGCCTTCAACATCTGCACGTTCTGGTACATCGACGCGCTGGCGCGGCTCGGCCGCGAGGCCGAGGCGCGCGAGCTGTTCGAGCATATGCTCGCCTGCCGCAGCACGCTCGGCCTGCTGTCAGAGGACATCGATACGGCGACGCACGAGCTCTGGGGCAACTTTCCGCAGACCTACTCGCTGGTCGGCATCATCAACGCAGCCACGCGCCTGTCGGGCGGCTGGGAGGAGGTCGTCTGAAGCGGGCGCGGCGCCTGGTTGCCGTTTCGAACCGCGTCGGCCCGCTGCGGGGCGTCGCGTCGGTGGGCGGCCTCGCGGTCGGCATCGTGGACGCGCTGCGCGAGAGCGGCGGACTCTGGTTCGGCTGGAGCGGGCGGACGGTCGCGGCGGGCAAGGCAAGGCTTCACCGCGAACGCGCGGACGGCATGGTGCTCGCGACGCTCGACCTGCCGCAACAGGACTTCGAGAGGTACTACAACAATTTCTCGAATGGCTGCCTGTGGCCGCTGCTGCATTTCCGCATCGACCTGACGCAGTACCATCACGCCGATCTCGAGGCCTACCGGCGCATCAACCGCCGTTTTGCCACGGCGCTCGCGCGCATGCTGCGGCCGACGGACCTGGTCTGGGTCCACGACTTCCACCTGATTCCGCTGGCCTCGGAGCTGCGCCGGCTGGGCGCGCGCAACCGGATCGGCTTCTTCCTCCACACGCCATTCCCGCCGACGGAGATCCTCTCGACGCTGCCGCACCACGAGCCGCTGGTGCGCGCGCTGTTCGACTACGACCTACTGGGCCTCCAGACCGACGACGACCTCGGCAGGTTCCAGGACCACGTCCGCCGGGCGGCGCGCGGCAGCGCTCGCGGCGGGACCGTCAGCGCGTTCGGCCGCGAAGTCCGCGCCGGCACCTTCCCGATCGGCATCGACGTCGAGCAGGTGCACCGCTTCGCGTTTACGCGGCCCGGGGACCAGGATTTCGCGCGCATGCGCGCGGCATTGGCCGGACGCGACCAGATCATCGGTGTGGACCGGCTCGACTACAGCAAGGGCCTGCTGCGCCGCATGGCGGCGTTCGACCGCTACCTGGAACAGCACCCCGAGGCGCACGGCCGCGTGATCTACCTGCAGGTCGCGCCGGTCAGCCGCGGGCAACTCAGGTCGTACCGCGAGTTCCGCCACGAGGTGGAGGCCGCCAAGGCGCAGATCAACGGCCGCTTCTCACGCTTCGACTGGACGCCGGTGCACTACCTGAA
>CAZYPM010000333.1:0-1365 GCA_964649205.1 uncultured Steroidobacteraceae bacterium
CGCCGGGCGATCCGCGTTTCGCCGGGACCGTGGCCGAGATCGAGCGCCGGCTGCGTCGAGGCCGGCACCTGTTCCGCTACGCGGCCGCCGACGATTTCGGCGAGCCGACCACGGCCTTCAACATCTGCACGTTCTGGTACATCGACGCGCTGGCCCGGGTCGGCCGCGAGCCCGAGGCGCGCGAGCTGTTCGAGCACATGCTCGCCTGCCGTAGCACGCTCGGCCTGCTGTCCGAGGACATCGACACCATGACGCACGAGCTCTGGGGCAACTACCCCCAGACCTACTCGCTGGTCGGCATCATCAACGCGGCGACCCGCCTGTCCGGCGGCTGGGAGGAGGTCGTCTGAAGAACCAGCGCCGCCTGGTCGCCGTCTCGAACCGCGTCGGCCCGGTGAAGGGCGTGGCCGCCGCCGGCGGGCTTGCGGTCGGCATCGTGGACGCGCTGCGCGAGAGCGGCGGGCTGTGGTTCGGCTGGAGCGGCCGCACGGTCGCGCGCGGCCGCGGCCGGCTGCACCGCGAGCGCGTGGACGGCATCACGCTGGCGACGGTCGACCTGACGCAGCACGACTTCGACGGCTACTACAACGGGTTCTCCAACGCCTGCCTGTGGCCGCTGGTGCACTTCCGCATCGACCTCACGCAGTACCGCGAGCGCGACCTCGAGACCTACCGCCGCGTCAATCGCGCGTTCGCGCAGACGCTCGCGCGCCTGCTGCGCCCGAACGACCTGGTCTGGGTGCACGACTTCCACCTGTTCCCGCTGGCGTCCGAGCTGCGCAAGCTGGGGGTGCGCCACCGCATCGGCTTCTTCCTGCACACGCCGTTTCCGCCGACCGAGATCCTGTCCACGCTGCCGCACCACGAGCTGCTGGTGCGCGCACTGTTCGATTACGACCTGCTCGGGTTCCAGACCGACGAGGACCTCGCCCGATTCCAGGACCACATCCGGCGCTCCGCGCGCGGCAGCGCGCGCGCCGGCACCGTCGGCGCATTCGGCCGCGAGGCGCGGGCCGGCGCATTCCCGATCGGCATCGATGTCGACCAGTTCCACCGCTTCGCGTTCACGCGGCCCGGCGAACAGGACTTCGCCCGGATGCGGGCAGCCCTGGCCGGCCGCGACCAGGTCATCGGCGTGGACCGCCTTGACTACAGCAAGGGGCTGCTGCGCCGCATGTCGGCGTTCGGCCGCTACCTCGAGCATCACCCCGAGGCGCACGGCCAGGTGATCTACCTGCAGATCGCTCCGGTCAGCCGCGGCCAGCTCAAGTCGTACCGGGAATTCCGCCAGGAAGTCGAAGCGGCGAAGTCGCAGATCAACGGCCGCTTCTCACGCTTCGACTGGACGCCGGTGCACTACCTGAA
>CAZYPM010000334.1:0-1361 GCA_964649205.1 uncultured Steroidobacteraceae bacterium
CGCAGGCAGCAGTGCGCCTGCAAGCGTCAGTGACGCCGCAACGTATCTGAGACTCGTCATCGAGAAACCCTCCTCCAACGTCAACGGACCCGGCCGCGCCTGGGCGCGGCCGCACGGTCATTGCACGGTCAGAGGATGGCGGGTGGTGCGCGGGACCGATATGCGGGGTAATGGGGATCCAGCGCGACGGCGGCCGTGGCCGCCGGGACCGCGGCTTCGGAGCCGCAGTGCTCAATCTGCAGGGTCGTCGTCGGGCCGCCGACGGCGCTCGCGAGTGGCGCGAAGGACATGCAGGCGCCGCAGATCTGCGTCGTGTCCGGCCGGCTTTTCGTGTCGTCAGAGAGGTGCGAGTAGGCGTGCGCCGCGGCACCGATCTGCCCGATGAGCAGCGCGGCCGAGAGCAGGCGGACGACGAGCCCCAAACGGCGAGTGGCGAGCACCTATGCCTCCGGTTTCCGGGGGAGTATCCGACAAGCAGCCACGTCAGGCAACGGTCGGGGTGCCGCGGCGCGGCGGCTTGGCGAACGACGCCTCCCCTATGGGAGCCTACGGGGTCATATCCACTTATTTGCATCCCCTGGGCGTAATGCGTTACGAGCGCAAGCGAAACGCGTTACGCGCCCGCCGACGTCACGCGTTACGGATACAAACGTAACGCGTGACGCCAGAAGGCCGCCGCCGGAAACCCTCCGGCACATACATCGCGCACGCCCGGCGACGAGAATCTCCGTGAACCCGCCGCCAGAACCAGTCGTGCCGCTTCGCGTCATGCCCTACGTTGCGAATGTGCGGCGGCAAGGAACGATCTTCAGCCGACAGCCCAAACCAGGCGCGATGTCCGCCGCCGAGCGGATGCGGCGCATGCGCGAACGTCGGCGCGCGGCCGGCCTGAAGCCGGTCGTGACCTGGGTCAGGCGCGTCCGTATCGTCTGCCCGCCCCCGCTCGACTTGCGCCTGATCGAGGCAAGGGCGCTGGCGCTGCACGTGCTGGCGGCACGCAAGATCGAGGACGATCCGGACTTGCTCGAAGTCGCGCACCGCAGGCTGGCGTCGTGGCGGCAGCGCGGCAGCGGCCAGGCGGGCGACGTGATCCGGCAATGGCGCAAAGTGCTCGCCCGGCCGTGGCCGGAGATCGCAGCGCTCATGACCGAACAGAGCGAGGCCGCGGTACGATTGCGGCACACGACGCCGTTCACCGGCGTCCTCACGCCGCGCGAGAGGCAAAGACTCTACGCCGCATTCCGGCGCAGCCGGAAACTGCTCTAGTATGGAAGCGTGCTCATCGTCTCGCGCGGCATGGCCCCGATCGCTGTCATCCTGACGCTGGCGTGCGCGGCGCTGCTTGCACGCACTGCGCAAGC
>CAZYPM010000335.1:0-1359 GCA_964649205.1 uncultured Steroidobacteraceae bacterium
TCCACCTGGTGCCCATGACCTGGGAGGAGGAGGTGGAGCTGCTCAAGCGCGAGCTCGCGCGCAGCCACGCCGCCCTCAAGCTCGAGGAGGAGCGCAACCGCGGCCTGCCGGAACTGCCGGTGATCCAGTCGCCCGAGGAATACCAGCGCCGTGGCCACGAGGCGGTCACGCGCTTCCTCCGGTTCCTGGCGGAGCGCGACCTCTACCCGATGCGCGACAACATGGACCCGGCGCTGCGCGCCAAGATCGGAAGCTACACGCCGATCGAGACGCGCAATTTCTTCGCCATCGCGACGCACTACGAGCCGCTCACGCTCTACACGCATTTCTATCACTGGTGGGACCTCGCGCGCATGCGCGACGAGCCGCACCCGAGCCCCATCCGCAGCCATGCGCTGCTCTACAACATCTGGGACAGCCGCGCCGAGGGCATGGCGACCGCGATGGAGGAGTTCATGCTCCATGCGGGCCTGTACGACGACCAGCCGCGGGCGCGGGAGATCGTCTGGGTCATGCTGGCCCAGCGCGCGGCGCGCGGGCTGGCCTCGCTGTACGCCCACGACAACCAGTTCGACCTGGCCGAGGCCAAGGCCTTCCAGGTGAAGTGGACGCCGCGCGGCTGGATGCGCCCGGACCTCGACCTGCTCGGCTTCGAGCAGCAGCTCTACCTGCGCCAGCCCGGCTACGGCACCAGCTACGTCACCGGCAAGCAGCTGCTCGAGGACCTGATCCGCGAGCGGTCGGACCAGCTCGGCGCCGATTTCTCGATGCGCCGCTTCTTTGACGAGGTGAATGGCGCGGGCATGATCCCGGTTTCGCTGATCCGCTGGCAGCTGACCGGGTACGATGACCAGATCCGCTCGATCCTGGCGTCGCAGCAGCACTGAACGGGAGCCTCATGAGACGCATCGCCCTGATCGGCGCGCTGGCGTTCACCTGCGCGGCCCACGCCGACACGCTCGAATACACGGTGCTGCATTCCGGCGCCAGGTCCGGCGCCCAGACCACGATGATCGGCGACGACGGCACGGTGCGGGTCTCCTACTCGCACCGCGACAACGGCCGCGGGCCGGACCTCGAGGAAACATTCACGGCGGCGCCGGACGGCGGCTTCCGGCGCTACCGCCTGACCGGCAGGTCCACCTTCGGCGCGGTGCTCGACGAGCGCTTCAGCCTCGAGCGCGGACGTGCGCGCTGGCAATCCAGCGCCGAGCGCGGCGCGGCGCGGGTCGCGGGTCCCGCGGTCTACGTGCCGGTCAACGGCAGCCCGGAAGCCCGGGCCGTGCTGGCGCGCGCGGCGCTGGCCGCGCCCGGCGGCGCGATTGCCGCGCTGCCGGGCGGGGAACTGCGCGCGGCGCG
>CAZYPM010000336.1:0-1356 GCA_964649205.1 uncultured Steroidobacteraceae bacterium
TTCGCCAATTTCGACGAGTCCTTCGGCTTCCAGCAGCTGATCACGCCACCGGCCGGCGCCATCGACTTCCTGCTCGGCTATGCCGGTGACATGCCGGTCGTCAATCTGGTCGCCGCGACGGCCATCGGCCGGTGGCTGTTCCCCGCGAACCATGCGAACCGGGCCGCGCACGTGACCTATGAACCGGAGCAGTTCGTGGCCCGCCTGCAGAAGGAGATACGGATCGATGGCCCTTCGTTGCTGGTGATCCACCTGACCCTCGCGCACTGGCCCTACGCCTGGGCCGGCCAGCCGGTTCCTCGCCAGCCGAATGCGTACCGCGAGGCCTATGGCCGCGCGATCGCCACGGTCGACACGCAGTTCGCCGAGGTCATGGCGATGCTCGAGGGCAAGGGTGTCCTCGACAATGCCGTCGTCGTGCTGTTGTCAGACCACGGCGAAGCGCTGGGTGCGGACACGGACTCGATGATCCGCGGGACCGGAACGCCCGAGGAGATCTGGAACACACTCTGGGGCCACGGCACCAGCGCGCTGAGCCCGCACCAGTACTCGGTCCTGCTGGCCATGCGCGCATACGGGCGCGCGGTCCTGCCTGGCACGCCTGCGGCGCATGACTGGCCGGTCTCACTCGAGGACCTGCGACCGACGCTCGAGCAACTGATCACGGGCCGGGCGCCACGCGATGTCGACGGCCTCTCGCTGCTTCCATACCTTCTGGGAACGGAATCGCCAGCCGCGATGGCGGACCGGATTCGCTTCACCGAGACCGACTTCAATACGCCGTCGGTGCTCGCCGGCCGTTACGAGGCCCATGAGGTCGCGGCGGAAGCCGCCGGCTACTACGAAGTGGACCCGAAGTCGGGCTGGGTGCAGCTGCGCGCGCAGCGGCTGCCGGGTCTGGTCGAGCGCAAGCAACGCGCGGCGATTTCCGGCGAGACGCTGCTGGTCGCAGTGCCCGATGCCGCGGGCCATGGCCAGCGTTACCTCGTCACGAGCCGCCACGACCCCATGCCGCGCCCCCTGGCAGCCCGCCCGGAACCCGACCGGGAGCCGGAAGCGGCGCGGCTCTGGGATGCCCTGCAACGCCGCTTCCCGGGCGAATTGCCCGCCCTCCCCGGATCACCCTGATTGTGACCCGCGTCACCGGCGCGCAGGCGGCGCTATGGGAGCATTCCAGCGGATTTAACAATTGCTGGCCGGAAGGGTACCCTTCATGATTCGGGTCCCTCCCTGAGGTTGCAGGTCACGATGACCATGCGCGGAGTTCTGTCGTGAACGACAACGCGGGCGCCGCCGCCGGTTCGGTGCGCGCCGTGCTGTCGGGCCTGCCGCAGCGCCTGGTGCAGGACGGCCTGG
>CAZYPM010000337.1:0-1354 GCA_964649205.1 uncultured Steroidobacteraceae bacterium
AAGTCATGGGGCCCGGCGTCGCGAGCGAGTGCATCGAGACCCAGGACGGGCCGGTGATCTGGGAGGATCATTTCTATCCGGAGATCGTCGATCCGCTGACCGGCCGGCCCGTGGCCGAAGGGGAGCCCGGCGAACTGGTCATCACGACGCTGACCAAGGAGGCGCTGCCGGTGATCCGCTACCGGACCCGCGACCTCACGCGCCTGTTGCCGGCGACGGCGCGGAGCATGCGGCGCATCGAGCGGATCAAGGGCCGCAACGACGACATGCTGATCATCCGCGGCGTCAACGTATTTCCGACCCAGATCGAGGAACGCGTGCTGAAGCAGCGCGGCCTGTCACCGCATTACCAGCTGCGGGTCGGCAGGCAGGGGAACCTCGACCTGCTGACCGTGCTGGTCGAACGCAATCCGGACACCGCCGCGGCGGATTGCGAGGCGATCGCGAGCGCCCTGCGGCGCGACATCAAGGACCTGGTCGGCGTCAGCACCGTGATCGAGGTGCACGAACCGGGCGGGATCCCGCGCTCCAGCGGCAAGGCGGTGCGCGTCATCGACGAGCGCCGCTGATCGGCGCCGGAGACTGGCGGTACAATTCCCTGTCGCACCGCGCCCATCACCGGAGCACCGCAATGAGACATTGGCTCGCCGGCTTCCTGCTGCTGCCCGTCCTCGCTTCCGCGCAGGAGGGCATGCGCATCCAGCCCGAGGTGCAGCGCCTCAACGCGATGTCCGCGCGCTTCGCCCCGGTGGACATCCGCGTGGACCTGCGCGACCTGCCCGCGGGCGAGCGCAAGGCGCTCGCGGAGCTGGTGCGCGCCGCGCGGGTGGTGGACGCGCTCTACCTGCGCCAGGCCTGGGCCGGCAACGAGGCGCTGCTGCTGCGACTGCTCGAGGACGAGACGCTGCTGGGCAGGTCGCGACTCGATTATTTCCTGCTCAACAAGGGGCCCTGGTCCGAGCTCGACGAGGACGAGGCCTTCATCCCCGGCGTCCCGGCGCGCCCCGAGGGCGCGAATTACTACCCGGCCGGCGCGACCAAGGCGCAGGTGGCAGCCTGGATCGAGGGCCTGAAACCCGCGGCGAAAGCCGAGGCCACCGGCTTCTTCACCACCATCCGCCGCGACGCCGGGGGAAAGTTCGTCGCCGTGCCCTACAGCCTCGAGTACCAGGGCGAGCTCGCGGAGCTCGCGGCCCGGCTGCGCGCGGCGGCGGGGGCGACGCGCCAGCCGACGCTGAAGGCCTTCCTCGAATCGCGCGCGGATGCGCTGTTCACCAACGACTACTACGCGAGCGACGTCGCCTGGATGAGGCTCGACGCGTCGATCGAGCCGACGATCGGTCCCTACGAGGTG
>CAZYPM010000338.1:0-1352 GCA_964649205.1 uncultured Steroidobacteraceae bacterium
AGCCGTCCTTGATGACCATCACGTCGACATTGACGATGTCCCCGTTCTTCAGCACCCGGTCGCCCGGGATGCCATGGCAGACGACGTGATTGACCGAGGTGCAGATGGACTTGGGAAAACCCTTGTAATTCAAGGGCGCGGGGATGGCCCGCTGCACCTGCACGATGTAGTCGTGGCAGATGCGGTCGAGCTCGCCGGTCGTGATCCCGGCGACCACCCGCGGGCCGATCATGTCGAGCACGTCCCCCGCCAGGCGGCCGGCCGTACGCATCGCCTGCTGCTCGGCGGGCGACTTGATCGAAACGCGGCTGGGGCTCTGCATCAGCATCCAGGGTCCAGGGAACGCTATCCCGTTGTTTCCACGGAACAAAGATGGTATAAAGCGCGGCGTTTTTTCTCAACCAAATCCACACGCGGATCGTCACGTGCGGCTGGGTGCCGGGCCTCGTGCCCGGTTGCCGCATGCGGGTCCGCGGAGGGCTAACCCGAAAGGAGTTTGCATGGCCAGCTTGTCCATGAGGCAGATGCTGGAGGCGGGAGTCCACTTCGGACACCAGACCCGCTTCTGGAACCCGAAGATGGCGCCGTTCATCTTCGGCGAGCGCAACAAGATCCACATCATCAACCTGGAGCGCACGCTGCCGCTCTACCACGAGGCTGCCGGCTTCGTGCGCGGCGTGGTGGCCGACGGCGGCCGGGTGCTGTTCGTCGGCACCAAGCGCAGCGCCCGCGACGCGGTGCAGGCGGAAGCGACCCGCTGTGGCATGCCCTACGTCAACCAGCGCTGGCTGGGCGGCATGCTCACCAACTTCAAGACCATCCGCCAGTCGATCAAGCGGCTGCAGGAGCTCGAGGAGATGCGCGACTCGGGCGCGCTCGAGCGGCGCAGCAAGAAGGAGGCGCAGACGCTGCGCCGCGAAATGGACAAGCTGATGCGCAGCCTCGGCGGCATCAAGGACATGAACGCGCTGCCGGATGCGCTGTTCGTCGTGGACGTGGGCCACGAGGAGATCGCCGTGCACGAGGCGCGCAAGCTCGGCATCCCGGTGGTCGCGGTGGTCGACAGCAACTGCTCCCCCGACGGCATCGACTACGTGATTCCCGGCAACGACGACGCGATGAAGGCGATCCAGCTCTACGCCGCGGGCATCGCGGACGCGGTGCTTGACGGCAAGTCGGCCGTGCCGGTGGTGCCGGCCGGCGAGGACGAGTTCGTCGAACTCGACGAGGCCGGGCAGCCGCGGCGCAAGTCCGCGGGCCGCGGGCCGCGCAAGGCGGCGAACGTGCGCCGCCGGCAGCCGGCGCGCGGACGCGCGGCGCAGGAATCGGCGGAGACCGCGTCGGCGGCGACC
>CAZYPM010000339.1:0-1352 GCA_964649205.1 uncultured Steroidobacteraceae bacterium
GCTTCGCGACCGCCGCGAGCGAGGCCTCGACCGGGCTGCGCCAGCCGTCGGCGAGCGCAACCGTTTCGCCCCCGCGGGCGACCCGGCGCAGTTCCGCGAGCGAGATCGCGCCAGGCTTCAGTACCAGGGCCGCCATGTTTGAACCAATCCGCCCTTCCCGGTCGTTCAGACTGCCAATGATGCCTAAGTCAGGCTGAGGAGGACATCATGAACCGCCGCGCATGGATCCTGGCCGCAGGGCTCGCGCTGCTACCGTCGGTTTCGCAGGCCGCGGCCGTCATGTTCGTGGAAGGACTCACGGGCCGGTCGCGGGTGCAGGGCCGCAGCGGCTGGTTCGACGTCCTAAGCGTGAGTTGGAGCGTCGACCGGTCGAACACGGCGGCCCCGAACAGCGTCGTCGTCGTGCTGAACACGAGCGCCGCCACCGTGACTTTCGGACAGGCGGGCGCGAGCGGCGGTGCCTTCAGGAAAATGGTCTTCGACCAGGTGTATTCCATCAATGACTCGAACCCGTTGCTGGCCACCCGGCTGACCTGCGACAACGCCGTGGTTCGGACCGCGAGCGCCAGCGCTTCGACCGAGGCGCCGGAGACGGCCAGCATCACGCTGCAATGCGGGATCCTCACCTGGGAAAACTTCGATTACTCGAACCAGGGCACCCTGCTCGGCACCGGCAAAGCGACCTGGGACTTTCTCAGAAACGTCGGGAAATAAATCGCGAGGCCGCCATGATCAAGATATTTCGAGTCCTGGCACTGGCCGCGAGCCTTGCGGCATTGCCGCTGGCCGCGCGTGCCGACATCTTCATGCTGGTCCCGGGCGTGCAGGGCGATGCCACCGCCAAGGGCCACGAGAAGTGGATCCGCGTATCGAGCCTCGACTGGGAGGTCCAGGCCGACACGTCGTGGGTCAGGGGCAGCGGCGCCACCGTCGGCAAGCCGAACCCGGGCCCGATCGACCTGGTCCTGGCGACCGGTACGTGGTCGCGGCATTTCGTACGTGCGATCGTCGCCGGCAGCGCATTTCCCAACGTCGTGATCGACGCCACTGCGAGCGATGGACGGCCGCTCTACCGCATCACCGCGGAGGGGCTGTTCCTCACGGACTATCGGCTGGATACCCTGCCGGCCGCGCCGCTGCCGCAGGACCATGTCAGCGGCGTATTCAAGAAGGTGAAGATCGACTACTACTCGGTCGGCGCCGACGGCCGGGTCACGACCACGACGGTCGAGTGGGACGTGGTCCTGGGCACATCCGCGGTCTCGCCCTGAGCCGAGCTCAACGCAAGGACGGCAGGTCGAGCCCCTGCTCGCGCGCGCAGGCGATGGCGCGCTCGTAACCGGCATCGGCGT
>CAZYPM010000340.1:0-1341 GCA_964649205.1 uncultured Steroidobacteraceae bacterium
GGTCGTGGCTAAGGAAAAATTCGCGCGTACGAAGCCGCACGTGAACGTGGGCACGATTGGTCACGTGGACCATGGCAAGACGACGCTGACGGCGGCGCTGACGAAGGTGATGGCGGAGACGCACGGCGGCGCGTTCATGGCCTACGACCAGATTGACAAGGCGCCGGAGGAGAAGGCGCGCGGCATCACGATTTCGACGGCGCACGTGGAGTACCAGAGCCCGCATCGGCACTACGCGCACGTGGACTGTCCGGGGCACGCCGACTACGTGAAGAACATGATCACGGGTGCGGCGCAGATGGACGGTGCGATCCTGGTGGTGTCGGCGGCCGATGGCCCGATGCCGCAGACGCGCGAGCACATCCTGCTGGCGCGCCAGGTGGGCGTGCCGTACATCGTGGTGTACCTGAACAAGGCGGACATGGTGGACGACGCGGAGCTGCTGGAGCTCGTCGAGATGGAGGTGCGCGAGCTGCTCTCGAAGTACGAGTTCCCGGGCGACGACACGCCGATCGTGACCGGTTCGGCGCTGAAGGCGCTGGAGGGTGACAAGAGCGACATCGGGGTGCCCTCGGTGGTGAAGCTGGTCGACGAGATGGACCGTTACATCCCGGTGCCGGAGCGCGCGATCGACGGTGCGTTCCTGATGCCGGTGGAGGACGTGTTCTCGATCTCCGGGCGCGGCACGGTGGTGACCGGTCGCATCGAGCGCGGGATCGTGAAGGTGAACGACGAGGTGGAGATCGTGGGTCTGCGCCCGACGGTGAAGACCACCTGCACGGGCGTGGAGATGTTCCGCAAGCTGCTCGACCAGGGTCAGGCGGGGGACAACGTGGGGGTGCTGCTGCGTGGCACCAAGCGCGAGGAAGTGGAGCGCGGGCAGGTGCTGGCGAAGCCCGGGAGCATCACGCCGCACACCAAGTTCGAGGGCGAGGTGTACGTGCTGACGAAGGAGGAGGGCGGTCGTCACACGCCGTTCTTCAAGGGGTACCGGCCGCAGTTTTACTTCCGCACGACGGACGTGACGGGGTCGGTGGAGTTGCCGGAGGGCGTCGAGATGGTGATGCCGGGCGACAACATCAAGATGACGATCGAGCTGATCAGCCCGATCGCGATGGAAGAGGGCCTGCGCTTTGCGATCCGCGAGGGCGGACGCACGGTGGGCGCGGGCGTCGTCTCCAAGATCCTCAAGTGATCAATGACCAGCGGGTAGCGGTTGGTGGCGCCGCGTCGCGGCGCCTCCCCACTAGCCGCCAACCGCTAACCGCTATTCACTAGGTAACTGCCATGGCTCGCCAGAACATCCGCATCCGCCTCAAGGCCTTCGACTACCGGCTCATC
>CAZYPM010000341.1:0-1336 GCA_964649205.1 uncultured Steroidobacteraceae bacterium
CACGCGCTGCAGTTCGCCGCGCACCTGCGGCAGCGTCGGGAACTCGACCGTCAGCGTGAGGCGGCCTGGCACGGGCAAGCCGTCCTGCAACGCCGGCTGGTACGCGAGGCGCACGCCGACGCACTGCGCGGCGGCGGCCAGGCGGTCCGGCATGCCGGAGGGCGTGATGACCGACGTCGCACGACCGTCGGCGCCGACGCTGACGGCGATCTCGATGTCGCCAGTGAGCGGGCCACTGCTGGCGTAGTTTGCGTAGCACTCCACGGTGGCAGCGACGACGTCCGACGCCAGGCGCGGCTCGCGGTCGCCGCTCTCCGCGGAAATTCCGCCGGACGCCGACCCGGCCATCAGCGCCGATGCGCAGCCGTGGACGAGGGCGGAAATCGCGCGACGCACTGCCGTTCCGCTACGATTCCGGCGGGCCGACGGGGATCGTCCACGAAACGCTCGACCGGACCGCCTGGCTGCCGCGGATCAGCGGCTTGAACTCAAGCTTCCTGACGATGCACTTGCCGGCCGCATCCAGGCGCGGATCGCCGCCCGATTTCAACAGCTTCACGTTGCGGGCGCGCCCGTCGACGCCGACCGTGAACCTGAATACCGGAGCCTGGGCGGCGGTCGCCCCGGCCGGATAGCAGTCGCGATGGACGGCGGCGACCGTGGCAGCGTCCGAGCGCAGCTGCGGCGCGTCGAACGCCGGGACCTTTCCGGAGGCCCCCGCGATCCCGAGCACGATCGGCACCGTGGCCCTGGCGGCGACCGGCACGCCGTCGCGGGTTGGCGGCGAAAACCTCAGGCGCTCGACCACGCAACGCGCCGCGCGCCGTTGCCAGTCCTCGGTCCCGAGCCCGAACTCGGGATCCGAGGCGGTGCCGTCCGGGTGCACCATGACGGTGACGACAACGCGCCCTTCCCGGCCCATCATCGCGGCGCCGGGCGGATAGCAGTCGGAAAGGTCGGCGGCGCCCGGCAGCAACTGGGGCGGCTCGACCGTCGGGACAGGATCGTTCCCGCTCGCGGCCACGGCGCCAGGCAGGCTTCCGAGTCCCGCCAGCACCATCAGGGCGCCGATATGCCGCAGACCTTCCATGGAAGACTCCCCTGCGCAAGGGCCGGAATACGCTAGCATGCGCGGGCTCAGCTGCGCAGCGGCAGTACACGCGCATGTGCGGGTCATTGTTGTCCTTTTTCGCGGGCGCGGCCACAAAGAAGCTGGCGCGGGGCGCGGATCAGGCGCGCGCCTCTTGGCGCGTCTCGCGCGCCAGGTCGACGGCCCGCCACAGATACCACGACGCCGTGGTCCGGTACGGCGCCCAGACCTCGCCGTAGCGGGCGA
>CAZYPM010000342.1:0-1325 GCA_964649205.1 uncultured Steroidobacteraceae bacterium
GCGCCTGCGGCTTGAGCTGCAGCACCTGCTCGACGCTCGACGAGGGAATCGCGTACTGCGACGCGCCCACGCTCACCAGCACGACCTGCGCGATCGCCAGCGTGAGCGGAAGGTGCACGGTGAAGCGCGTGGCGGCGCCGCGCGTGGAATCGACGTCGATGCGCCCGCCCAGCGAGAGCACTTCGGCGCGCACGACGTCGGTGCCGACGCCGCGCCCGGCAAGCTCGGTGACCTCGGTCGCGGTCGAGAAACCCGGCGTGAAGATCAGGTCGGCGAGTTCGCGCTCGCCCGGCTGCGCGCCCTCGGCGACCAGTCCGAGGCGGCGAGCCCGCGCGAGGATCTTCGCGTGGTCGAGTCCGGCGCCGTCGTCAGAGACCGCGAGCACGACCTCGTTGCCCTCCTGGCGAACCTCGACGCGGATCTCGCCGGTCTCCGGCTTGCCGGCCGCCTCGCGCTGCGCCGGCGGCTCGATACCGTGCGCCACCGCGTTGCGCAGCAGGTGCTCGACCGGATTGGCCATCCGTTCGAGCACGCCGCGGTCGACCTCGACCGACGCGCCGCGGATGTCCAGCGCAACGCGCTTGCCGAGTTCCTTGGCCGCCTGCCGGACGACGCGGTACAGGCGATCGCTGATCGAGCCGAACTGCACCATGCGCATGCGCATCAGGTTCTGCTGCAGCTCACGCAACACCTGCGACTGTCGCACCATGTCCTGCGAGGCCTCGTCGAGGCTGCGCATCGCGTTCTGCTGCACGGTCGCCACGTCGTTGACCGACTCGGCCAGCATCCGCGTGAGTTCCTGGAACCGCGTATAGCGGTCGAACTCCAGCGGGTCGAAGTCCGCGCTCGTCTCGCGCTGCAGCGCGATGCGCGCCTGGATCTGCGACTCGGCCTGGATCTCGATCTCGCGCAGCTGCGAACGCAGCCGCCCGACGTTCTCCGTCAGGTCCTGCAGCGACTGGCGGAGCTGGCCGAGCTCGTTGTCGAGCCGCGAACGCGCGATCGACACTTCGCCCGACTCGTTGACGACGCGCTCGAGCAGGTCCGAGCGCACCCGAACCAGCGAGGCCGCCGCGAGCGACGGCGCGGCCGCGGCGGCAGCGGCGCGCGCCGCGACCGCAGCGCCGGGAATGGCCGGCCCCGACTGCTGAGCCTGCGCAGGCCTGGCCTGCGCCGCCATCTCAACCGCTTCGGCGCCGTTGGCGGCCAGCGTCACCGTGTGACCGGCGAACATCAGCATGAAATTGATCAACTCGCGAATATCGCGTTCATCTTCTGCGACCAGAATGTGCGCCATAGATTTATCCTTCGACCGACCCGCTCGT
>CAZYPM010000343.1:0-1319 GCA_964649205.1 uncultured Steroidobacteraceae bacterium
TGGCGCTCGAGCTGGCGCAGAGCGAGATGGAGCGCCAGGCGCTGGACGCGCGCCTGAACCTGCTGCAGGCGCAGGTGGCGCCGCATTTCCTGTTCAATACGCTCGCGAACGTGCAGGCGCTGGTGGACTCCGGCTCCCCGAAGGCCTCCGAGGTGCTGCGCAGCCTGGTCGCCTACCTGCGCGCGGCCGTGCCCAGGCTCAACGAGGCAGCGACCACGCTCGGGCAGGAACTCGAGCTGGTGCGCGCCTACCTCGAGCTCATGAAGATGCGCATGCCGGACCGTCTGCAGTTCGAACTGAGGGCCGACGACTCGGTGCTCGGGTTGCGCTGCCCGCCGATGACGCTGCTCACGCTGGTCGAGAACTCCATCCGCCACGGCATCGACCCGACCGAGGAAGGCGGGCGAATCGAGGTCGACGTACGCCGGGAGCAGGACCGCTGCCGCGTGGTCGTTTCAGACGACGGCGCGGGCCTGCAGGCCACGGACCGCGGTCTCGGCACCGGGCTGGCGGCATTGCGCGAGCGGCTCGAGCTGGTGTTCGGCGCGGCGGCCTCCCTTACGGTACGCTCGCGCGAACCCAGGGGCGTGGTCGCGATCGTGCAGTTCCCCGCCCGCACGGAGGCCAGGTGACGGCCGACCGCCCCACCGCGTTGATCGCGGACGACGAGCCGCTGCTGCGCGAGGCGCTCGCGCGCCAGCTTGCGCAGGCCTGGCCCGGACTCGAGATCGTGGCGGAGGCGCGCAACGGCCGCGAGGCGATCAGCCTGTTCGACGAGAAGCGCCCCGACGTCTGCTTTCTCGACGTGCACATGCCTGGCGTCTCGGGCGTGGAAGCCGCGAAGCACATCGGGCGCCGCGCGCACCTCGTGTTCGTCACGGCCTATGACCACTACGCGGTTCAGGCCTTCGCCCAGGGCGCGCTCGACTACCTGGTGAAGCCGGTCGAACAGCCGCGCCTCGCCGACACGGTCGCGCGCCTGCAGGAGCGCCTGCGCGCGGCGGCGCCCGCGACCAACACCGAGGCCCTGCTGCAGCAACTCACCGAGCAGCTCGCCCGCCTGCAGGATCGCGCTGGAACCGAGCCGCTGCGCTGGATCCGCGCCCAGGTCGGCGCGACGCTGCGGCTGATCGCGACGGACGACATCGATTACCTGCGCGCCGATACGAAGTACACGCGCATCGCCTGGCGCGGCGAGGACGGCCGGCCGGCGGAGGCGCTGGTGCGCACGCCGCTCAGGGAACTCGCTGCGCGCCTCGATCCGGGGCAGTTCGTGCAGGTGCACCGCTCGGCGATCGTGAACCTGGGCGCGATCAGCC
>CAZYPM010000344.1:0-1314 GCA_964649205.1 uncultured Steroidobacteraceae bacterium
CAGGACGAGGACCTCGGCGGCGGCCGGTGTGATGCAGGCCAGCAACAGGGCGGCCAGAATCGTGAAACGCGTCATCTTGCGGGCTCCTGTCGGCCGACCGGCGCGGCCTTTGATCCTATAATTATGCATGGCCGAGGACCCCACCAAGACCGTGCGCATCAAGCGCGATTCCCGGGTCGCGCAGGATCCCCGCGGCCGCAATGTCTGGGTCGGCCGCGTCGAGGAAGCCTCCGGCCTCGAGTTCGTCTCGACGACCGCGCTCGAGAAGATCCTGGCGGGCGGCGACGGCGGCGCGCAGGTCGAGATCCGCAAGCTCGCCGCGAGCGGCAAGGACGGCCTGCTCGCGCGCGATTCCGCCACCGGCCACTACAAGATCGTGGACCAGGAAGCGATGCAGCGGGCCTCGGAGCTCTCGCTGGTCAGCACCATGATGCTGCGCAAGGTCATCGGCGCGGACGGCAAGGCCGAGTTCGTCAGTCCTGCGGAGGAGAAGCCGAAGGAACCCGAGAAAGCCGGCCGCGACAAGTTCGGCGGCTTCGACCCCTACAACAAGAGCTGACCCAGCGGCTATTGCCGCTCCATCAGCCAGCGATGCAGCCGCGCATCGAAGGTCCTGAAATGCCCGGTGAACCACTCCGCCAGCCGCGATGACAGCAGCTGCGGGTCGTAGCGGCCGGAGGCCGTGACCTCGTCCAGGATGTCCAGGATCTCGTCGAGCAGCCGTTCATGCTCGCCCTTGTGCGCCTCGAACTCGGCATAGCGCAGCGCCTGCATGTCCTTCTCCTCGAGCGCGAAGTGCGAGGAGATCGCGGCGTGGATGTCGCCCAGCGCCCCGGTGACGCGCGCGGTCGAGGCGCCGACCACGAGCTCGCGGTGCAGCCGGTTGATGGAGTCGATGAGCTCGCGATGCTCCTGGTCCACCTCGGGCAGGCCGATGCGGAAGTCCTCGCGCCATTCGATCAGTTCCGCGTCCATCGCCTCCTCCTTCGCGCGCCGTCGCTCAGGGCGCCAGGTTCCACTGGCCGCCCCGGAACTCGATGACCAGGTTCTGCGCCGGCTCGAGCTCCGCCTCGATGTGCCGTTCGTAGTCGAAACCCTGGTCGCGGCCGCTGTCGCGCAGCCGCACGGTCAGCGACTGCGGGCCCGCCGGCACCACGATCCGCTCGAGCGTGGTCGAGGGGCCGTCGTTCCACAGCCCGGCGGGCTGGTGCTCGCCCCGGTACAGCGGCACGCCGTTGCGCAGCAGCTCGACGTACACCGGCCAGCGCTCGCGCGGGCAGCCGACCTGGCGGCGCATGTTGGGCTTCAGCTTCA
>CAZYPM010000345.1:0-1313 GCA_964649205.1 uncultured Steroidobacteraceae bacterium
CATGGCAAGTTTTCCAAATTGACTGTAGCCCAGCCAGCTTCCGCTCCATTGCCCATAGACTGAGTAAAAAGTCTGCCTGCTGGGCCATTCGAGAGCCGAGTTGTAGTATCGCCTCAGTATCAGCCCGTCGGGACTGGCACCCTGGTAATCCGTTTCTTCTTGGTATTTGTTTGCGATCGCCGGATCGATCGGATTGCCGCAGCACTTGTCTCTCGGCTTGCCGAGATTCTTTTGCGGTTCCTGGTTGGCGACTGCGCGACGGCAGCGGGAAATGCCGCCGGATGTATACAGTCCGTAGCCTTGCGGGCAGAACGCATTCCGATCGCGGATGACTGCGTTGTTCGATTGCTGTTTGATCGCGCTGGTGCAAGTATCCCGGTAAGTAAATGTGTAGTTTGATACATTGCCTGTCTCGATGCCCCAGTTGAACTTTGGGTAGTTTGATTGGACACCACAAAACCCAATCGGTGTCGACGTCGTGTACCAGCCATTGCGAACAGTTTGCAGGTCGCAGACGCCTGACCACTCGTTTAGCTCATCCTGAAAGGACTCAGCTTCCGTAGCGCGGTACTCGTGAACCCCACAGGTGTTGTGGGTGTAATCGTAAGGACCCGCCAAAACGGCCAAGCATTCATAGGTACTTCCTGCGGGCACGCAACCCGACGGCAGCGATTGCGCCAGCACCTGCTTGGAAGGAGCAGCGAATGCCGCAACCAGGAACAGCCCCGTAAGACCCAGCGTGCCGGTAGATTTCATGTAATTATATCCCTATCAACAGACTCGCTACTGCGATGCAGGCCAGCCGCGGGCGTATCGGCGACGCGGGCATCGCCGACTTTCAGGATTCTGGTGCCAGTCGAGAGAAAAGATGGTGGGTCCTTTTACCGTTGGGCCGCAATCCTTCGCGGTGCTAAATTTGCGCCTACCGCTGGTCATCCGTCAATTGACATACCGGTTCCACGGAGAGGGCTAGCCCGGATTTCATTGAGGTGGAGGTGACCTCGGACGATTGCCGTCCGGATCGAGATTGAACACGTCGTTGAGAAAACTCAGCTGGTCTTCAGAAGTGTCCAGCGACCCCAACATCGCACATCAGTTTACAGTTCGATCTCAAAGAAGATGATTTGAACCTGCGACTCCCGCGACTCAAAGCTTGGCGACCCGACCAGGGCGACTTTTCCAGCTCGATATCGATGGTACAAATATTCACGGTATTTAAATTGTTCCTATGAAACAGTACCTTGCAAGAGCGTATTGCTTCCTCTCTCTCCGCCAGTTTTCCTGACCCGCGCGAGCCTGGGGACTTTCCTCGA
>CAZYPM010000346.1:0-1313 GCA_964649205.1 uncultured Steroidobacteraceae bacterium
CCGTGGTAGAGCACGTCCTCGAGCGTGCCGGTGCAGGTCACCGAGCCGAGCGGCGCCGGCGCCCCGGACGGCAGCACCTCGATCAGTTCCGGGCGGATCGCGAACGGCTCGCGGCGCCCGGTGATGCGTTCGGCAAGCGCGCCCGCGACGACGTTCGCGCTGCCGACGAAGCTCGCGACGAACGCCGTGCGCGGCCTCGTGTAGAGCGTGCGCGGCGTGTCGAGCTGCTCGATGCGCCCCCGGCTGAACACCGCCACGCGGTCCGCCATGCTGAGCGCCTCGCCCTGGTCGTGCGTCACGAACACGAAGGTGATGCCTAGCCGCTGCTGCAGGCCCTTCAGTTCCGCCTGCATCTCCTCGCGCAGCCGCAGGTCGAGCGCGCCGAGCGGCTCGTCCAGCAGCAGCACCTTGGGCTGGTTGATGAGCGCGCGGGCCAGCGCCACGCGTTGCCGCTGCCCGCCCGAGAGCTGCGCCGGCCTGCGATCGCCGTACTCGGCGAGCCTCACCAGCTCGAGCATCCCGAGCGCGCGCTTGCGGCGCTCGGCGGCGGCCACGCGACGCACGCGCGGCCCATAGGCCACGTTCTCCGCCACCGTCATGTGTGGAAAGAGGGCGTAGTCCTGGAAGACGGTGTTGACGTTGCGGTCGTACGGCGGGACGTCGGTGACGTCCTCGCCCTCGAGCAGGATGCGGCCGCTGTCCGGGCGGTCGAACCCCGCAATCAGTCGCAGGCAGGTGGTCTTGCCCGAGCCGGATGGGCCGAGCAGTGCGAAGAATTCACCCTGCGCGATCTCGAGCGATACCCGGTCGAGCGCTACCACCGCGCCAAAGGCGCGGCTTGCTTGCTCGAGTTCGATCGCGGCGGTGGTCATCGGACGCGGAGCGGCGCCCCGAGGGGCGCCGCTCATCCGTTGCGGAGGCCGGCGATCCTTATCGCCCGCCCATCACGGCGACGTAGTCCGTCGCCCAGCGGCTGTACGGCACGCAGGTGCCCTGCGGGCAGGCCGCCTCGGGCGTGCGCCAGAAGTGGATCCTGTCGAAATTCTCGAAGCCGTTCGTGGCGCAGCCCGCGTCGCCGAGGAGCGCGTTGCCCGTGCAGGCGGCCGGTACGGCCGGCACCGAGCCGAACCAGGCGGCCAGGTCGCCCTGCACTTTCGCGTTCAGCGACCACTCCATCCACTTGTACGCGCAGTTGGGATGCTTCGCGTCCGTGGCGAGCATGGTCGTGTCCGCCCAGCCCGTCGCGCCTTCCGCGGGGACCGTGCTCGCGATCGGCTGGCTGTTGGCGATCAGCGTGTTGGCCTGGAAGGGCC
>CAZYPM010000347.1:0-1302 GCA_964649205.1 uncultured Steroidobacteraceae bacterium
TCAGATCGTATCTCCTTTGCCGTCCATGAACCCTTGGGCATCATCGGCTGCATCGTGCCGTGGAACTTCCCTCTGATGATGGCGGTGTGGAAGATCGCACCCGCGCTCGCGATGGGTAACTCCGTGGTGCTCAAGCCTGCCGAGCAGTCGCCGCTTACGGCGTTGAAGCTCGGCGAGCTGGCGCTCGAAGCCGGCCTTCCGCCGGGCGTGCTCAACGTGGTGCCGGGCTTTGGCGCGGCCGCCGGCAAGGCGCTCGCCTTGCACATGGACGTCGACATGATCGCGTTCACGGGCTCGGGAGCCGTGGGCAAGCTGCTCATGCAGTATTCCGGACAGTCGAACCTCAAGCGCGTCAGCCTGGAGCTCGGCGGCAAGAGCCCACAGATCGTGTTTGCTGATTGTCCCGACCTGAAGGCCGCCGCCGAACACGCAGCCTGGGGCATCTTCTACAATCAGGGAGAAGTATGCACAGCCGCGTCGCGGCTTCTCGTGCATGAAGATATTGCTGACGCCTTTGTCGAGAACCTTCTCGGCATCGCGCGCACCATCACGCCCGGCGACCCGCTAAGCCCTGATACGCGCTTTGGCGCAATGGTCAGCGAAGAGCAGATGAAAACGGCACTGCGTTACATCTCGACGGCGAATTCCGAAGGCTGTGCTTTGCGGCTGGGCGGACGGCGCGCGCGGGAGGAAACCGGCGGCTTCTATGTGGAGCCCACCGTGTTCGACGCCGTCAAGGCGGACGCGACGCTTTCGCGCGAGGAGGTCTTCGGGCCCGTGCTCGCGGTGACGCGCTTTAGCGATACCGGGCAAGCCTTAAAGATGGCCAACGGCACGGTCTACGGCCTTGCTGCCGGCGTGTGGACCAAGGACGTCTCGCTCGCCCATCGCGCGGCGCGCGAACTAAGGGCCGGACTCGTGTGGGTCAATGGCTGGGACGCTTGCGATATCACCATGCCGTTCGGCGGTTTCAAGCAATCGGGCTTTGGACGCGATCGCTCGCTGCACGCCCTGCACAAGTATGCGGATCTCAAGTCCGTCTCCATCACACTACGCTAAAGTTAGAGGACGACAACATGGCGACACCTGCACCCAGATACCCGACCGAGGCTCTCATCGACGGAAAGTGGGTGAAGGGCGCAACGTCATTTCCGGTCACCGATCCGGCCACCGGCAAGATCATCGCCAACGTCCCCGACCTGGGCGCCGCGGAGACCACGGCTGCCATCGACGCGGCGCAGCGCGCTCTTCCCGCATGGTCCGCCAAGACCGCCAAGGAACGCGGCGCAATCCTGAAAAAAT
>CAZYPM010000348.1:0-1298 GCA_964649205.1 uncultured Steroidobacteraceae bacterium
TTTGCTGCAGGATGCCGTTGCCGGTGGCGTCCAGGTTGGTGCAGGTATGGCCCGCGGGGCAGGTCGCCGTGATGGTACCCGCGTTAACCGTCCACGCATCGTAACCGCCGATCGGTGCTGCCATGGCGGCCCCGCCGACGAACAGCGCGGCCGGCGCCATTGTCAGTACACTGAGTTTTTTCATGTTTTGTCTCCACTGTAATATTTATATCAGCAAGAACTGTTATGGCTCGTATAACAGTGCCTTATTGATCATCCATTAAGTGGATCAATCCCTTATGCGTACACGTCTATGTGTATCGTTTTTTATGGCTAGCCGTTGCGGATCAAGCAAACAGATTGCTCGTGTTACTAAAGCAAGTTTGCATTCACGGCGTTCGCCGAGGACTTCAGGACTGCGGTGAAACCTCTCCGAACCTCAGGGTCAGTTATACCTCAGTGAGATCGTATGGCAAGGTCAAATGCAAGTAGTTCCCAGATTCCGGCCATATTTCCTCATTAACTGCACATTGATATGCAGTATTCCTCATCAATGAGAGTTCACTTCAGTTTTATAGTAATTAATTCGGGTTATTTCGGTACATTCTGTACCGTTTATTCGCAGGCGCGGATATTTCCGCACTAGGCCGCATTGCTCCGTCACGCGAGTTGGGCGTCACGTGCGCAAAACTCCAGTGTCATGGACAAATCCTGCCCGCGATGCGGAACCGCTCCTTTTCCCGCGAATTTGCACGAAAACCATAGAGGTCTGGTGAACGATCACCGTCTGAACATTACCGTCGCAAAGGGGGGGCGTGAATTATTCAGCAATCCGCAATCCATAGTGCAATGACTCTCCCGCCGGGGAAGGTGACTTTCTTCCGACCAAAGAATCGCGCCTGTGATTTGATGCGCAGATGGAATTGTTCACGGGTTCCGCGCGAATATCTGCTGTATTTACCGGGATTCCGCTCGATACAGTTCGGGCGTGCAGCGGGCTTCTGAAGTTACTGGTTGCTGTGCGATATCGACGGACGGATACGATTGATACTGCCCGGAGCGCAAAAAAGAGGGGGAGGCAATGCCTCCCCCAAGCTGACGTTGCTACCACTAACGCGGATACACCTTGGGAGTGGTATATCCTGGGCCAGAGTTCAGCCCGTACTGCTACTGCCATTGCTACTACAAAAGTCTCAAATCTGGCCGGGAAAGTGAGGGGGCATTGCGCCCCCTCCGAAGCAAGCACTGCTATGTAAGTATTGTGACTAGACCAGCACGATCAGGGCGGGCCGGAGGGCGCAGCACCCAGATCCCACAGG
>CAZYPM010000349.1:0-1295 GCA_964649205.1 uncultured Steroidobacteraceae bacterium
GGGCACGACGCTCGCCGAGTGCGTGCTGGGCGCGCATCCCGGCGTCGTGCCCTGCGGCGAGCGCATGGAGATGCGCCAGGTGCTTCACGCCTGGCTGGCGCTGCAGGCCGAGGGACGCACGCCCGACGCCGCGACCCTCGCCGGCTGGCGCGCCGAGGTGCTGCGCGGATTGCCGGCGACTGGCGCGGCGACCTGCTTCACCGACAAGCACCCGCTCAACTTCGAGGCGGTGGGCCTGATTGCGCGCCTGTTCCCGGATGCCGCGATCGTCTGGATGCGGCGCGATCCGCTGGAGACCTGCCTGTCGGCCTACTGCCAGGAATTCAACAAGCGCTGGCGTTTCGTGCACCGGCTCGGAGACATCGGTCATTTCTACGCGCTGAACGAGCGCGTGATGGCGCAGTGGATCGCACGCCTGCCGGGCCGGATCACGGTCGTCCGCTACGAAACCTTCGCTGCGGACATCGGCACGCAGGCCCGCGCGCTGGTGGAGGCCGCGGGTCTCGACTGGGATCCGCGCTGCCTGGAATTCCAGTCGGACGCGCGGCCGATCATGACCTTCAGCACGGTGGCGGCGCGCGAACCGGTCTCGGTCAGGCGGGGCAGGGCGGCGCGCTATCGCCCCCATCTCGACGAGCTACTGGGCGCCCTCGCGGCGGCGGGCGTCGCCCTCGACGGCGGCGACTGACGGCAACGTCACCCGGTCGCCGGGCGCGAGCCCGATGCGATCGGCCGTACCGGCCAGCAGCTCGAGCACGGCCACCACCGGGGCCGACGATGCGATCGGGTCGAGCGAATGCGGCCTGGCATTGCGCGCGATGTTCGCCACGGTGCCGTCCTGGCGGATGAACAGGAGATCGAGCGCCAGATAGGTGTCCTTCATCCAGAAGGAGGTGTACTGCACCCGATCGAGCAGGAACAGCATGCCGTGGTCCTCCGGCAGCTCTTGCACGAACATCAAGCCGCGCTCGCGGCTGGCGACATCGGCCGCAATCCAGACCTGGAAGCGGTGCGGGCCGGATTCGGTCTCCACGCTGATTTCCGATCTTGGCAGGCCGGCGAGCTGTGGCGGCGCCTGGTAGGCGGGCTCGTCCGCCGTGCAGGCGGCGGCCAAGGCCAGCGCGGCCAGGGCAAACGCCACCCTCATCGCGCGACGTCCGTCACCGCGCTTTCGTCTTCGCGCCAGGTGACGAGGCCCGCAAAATCGAAGCGGGTCAGCAGCACCGCGCCGTCGCCGTCAACGGCGCGCGCGGGCGCCGTGCAGAAGCCGCGCGCGCTGACGCGGTAGCTGTGCG
>CAZYPM010000350.1:0-1295 GCA_964649205.1 uncultured Steroidobacteraceae bacterium
GATCGGCGAGCCGGGCGTCGGCAAGACCGCCATCGTCGAGGGGCTCGCGCAGCGCATCGTCAACGGCGAGGTGCCCGAGGGCCTCAAGGACAAGCGCATCCTCGCGCTCGACATGGGCGCGCTGATCGCCGGCACCAAGTTCCGCGGCGAGTTCGAGGAGCGGCTCAAGGGCGTGCTCAACGACCTCGCCAAGCAGGAGGGCCGCGTCATCCTGTTCATCGACGAGCTGCACACGGTGGTCGGCGCCGGCAAGGCCGAGGGCTCGATGGACGCCGGCAACATGCTGAAGCCCGCGCTCGCCCGCGGCGAGCTGCACTGCGTCGGCGCGACCACGCTCGACGAGTACCGCAAGCACGTCGAGAAGGACGCGGCCCTCGAGCGCCGCTTCCAGACCGTGCTGGTGGACGAGCCTTCGGTCGAGGACACGATCGCGATCCTGCGCGGCCTCAAGGAGCGCTACGCGGTGCACCACAAGGTCGAGATCACCGACCCGGCGATCGTCGCGGCCGCGACGCTCTCGCACCGCTACATCACCGACCGCCAGCTGCCCGACAAGGCCATCGACCTGATCGACGAGGCCGCCTCGCGCATCCGCATGGAGATCGACTCGAAACCCGAGGAGCTCGATCGCCTCGACCGCCGCATCGTGCAGCTCAAGATGGAGCGCGAGGCGCTCAAGAAGGAGTCCGACGAGGCCTCGAAGAAGCGCCTCCAGGCGCTCGACGAGCAGCTCGCCGGGCTCGAGAAGGACTACGCGGACCTCGACGAGATCTGGAAGGCCGAGAAGGCCACCGTGCAGGGCGCGGCGCAGATCAAGGAGGAACTCGAGCGAGCCCGGCTCGAGTTCGAGACCGCGCGGCGTGCCGGCGACCTCACGCGCATGTCGGAGCTGCAGTACGGGAAGATTCCCGAGCTCGAGAAGCGCATCAAGGCGGCGCAGGAGGCCGAGGGCAAGGCGCCGACGCTGGTGCGCAACAAGGTCACCGACGAGGAGATCGCCGAGGTCGTCTCCAAGTGGACCGGCATCCCGGTGTCCAAGATGCTCGAGGGCGAGCGCGAGAAGCTGCTGCGCATGGAGGAGGCGCTCGGCCGGCGCGTCGTCGGCCAGGACGAGGCGGTCAAGGCCGTCGCGGACGCCATCCGCCGCTCCCGGGCCGGCCTGTCCGATCCCAACCGCCCGAACGGCTCCTTCCTGTTCCTCGGGCCCACCGGCGTCGGCAAGACCGAGCTCTGCAAGGCGCTCGCCGAGTTCCTCTTCGACACCGAGGAGGCCATGGTGCGCATCGACATGTCCG
>CAZYPM010000351.1:0-1277 GCA_964649205.1 uncultured Steroidobacteraceae bacterium
GCGGAGTTCATCCGCGGACTGCTGAACGAGCCCTCGTTCCTGCGCTACATCGGCGATCGCGGCGTCCGCACGGTCGAGGATGCCCGGCGCTACATCCAGGACGGACCGGCGGCGATGTATGCGAAGTACGGCTACGGCCTGCTGCGCGTCGGGCTCGGCGACACCGGCACGCCGATCGGCATCTGTGGCGTGCTGAAACGGGATGCATTGCCCGAGCCCGACCTGGGTTTCTCGCTGCTGCCGGCATACTGGTCGCAGGGTTACGCCTTCGAGGCGGCGGACGCCGTCATGTGCGACGCACGCGAGCGGCTGCAGCTCGGGCGCATCCTCGCGATCACGTCACCCGACAACGAGCCGTCGATCCGCCTGCTCGGCAAGCTGGGATTCCGCTTCGAGCGCATGATGAAGCTCGCGGAGGACGCCGGCGAGGTCCGGCTGTTCGTCAACGAGCCATGAAGCGCTGCGCCTGGGCTGCGACGCCGCTGTCGATTGCCTACCACGACCGCGAGTGGGGCGTGCCGGTGCACGACGACCGCGTGTTGTTCGAGTTCATCGTCCTCGAGGGCGCCCAGGCAGGGCTGAGCTGGGAGACCATCCTGAAGAAGCGCGAAGGGTATCGCCGCGCCTTCGCCGGCTTCGATCCGGCCAAGGTCGCGCGCTTCACGGCCGCGCGCCGCCGGCGGCTGCTGGCAGACGAGGGCATCGTCCGCAACCGCCTCAAGATCGAGAGCACCGTGACGAATGCCGCGGCCTTCCTCGCGATCCAGCGCGAGTGCGGCAGCTTCGACCGCTGGCTGTGGGACTTCGTCGGCGGCCGGCCGCTCGCCAACCGAGGGCGGCGCGGCCGCAGGCCCCCGGCCCGCACGGCGCTCTCCGACGCCCTGTCCCGCGAGCTCAAGCGCCGCGGCTTCCGCTTCGTCGGCACCACCATCTGCTACGCTTTCATGCAGGCGGTCGGCATCGTCAATGACCATGCGACCGACTGCTTCCGCTACCGGACCTGCCTCAGGACCTGAATCATGCTGTTCCTCGATCGCCAGGACGTCGCGGCCTTGCTGCCGATGACGGTCTGCATCGCGGCGATCGAGCAGGCCTTCCGCGCCCACGCCGAGGGCTTGCTGCCGTCCGCGCCGGGCGTGCTCAGCACGCAGGTGCCCGGCGGCGGCTTCCACGTCAAGACCGCGGCGCTCGGGCCTGCGCCCGGATACTACGCGGCGAAGATCAACGCGAACTTCCCCGGCAACCCGGACCGCAACGGCCTGCCGACCGTCCAGGGC
>CAZYPM010000352.1:0-1276 GCA_964649205.1 uncultured Steroidobacteraceae bacterium
CGAGAACCTGCCGGTCGTCAACTTCAACACGCGCCTGCTCGGCCGCAAGGGCGTCACCTCCGCGACCCTGGTCGCGGACCCGGAGGCACTCGACGCCGCCGTCGCGGAATTCAAGGACGTGCTGACCGGGTTTGACTACCTTGCCGGCGAGCGCTACGCGGACGTGCAGGAGGGCGATCGCATGGCCGAGTACGGCCTCGCCGCGCTGATCGCGGGCGGCGGCGCCGCGGTGGCCGCGAAGAGCGGGCTGCTCAAGAGCCTGTGGAAGGTACTGGCCGCTGCCGGCGCCGCGGTCGCGGTCTGGCTCGGCAAGATTTTCAGGAGCAGGAAGCAGCAGGACGCATGACGACCGACCGTCTCGAGCTGCTGCTCGCATTCGGGATCGTCGCCGTCCACCTGCTCGATGCCATGCGGTTCCTGCGGCCGCGCGAGGCGCTCGTCGAGCGCCTGGGCACAGGCCGCTGGCGGGTCCTGTTCGGGGCCGTGCGCTTCGAGCTGCTGGGCCGCCGGCCCGCGTTGCCGAATCCGCTGCGCCCGGATCGCGCGCTGTGGCTCGCGCATTGGCGGCCCGCGGCTGGAGTCGCCGGGCCGCAGGCGGCGGTCGAGTGGCCGGCCGTACAGCCGGCGGTGACCGCGCTCGGCCGGTTGTGTGCGGTGCTGCTCGTCGTCGTGGTGGTGGCGGCGCCCGCGCTGCTCCTCATCGGCGAGGGCCTGTGGTTCGCGGCGGCGATCGGCGCGGGCTACCTCGTGGCGCTGGCGGCCGCGGCGGTCATCGTCGTGAGCGCGGGCGATTTCGGCCTCGGTCGCTGGCACGCGGCAGGCATCGCCGCGATCGGCGTGATCTGCCTGCCGTGCGCGCCAAACCTGTTGCGCGCGGCCTGCGGGAACCGGACACTGTCGGTGGAGTTGCCGGCATTCGCGGCAGCATCCGCGGGCGCAGCGGAATGGCGCGGGTTCCGCTCGCGCTTCGCAAGGGTACTCGGCAGCGAACTGGCGGCTGGCAGCGACGACCCGCGGCGGGACGAGGAATTGCGGCTGATCCTGCGGCGAATCGAGGCGCAGCCATGAGCCCGTACGAGATCGGCATCATCGTGGTGGGCGCGCTCGCCGGCTGGTGGGGCGTGTCCTGGATCATCGACAAGGTGCGCGAAGTGAATTCGCGGCCCAGGGTCTACGAATTGCCGGGCGAGCAGCCCGCACGAAAGGACGGCGAGGGGGAAACATGAGCGGAAGACTGGCATACGTCACGGGCGGCATGGGCGGCATCGGCACGGCG
>CAZYPM010000353.1:0-1271 GCA_964649205.1 uncultured Steroidobacteraceae bacterium
TCTGTTTCAGCCCTTCGAGGTAGTCGTCGATCCGGTTCGGATTGACCTTGACCATTGTGACGTTCCACACCTCCTTGCTGAAGGTGTAGTCGGTATAGGCCTCGAAGGCCTGCGCGGCACTGCCAGCCGCGAGTGCGGCGACCGTGGCCGCCGCTATCAGTTGCTTCTTCATGTCATTCCCCCCTGGGAGTCGTTTGGTCGGCACGTGTTGATAGGTAGTCCACTGCCACGTGCAGCAGCGACCGGAGTCCGACGGCGATGCCGTCTTCGTCCACGTAGAACAGGTCCGAGTGATTGTCCGGTGCCGTTGCCGGATCGCGGCCTGGCGGCGTGACGCCGACCCACCAGTACACGCTCGGAATGCGACGCGCGATGTGCGCGAAATCCTCGGCGACGGTCAGCAGGCTGCTGGTCTCGACCGCGTCCCGGCCCAGCGTGCGCCTGAGCGTCGCCGCGGCACGCTCCGTGAGAGCCGGGTCGTTCTCCAGCACCGGGTTCGGCGCCGGCATCATCTCGAGCGTCGCGCTCGCGCCATTGGCGGCGGCGACGCTTTCCGCGGTCTTCCGCATGCGGGCAATGATGTCCGCGCGTGCGGCGTCGCTGAACGTGCGGAGGGTGCCGAGCATCTCCACGCTGTCCGGGATGATGTTGTGCCGGATGCCGCCATTGATGGCACCCACGGTCACGACCGCCGGTGCTTTCGTGATGTCGACCTGGCGGCTGACGATGGATTGCAGGGAATTGACGATCTGGGCCGCCGCCACGATCGGGTCCACGCCGGACCAGGGCCGCGAGCCGTGGGTCTGGCGGCCGGTGATGACGATGCGGAAGAAATCGGAGCCCGCCATCAGCGGGCCTGGCCGCAGCGATACCTTGCCGGTATTGAGCGACGACCCCACGTGCAGTGCAAAGGCCGCCTCCGGTTGGGCGACTTCGAGCAGGCCCTCGTCCAGCATCATGGGTGCGCCGCCGCGTTCGCCCTCGGGCACGCCTTCCTCGGCCGGCTGGAACACGAACAGCACCGTGCCGGGCAGCCGCTCGCGCATTCCGGTGAGGATCTCCGCAGCACCCATCAGGATCGCGGTGTGCGCGTCGTGCCCGCAAGCGTGCATCACGCCCACCGTGCGGCCGCGGAACTCGCCGGTCGCGGTCGAGCGGAACGGCACGTCGGTGCGCTCCGTGACCGGCAGCGCGTCCATGTCGGCGCGCAACATGATCGCAGGGCCAGGCATCCCGCCCTTCAGCACGGCGATCACGCCGGTGTGCGCCAT
>CAZYPM010000354.1:0-1269 GCA_964649205.1 uncultured Steroidobacteraceae bacterium
GCGCGGCGGCAATCTCGTAGACGCGCGCCTCCATGACGTCCGCGACCTTGCGCATCAACCGCACGCGCTCGGCGACCGGCGTCGCGCGCCAGCCCGGGAACGCGCGGTGCGCGGCGGCGATCGCCGCGTCCACCTCGCCTGCCTGCGCGAGCGGGAAGCGGCCGATCTTCAGGTCACGATCGATCGGGCTCGCGCGCTCCTCGGTGACTGCGCCGACGCGGTCCTTGCCGTCGATGAACAGCGTGTGCGTGGCGCCCAGTCCGGCGCGCACTTTCGCGAGCGCCGCCTCGAAGCGCGTGTGCATCTCCTCGGGCGGGTTGTACATGGTGGCGTAAGTCAGGCGGAAACTCATGGCTTCTGCTCCGGGGCGGAAGTGGGGAAGAACCGGCCCAGCAGCCGGTCGAGCAGCGCGATCGCGCGCCACAGATCGGGTTCGTCGATCACCAGCGGCGGCGCGAGGATCAGCAGGTTGCCGCGCGAGCCGAAGGATACGCCCTCGGCCAGCGCAGCGGCGAGCAGCGACTTCAGCGCCTCTGGCTGCTGCGGCCAGGGCGCGATGGGCGCTTTGGTCGCGCGGTCGGCAACGAGCTCCAGCACCGCAAACAGGCCGTGGCCGCCGCGCAGGTCGCCGATGACGGCGTGGCGCGAGGCCAGCCGCTGCAGTTCCGAGTACATGCGCGCGCCCAGCGCGCGCGAGCGCTCGATCAGCCGCTCGTCGCGATAGGCCTCGATCGCGGCGACACCCGCCGCGCAGGAGAGCGGATGCCCGCCGTAAGTCAGGCCGCCGTAGAACATGTCGCGATCGATCGCATTCGAGATCTCTGCGCTGATGACCACGGCGCCGAGCGGGATGGCGGCTCCGGTCAGCCCCTTGGCGAGCGTCATGATATCGGGGCGGCCGTCGCCGTGGCGTTGCCAGGCGAACCATTCGCCGCAGCGGCCGAAGCCGCCCATGACCTCGTCGGCGATCAGGAACACCCCGCGTTCGCGAGTGAGCGCGCGCAGCGCGGGCCAGTAGTTGTCGGGCGCGACGATGCCGTTGCTGCCGGCGTTCGTCTCCATCAGCACCGCGGCGACATGGGCCGCGCCCTCGCGATCGATCGCTGCCGCCACCGCGTCGGCGGCCCGTCGCCCGCTCTCCCCGGGCGTGCTGCCGCCGAACGGGCAGCGATAGGCATAGGGCGGGGGAACGTGGCGCACGCCCCAGGCCTCGGCGTCCACCTGCTGCGCGGTGCGCGAGTCGCCGGACAGCGCCATGTCCATGTAGCT
>CAZYPM010000355.1:0-1262 GCA_964649205.1 uncultured Steroidobacteraceae bacterium
GGCGTCCTCGACAAGCTGACCGGGCGCGGTGCGCTCTCGGAAGCCGATGTCAACGACGCCATGCGCGAAGTGCGCCGTGCCCTGCTGGAAGCCGACGTTGCGCTCGATGTCGTGAAGGATTTCGTCGAGAAGGTGAAGGTCAAGGCCGTCGGCGCGGAAGTGCTGCGCTCGATCAAGCCAGGTCAGATGGTCGTCAAGATCGTCTATGATGAGCTTGTCGCGATGCTGGGATCGAACGCCGATCCCATTAGTCTCGCTGCACAGCCACCGGTCGGCATTCTGATGGTCGGCCTGCAGGGCTCGGGCAAGACGACGACAACGGCCAAGATCGCTCACCGCCTCACCAACCGGGACAAGAAGAAAGTGCTGATGGCGTCGCTCGACACGCGCCGCCCGGCTGCACAAGAGCAGTTGCGCGTCCTGGGCGAGCAGACGGGCGTCGCCACACTCCCCATCATCGCGGGCCAGACACCGATCCAGATCGCGCGCCGCGCGGAAGAAACGGCGCGCACGAGCGGCTATGACGTGGTGATCTTTGACACCGCCGGCCGCGTCACGGTCGATGAAGAGCTGATGGACGAGGTCGCGGACATCAAGGCCGCGATGAAGCCGCACGAGGTTCTTCTCGTTGCCGACGCACTGACCGGCCAGGATGCGGTCAACACCGCGAAAGCGTTCGACGGACGCATCGGCGTCACCGGCATCGTACTGACGCGCGCGGACGGCGACGGCCGCGGCGGCGCTGCGCTCTCCATGCGCGCGGTTACCGGCAAGCCGATCAAGCTGCTCGGCGTGGGCGAAAAATGGGACGCGCTGGAAGACTTCGATCCCAAGCGCATCGCGGGCCGCATTCTCGGCCAGGGCGACGTCGTCTCTCTCGTCGAGAAGGCGATGGAGACCATCGACGTCGAGAAGGCGACCAAGATCGCCGAGAAGATGAAAAAGGGCGCGTTCGACCTGGAAGACATGGCCGAACAGCTCAAGCAGATGGAAAAGCTCGGCGGCATGGGCGGCGTGCTCGGCATGCTGCCCGGCATCGGCAAGATCAAGGGCCAGATCAACGAAGCCGGACTGGACAAGGCGCTCAAGCACCAGCGCGCCATCATCTCGTCCATGACGCCGAAAGAGCGCCGCAACCCCAAGATGCTCGACGGCAAGCGCAAGCGGCGCATCGCGGCGGGCTCTGGCACGACACCGGCGGACATCAACAAGCTGCTGAAAATGCACATGCAGATGGCCGAGATGATGAAGCAGATGGGCCG
>CAZYPM010000356.1:0-1251 GCA_964649205.1 uncultured Steroidobacteraceae bacterium
TGGCGCTCGAGCTGGCGCAGAGCGAGATGGAGCGCCAGGCGCTGGACGCGCGCCTCAACCTGCTGCAGGCGCAGGTGGCGCCGCACTTCCTGTTCAACACGCTCGCGAACGTGCAGGCGCTGGTGGATTCCGGCTCCCCGCAGGCCTCCGAGGTGCTGCGCAGCCTGGTCGCCTACCTGCGCGCGGCGGTGCCGCGTCTCAACGAGGCCGCGACCACGCTCGGCCAGGAGCTCGAACTGGTGCGCGCCTACCTCGAGCTGATGCGCATGCGCATGCCGGACCGGCTGCAGTACGAACTGAAGGCCGACGAATCGGCGCTCGGGCTGCGCTGCCCGCCGATGACGCTGCTGACGCTGGTCGAGAACGCGGTGCGCCATGGCATCGACCCGAACGAGGAAGGCGGCCGCATCGAGGTCGAGATTCGGCGCGAGGACGATCTCTGCCGGGTGGTCGTGAGCGACGACGGCGCGGGCCTGCAGGCGACGGACCGCGGCCTGGGCACCGGGCTCGCCGCGCTGCGCGAGCGGCTCGAGCTCGTGTTCGGCGACGCGGCTACGCTTGCGATACGCTCGCGCGAACCGAGGGGCGTGGTCGCGATCGTCAAGTTCCCCGCCCGCACGGAGGCCCGGTGACCGCCGACAGACCCACCGCGTTGATTGCGGACGACGAACCGCTGCTGCGCGAGGCGCTCACGCGCCAGCTTGCGCAGGCCTGGCCCGCGCTCGCGATCGTGGCCGAGGCGCGCAACGGCCGCGAGGCGATCGGCTTGTTCGACGAGAAGCGGCCCGACATCTGTTTCCTCGACGTGCACATGCCGGGCGTCTCGGGTGTGGAGGCCGCGAAGCACATCGGTCGCCGCGCGCACCTCGTATTCGTCACCGCCTACGATCATTACGCCGTGCAGGCCTTCGCGCAGGGCGCGCTCGACTACCTGGTGAAGCCGGTCGAGCAGGCGCGCCTCGCCGCCACCGTCGCGCGGCTGCAGGAGCGCCTGCGCGCGGCGACGCCCGCGACCAACACGGAGGCCCTGCTGCAGCAGCTGACCGAGCAGCTCGCCCGCCTGCAGGACCGCGCGGGAACCGAGCCGCTGCGCTGGATCCGCGCCCAGGTCGGCGCGACGCTGCGGCTGATCGCGACTGAGGACATCGATTACCTGCGCGCCGACACCAAGTACACGCGCATCGCCTGGCGCGGCGACGACGGCCGGCCGGCGGAGGCGCTGGTGCGCACGCCGCTGCGGGAACTCGCCGC
>CAZYPM010000357.1:0-1250 GCA_964649205.1 uncultured Steroidobacteraceae bacterium
CCGCGTCCCGATCAGCCCCGCCCCGCGGCCTCCTTGTAGGCCCGCAGCACCGCGTTGATGCGGGTCTGGTAGCCCGGTCCCTGGGCCTTGAACCAGCCGAGGACGTCCTCGTCCAGACGCAGCGAGATCGCCGCCTTGCGGGGTGCGGCAGGCAGCCCCTGGCGGGCGATTTCGCGCGCGATTTCCGCCAGGGGCGGTGTCGGGTTCGCGAGTGCCGGCGAGAGGTCTTCGCCTGGCCTTTCGGGGGGCTCGTCCGACCCCGAGCGGGTGAACCTGGAGAAAAAGCCCTTGGCCATGGCCACGCTCCCGAGTGGTCTCGAAGAGACAGTATTGACGATTGTATATACAAACCCGCAGCAGCGCTGGCCGCCGTTGGAGATGTCAGGACCAACACCCCAATGGAGCCGACCATGAGCCGCTTGAACACCCGGGCCGCCGCCTTGCTGGCCCTCCTGGCACCCCTCGCCGCGCTCGCCGGGCAACCGGTGGAGGTGCAGGTTTACGACCGGACCGCCGGCCGGATGCTGCCGGTGTACTGGCACGACGGCGAACGACACATCGCCGGCGAGCCGGGGCACGAGTACGAAGTCCGGATTCGCAACCGCGAAGGCGGGCGGATGCTGGCGGTCACCTCGGTGGACGGGGTCAACGTCATCACCGGCCAGACCGCGCGCGCGCGCCAGAGCGGTTACGTGATCGATCCGTATGGGTCGGTGGGCATCGACGGCTGGCGCAAGAGCATGGCCGAGGTCGCCGCGTTCTACTTCACCTCGCTCTCCGACTCCTACGCGGCCCGCACCGGGCGCCCGGACAACGTCGGCGTCATCGGCGTCGCGGTATTCCGCGAAAAGCAGCGCTACCCCGCTCCGCTCTACCAGCAGTCGGTGCCGGCCGCGGACGCGGAACCGCTCGACCCGCCCTCGCTGCCGCAGGGACGCGCGGCCGGCAAGGCCGCGGCGCCTGCCGCGGAAGCGCAGGCATCGGCCGGAATGATGGACAGCCGCGAGCGCGAGGAGCGCCTCGGCACCGGCCACGGCCAGCGCCTCGATTCCGGCGCGACCTACGTCGATTTCGAGCGCGCCAGCAAGCGCCCGGACGCCGTGATCACGATCTACTACGACTCGTACCGCAACCTCGTGGCCCGCGGCGTCATCCCGAAGCCCAGGCACCGCTACGCGAAGCGCGTTCCCGAGGCTTTCCCCGGCGGCTTCGTCCCCGATCCGTGACAAAATGGTGTCAGACACCTTTTC
>CAZYPM010000358.1:0-1248 GCA_964649205.1 uncultured Steroidobacteraceae bacterium
AACTGAAGTTCCCCCGCTTTCGTGGACACCCCAAACCGAGAGGAGTCCACGATGGTCAGGATGGGCACGAAGCACTACCCGCCCGAGTACAAGCAGCGCATGGTCGCGCTCGTTCAGTCCGGTCGACCGGTCAAGGAGCTTGCGCGTGAGTTCAAGGTGCGCGCCGGCACGATCTACCGCTGGGTCGCACAGGCCCAGGTCGACGCCGGCGAGCGTGACGGGCTGACGACCGACGAGAAGGCTGAGCTCGCTCGGCTCCGCCGCGAAAACGCGGAGCTCCGCGAGGAGAAGGAGATCCTAAAAAAATTCGCGGCCTGGTCCGCCCAGGAGGCGAACTGGACGCCCAAGAAGCGTTCCGGTTCGTAGAGGCGAACCAGGCCATGCATGACGTGACAAAGCTCTGCCGCGCGCTCTGTGTATCGACGAGCGGCTTCTATGCGTGGTGCGGGCGCGAGCCGTCGGACCGAGCGAACGCTGATGCCGAGCTCACTCGCAAGATTCAAGTCATCCACGAGCAGTCTCGAGCGACCTACGGCGTGCCGCGTGTGCATGCTGTGCTCGCGGCCGAGGGCATCCACGTCGGCAAGAAGCGCGTCGAGCGACTCATGAAGCTCGACGGCCTCGAAGGCATTTCTCGACGACGGAAGTACAAGAGTACGCGCGACAAGGATGCTCGGCCCGCGCCGGACCTCGTCGACCGCAACTTCGTCGCCACTGCGCCGAACCAGCTCTGGGTCGCGGACATCACGTACGTGCCGACGTGGGTCGGCTTTCTCTACCTCGCGGTCGTGCTGGATGTCTTCAGCCGCCGCATCGTCGGCTGGGCAATGGCGAGCCACCTGCGGACCGAGCTCGTGGTCGATGCGCTGAACATGGCGGTCGGTCAGCGCCAGCCGGCGACGGTGATCCATCACTCAGATCAGGGCTGCCAATACACGTCTGTGGCCTTCGGCCTGCGCTGCCGCGAGGTCGGTGTGAAGCCCTCGATGGGCTCGGTCGGAGACGCCTACGACAACGCGATGTGCGAGTCCTTCTTCGCTACGCTCGAGTGCGAGCTGCTCGACCGCCGGCGCTTCAAGAGCCACGCGGAGGCCGAGATGGCTGTCTTCGACTTCATCGAAGGCTTCTACAACACGCACCGCATCCACTCCGCACTCGACTACCGCTCGCCGGTCGAGTACGAACGCCAACAGCAGATGGCCGCCTAGTTTCCCGAATCAACCCGTCCACCAAAGCGGGGGAACTTCA
>CAZYPM010000359.1:0-1240 GCA_964649205.1 uncultured Steroidobacteraceae bacterium
GCTGGCGGCAGTTCGGCACCTTGCAGGTGGAAACCCACGACCGCTACGCCTATGCATCGCTGTGGGAGGCCACGAAGCAGTTGCTGTGGTGGTTCCTCGGCGGCGGCCTGCTCACCGGGCTGCTCGGAACCCTGGCGCTGAAGCTCGTCACCCGCCCGCTCGGGCGCATGGTCGAGCAGGCCCAGGCCATCGGCGAGCGCCGCTTCGTCACCACACCCGAGCCGCGCACGCGCGAATTCCGCAGCGTCGTGCGCGCCATGAACACCCTGTCCGAGCGCATCCGGACGATGCTCACCGAGGAGTCGCGCCGGCTCGAGGAGCTGCGCTGCCAGACGCAGCACGACAAGCTCACCGGCCTCTACAGCCGGCAGCAATTCCTCAATCAGCTCGACGAGGCGCTGGCGCGCGCCGACGCGCACGCGATCGGCGTGATCTACGTCGTCCGCGTCACCAATCTTGCGGATCTGAACCAGCGCAGCGGCCGCTCGCGGGTGGACGACCTGCTCGCGCTGCTTGGCGCCACGCTGCGTGCCGCGCCGATCCCGGGCGCCCGCGTCGACCACGGGCGCCTGAACGCCTCCGAGTTCGCGCTCCTCACGCTGGGGCTGGACGAAGGCACGCTGGATGCGCTCGAGACCCTGACCGGCGAGCTGCGTGCACGCGCGCTGGCCCACCTGCCCGAGACCGAACTCTTCGCCGCCGCTGCGCACTACAGCGCAGGCGAGGCGCGCGGTCCGCTGCTGGCGCGCCTGGACGGCGCGCTCGCGGCCGCCGAACAGGACGGCAGCACCCACACGGTGGTCGCTGCCGCAGGGCTGCCGCTGCGAACCAGCGTCGAATCGTGGCGCGAGCTCATCACCGCCGCGCTCGATCAGGGAGGCCTCGCCCTGCAGCGCTTCCCGGTACTCGCCCCGAGCGGACAGGTGATGCACTTCGAATCCCCGGTCCGGCTGCGACTCGACGGCGACTGGCTCAACGCCGGCCAGTTCCTGCCCTGGGCCGCGCGCGCCGGGCTGATCGAGCGCATCGACGCACAGGTGCTCGCCACCGCCTGCACCCTGCTCGCCAATGACCCCCACTGCCCCGGGCTGGCGATCAACCTGTCCGCCGAGGCCGTGAGCCACACCGGCGCCCGCGAGGACTTCATCACCACCTTGCAGACTCACCGCGCGCTCGCCCATCGGTTGTGGATCGACGTGCAGGAGAGCACCGCGCTGCGCCACCCGGTCGAGTTCCGCAT
>CAZYPM010000360.1:0-1224 GCA_964649205.1 uncultured Steroidobacteraceae bacterium
TGCGCGAGGGCCGCTTCGTCAACACCAACTTCGACAGCTATCCGCTGCTGCGCATCGCGCAGATGCCCGAGGTCGAGGTGCACTTCGCTTTATCCGGCGGCACGAAGTGGGGCGGGATCGGCGAGCCAGCAGGGCCGCCCGTGCCGCCGGCGGTGGCGAATGCAATTTACTTTGCGACCGGGAAGCGGGTGCGGAGCACGCCGTTCAAAAAGCACGATTTGAGCTGGGGCTGACGGTTCGCCCCTGCGGGCTATGCTGTACCCAGCAGATTCTCGTAAGGAATCCGCAGCGTCCGGTGGAGATTCCGGATCTGCTGGATCGACAGGCTGCGCTTGCCGCTCAGGACTTCGGAAACGCGGCTGCGCCCGCCGAGCAGCGGTTCGAGATCCTTGCGCTTGAGGCCCTTCTGCTCCATGCGGAACTTGATTGCCTCGATCGGGTCCGGCGGGTCGATCGGAAAATTCTTCGCCTCGTAGGCGTCGATGAGCGTCGCGAGGATATCGAGCTCAGCGCCGGCCTCGGAACCGGGTGCCGCATCCATGAGTTTTGCCACGCGATCGAGTGCGCTGTCGTAATCGGCCTTGGTCCTGATCGGCTTGATGTTCATCAAACGGCCTCCGCGTCGATCTCATCGTAATCAGCATGCGTGCCGATGAAACGTATGTAACCCACCCGATATGGGTAGTTGAACTTGACGACCAAGCGGTACTTGTTGCCCGCGATATTGAACACGATTCGGCTGTCTCCAATGACGCTGGCATTTCCGTACTGGTCCTTCACGTCGTGGGGCGTTTCCCAGTCGGCAGACTCGGCCTCGCGGAACCAGGATTTCAGCGGCTGCTCGGCATCGGGATGCGCTTGCCAAAAGTCTCTCAACGGCCCCCTCGCGATGATCCTCACGGCGCCAACCTAGCATGTTCCCAATTTGGTAACAAGCTCCATTAGTCGCGGATTTGTGCATAAAAGAGTTATTCCAATCAAGAAGTTACGTATTGCTCTCATCTTGAGTATTCGCCGTGCGTGAACCATCCCCGGCGGCCGGTCGCCTCAGATGAAATAGCGAAAATGTCGATCCTGGGGTGGCTGGCTCGACAACTGAGCAAATCGCATGATCTGAGGCACGTCGAGTCAAAGGAGTACAACCGATGAAAGTCATGGTTTTCGTGAAAGCCACCCCGAACAGCGAAGCGGAAACGCTGTTCAAGGAACCCGAGAAGATGGCGA
>CAZYPM010000361.1:0-1214 GCA_964649205.1 uncultured Steroidobacteraceae bacterium
ACCTGGAAGCGCTCGCCGTTGTCCACGCTGTCGTAGCTGCCCCACGGCCGGAAGACCTCGCGGTGCAGCGAGGTCTCGTAGCGTCCCTGCGCCTTCAGCTGCTGAACGAGCTGCTTGACGTCCTGCACCTTGTCGCGCGGCGCGACCAGCACCGCGTCCTTGGTCTCGACCACGACGTGGTCCCGGAGCCCCACGGCCGCGATCAGCCGGCTGGTGGAGTGCAGGTAGCTGCCGGTCGTGCCCTCGGTGATCACGTCGCCTGCGACGACGTTGCCTTGCGCGTCGGTGGGCAGCGCGTCCTGCAGCGCCGACCACGAGCCCACGTCGCTCCAGCCGGCATCGAGCGGCACGACGACCGCGGCGTGGGTCTTTTCCATGACGGCGTAGTCGATCGAGTCGCTCGGGGAGGCGCCGAACTCGGCGCCCGGCAGTCGCGTGAAGTCGAGATCGCGCCTCGCCGCCGCCACCGCCTTCTCGCACGCGCCGAGCATCTCCGGCGCGTGCCGATTCAGCTCCTCGAGGTAGGTCCCGGCGCGGAACATGAACATGCCGCTGTTCCAGTAGTACTCGCCCGACTGCACGTAACGCACGGCGGTCGCGTGGTCCGGCTTCTCGACGAACTCGGCCACCGGATACACCGGGCCTTCGCCCCTCGCCCGGCGGATGTAGCCGTAGCCCGTCTCGGGACGGTCCGGCATCACGCCGAAGGTGACGAGCTTGCCCGCCTCGGCCGCGGCACGGCCCTGCTCCACCACGCGGCGGAACTCGTCGGCGTCGCGGATCACGTGGTCCGCCGGCAGCACCAGCAGCACCGGGTCCGCGTCCGCCGCATTGCCACCCGCGCGGGCGGACTCGAGCGCCACCAGCGCCGCCACCGCCACCGCCGGCGCCGTGTTGCGCCCCACCGGCTCGAGGATGATCGCCTGCGGCTTCTCGCCCGACTCGAGCATCTGCTCGGCGACCATGAAACGGTGGCTCTCGTTGCACACCACGATCGGCCCGCCGACGTCGGTCATGCCGGCCACGCGCGCGGCCGTCTCCTGCAGCATCGTGCGCTCGCCGACCAGCGGCAGCAGCTGCTTGGGGTAGAGTTCGCGGGAGAGCGGCCAGAGACGGGTGCCGGAGCCGCCGGAGAGGATCACTGGGATGAGCATGGTGAAGCGGATAGCGGATAGCGGATAGCGGATAGCGGATAGCGGATAGCGGATAGCGGA
>CAZYPM010000362.1:0-1202 GCA_964649205.1 uncultured Steroidobacteraceae bacterium
CGGTTCTACAACCCCGCCCTCGGCCGGTTCATGCAGACCGATCCGATCGGGTATGAGGATGACGTCAACCTCTACTCATATGCGGGAAGCGATCCCCTGAATCTTGTTGATAGTAATGGGAAGTGGCCCACAAAGGTCCACGAGGAAATCATTGATCGCGCATTCCCTGGCCTTACACCCAACCAACGCGGTGTCCTCAAGAGTGCCAGCGCGGCAATGGATCAAGGCGTTACTTCGCAGACCCGGTCAAAGAATCACGAGCACTTCATGAAGTCGCCTGGACAGAATCCCCAGGACGCAGCAAGACAAGCGAGAGAGAGTATCGACAAGAGAATCGAAACAGCCAAAGGTCTTCAGGGAAACGATACGACCCATCCAAAGGCCTTGGGAATTGTTGGTGGTGCAATCCATACGGCAACTGACGGAACGTCACCCGCTCATATAGACCAGAATGGAGATCCAAGAGACTGGGCTGGACTGCCAACTTCACGCCGTGACATCGACGCGATCCGTCAGCATGCGGCAGAGGAAGCTAATCCGACTACAGAGCAGATGAATGCGGCGGTCAAGGCCGCGCGAGATGTCTATCGCGCCGCGTTTGGAAGGGGCCTTTGCGAGAGTGCGGCGAAGACAGATTGCTAGCCGTTTAGAGGATCACATGCTATGAGACGCGTTCGAACCATTCTCTTTAGCATCATACTTGGCGCAGGCACGCTAGCTGTAATCCGCGGGATAGGCTCATTGCCGTTCAGTCGTGGCCGGGACACAATCGTCGACACTCTCTTGCTGCCAGGCGGACTCTTGGCGTCCGTTTTCTATCCTTTCGGTGTCCACGGAGACAGCCCAACAAGTTGGGCTTGGCTTTCTCTCTTGGGCAACCTGGCCTTCTATGCGGCATTCTGGATGTTTGTGCTACTGATTCGGGCCAAGTGGAAACGGCAACAATTGCCGGGAGCAAACTAACTGCCGGGCCGCTCACTGTGAAGATGTTACAGGTCCCGCTTTCGCTTGCAGCTCTACGCCCGCTTCAGCTCCGACAGCGGCGCCGGCGTCACCAACAGCTATGATGGGTTCGGACGGCTGCGACTCTCCAGCAGCAACATGGGCGGGGTCACCCGCAATGTGACCTCCGACTACGACGCCCACGGCAACCGCACCCGCATCACCCATCCGGACGGCGCCTTCTTCGACTACGCCTGGGA
>CAZYPM010000363.1:0-1174 GCA_964649205.1 uncultured Steroidobacteraceae bacterium
GAGGAAGGGGTTGAAGTTGGGGTCGCGCGGTCCGCCGGGGATGGCGACCGGGGTGTTGGCCGCGGTGGCCGCCTTGGCCGCGTCCTTCACCGCCAGCGAGGACACCCAGCGCACGATGAAGCGCATGCCCGCATCGTCCATTTCGGTCTGCTCGGCGGCCACCGGCTGCAAGGCGCCGGAGGCGAGTGCCGCCGCGCTGCGTGCGTCGATTGCTTCCATCCAGTTCTTCGTCATGTCTGCGTCGTCTCCGTGGTGTGCTTTTGCGCAAATGGGAACGGTGGAGTGTAGGCGGAAATGACGGATTTGTAGCCGGGGAGGCGGCCCCGGCGGCAAGTGCACGTCAGGGCGGCGCGAGGGCGGGGCGCGCTTGCGTTCAGCGCGCGGCGACGACCTCGGGCAGGGTGCCGACCGTCCATCCACGTGCTTCGAGCGCCGCGCGCAGGCGGCGGGCGCTGTCGACCGCGCCGAGGGTGTCGCCGTGCACGCAGATGCTGTCCATCGCCGTGGGCAGCACCTTGCCGCTCTGGCTGACCACGCCGCCGGCCTCCAGCATGCGCAGCACGTGGGTGACGAGCTCGTCGTGGTCGTGGATGACGGCGCCGGGCTGGCCGCGCGGCACCAGGGTGGCGCGGTCGGTGTAGGCGCGGTCGGCGAAGATCTCGCCGGCCACCTGGAGGCCGGCGCGCTCGCCGGCGATGTGGAGCTCGGACAGCACTGGGGCGAGCAGGATGAGGCCGGGGTCGATGGCCTTGACCGCGCGCGCCACCGCGTCGGCGAGCGCGGCGTCCTCGCAGGCCTGGTTGTTGAGCGCGCCGTGCGGCTTGACGTGGGTGACGCGGCCGCCTTCGGCCGCGGCCATGCCGGCGAGCGCGCCGACCTGGTAGATGATCATCGCCTCGAGCTCGGCGGGCGCCATCTTCATCGGCCGGCGACCGAAGCCCTGCAGGTCGGGGTAGGCCGGGTGGGCGCCGAGGCTCACCCCCGCTGCGAGCGCCGTGCGCACGGTGTGGCGCATCACCACCGGGTCGCCGGCGTGGAAGCCGCAGGCGATGTTGGCCGAGCGCACCACCTGCAGCAGGGCCTCGTCCTCGCCCATGGTCCAGGCGCCGAAGGATTCGCCGAGGTCGGCGTTGAGGTTGATGGTCTTGTTCATGGAAGCGGCCTCAGGTCGGGG
>CAZYPM010000364.1:0-1170 GCA_964649205.1 uncultured Steroidobacteraceae bacterium
CCATGGGTTGGATCATCCTCGGCATCATCGTCCTGCTCGCCGTCTTCGTGGTCGGGATCTACAACGGCCTGGTCACGGCGCGCAACGCCTACAAGAACGCCTTCGCGCAGATCGACGTGCAGCTCACGCGCCGCCACGACCTGATCCCGAACCTGGTCGAGGTCGCCAAGGGTTACCTCGCCCACGAGCGCAACACGCTGGAGGCCGTCATCCAGGCGCGCAACGCCGCGGTCAGCGGGCTCAAGGCCGCCGCCGCCAATCCGGGCGATGCTGCCGCGGTGCAGAACCTGGCCTCCACCGAGAACGCGCTGACCGGCGCGCTCGGCCGCCTGTTCGCGCTGGCCGAGGCCTACCCGGACCTCAAGGCGAACCGCAACATGATGCAGCTCTCCGAGGAGCTGACCACGACCGAGAACAAGGTCGCGTTCGCGCGCCAGGCCTTCAATGACTCGGTGATGGGCTACAACAACAAGCGCGAGGTATTCCCGAGCAGCATCATCGCCGGCATGTTCAACTTCCAGCCGGCGCAGCTGCTCGAGATCGAGTCGCCGCAGAAGCGCGAAGTGCCGAAGGTCAGCTTCACCTGATCCGCGCCGCGGGCTGAGCCATGGACTTCTTCGGGCGGCAGGCCGAAACCCGGCGCCTGTCGCGCTGGCTGGTGCTGCTGTTCATCCTGGCGGTCGGCGCGATCGTGATCGCGATCGATGCGGTCGTCGTCGTCGCGGTGAGCGTCCTCGCGAGTCCCGACGGCGGCATGCTGGCCGCCGAAGAGGTGCGCTTCGACGACTACCCGCTCGTGATCGTCGTCACGACCGTCGTCGTGCTCGGCACGATTTTCGTCTCGAGCCTGGTGCGCACCGCCTCGCTGTCGGCGGGCGGCAGCGCGGTCGCGCAGTCGCTGGGTGGCACGCGCGTGGCGGCGACCACCACCGATCCGCTGCGCCGGCGCCTGATGAACGTGGTCGAGGAGATGGCGATCGCCTCGGGCGTGCCGGTGCCGCAGGTCTACGTGCTCGAGCGCGAGGCGGGCATCAACGCCTTCGCCGCGGGGCACAACCCGGCGAACGCAGCGATCGCGGTCACGCGCGGCGCGCTCGTGAACCTCAACCGCAGCGAGCTGCAGGGCGTGATCGCGCACGAGTTCAGCCACGTGCTGAACGGCGACATGCG
>CAZYPM010000365.1:0-1162 GCA_964649205.1 uncultured Steroidobacteraceae bacterium
GCCTCGATGCCGTCGCGCGCCGTCGCGACCAGCCGGTCGATCTCGCCGGGCTCGATCACGTACGGCGGCATGAAGTAGACCACGTTGCCGATCGGTCGCAGCAGCGCCTCGTGCCCCAGTCCGTGCCGGTAGACCCGCAGCCCCCGCCGCTCCCGCCAGTCGAAGGGGCGGTCGCGCTCGCCGTCGCGACTCATCTCCACGGCGACGATCATGCCGCGCTGGCGGACCTCGCTCACGTGGCGCAGGCCTGCGAGTTGCTCGCAGGCCCGGCCGAGGTGGGCCGCGAGCGCTCGATTGCGTTCGAGGGTCGCGTCCTGCGCGAAGATGTCGAGCGTCGCGAGCGCCGCGGTGCAGGCGAGGGGATTCCCCGTGTAGCTGTGCGAGTGCAGGAAGGCGCGCAGGTTCGCGTACTCGTCGTAGAACGCCTCGTAGACGCGCTCGCCGGTGAGCACCACCGAGAGCGGCAGGTAGCCGCCGGTGAGTCCCTTCGAGAGGCACAGGAAGTCGGGCGCGATGCCGGCCTGCTCGCAGGCGAACAGCGTGCCGGTGCGGCCGAAGCCGACCGCGATCTCGTCCGCGATCAGGTGGACGCCGTGCCGGTCGCAGGCCTCGCGCAGCAGCGTGAGGTAGGCGGGGTCGTACATGCGCATCCCGCCCGCGCATTGCACCAGCGGCTCGACGACGACCGCGCAGGCCTCCGCGGCGTGGCGCGCAAGCGTTTCCTCCATGTGCACGAACATGCGGCGGCTGTGCGACTCCCAGCCCTCGCCCGGCTCGCGCGCATGGCAGTCGGGCGAGGGCACCGCGATCACGTCCATGAGCAGCGGCTGGTAGATCTCGCGGTAGAGCTCGACGTGGCCGACGGCGAGCGCGCCGAGCGTCTCGCCGTGGTAGCTGTTGGTCAGCGTGATGAAGCGGCGCTTGCGGGACTGGCCCTGGTTGCGCCAGTAGTGGAAGCTCATCTTGAGCGCGACCTCGATGGCGCTCGAGCCGTTGTCGGCGAAGAAGCAGCGCGTGAGGCCGGGCGGCGCGAGCGCGGTCAGCCGCTCCGCGAGCTCGACGGCGGGCGCGTGGGTGAATCCGCCGAGCATGACGTGCTCGAGCCGACCGAGCTGGGCCGCCACCGCCGCGCCGATCCGCGGGTTGGCGTGGCCGAACAGGT
>CAZYPM010000366.1:0-1160 GCA_964649205.1 uncultured Steroidobacteraceae bacterium
AGCGTCGGGTGCGGATGGATGGTGAGGCCGATATCGGCGGCCTGCGCTCCCATCTCGATCGCGAGCGCGACCTCGGCGATCAGTTCACCGGCATTGGTGCCGACGATGCCTGCGCCGATGACGCGGTGGGTCTCCTCGTCGAACAACAGCTTCGTGAAACCCTCGTCGCGGCCGAGCGCCAGCGAGCGTCCGCTCGCCATCCACGGGAACAGCCCCTTGCCGAGCTTGCGCCCCTGCGCCTGCGCCTCGGTCTCGGTGATCCCCGCCCAGGCGATTTCCGGGTCGGTGTAGGCGACCGAGGGGATCACGCGCGCGTCGAAGGAACTCTTGCCGCCGGCAGCGACCTCGGCCGCGACCTTGCCCTCGTGCGTCGCCTTGTGCGCCAGCATCGGCTGCCCGACGATGTCGCCGATCGCGAAGATGTGCGGCACGTTGCTGCGCTGCTGCCGGTCCACCGGGATGTAGCCGCGCGCGTCCACGGCCACGCCCGCGGCCTCCGCGCGGATCAGCCTGCCGTTCGGCACGCGTCCCACGGAACACAGCACGCGGTCGAAGACCTGCGGCTCCGGCGCCTGCGCCCCCTCGAAGTGCACGCGCAACCCTTCATCCAGCGCGTCGACGGACAGCACCTTCGTGCCCGTCATGATCGAGGCATAGCGCGCGCGCAAGCGCTTCTCCAGCGGGCGCACCAGGTCGCGGTCGCAACCCGGCATCAGGCCGTCGGTCAGCTCGACGACGCTCACCTTCGAGCCCAGCGCGTCGTAGACGCAGGCCATCTCGAGGCCGATGATGCCGCCGCCGATCACCAGCAGGCGCTGCGGCACGTCCTTCAGGTCGAGGGCCCCGGTGGAATCGAGCACGCGCGGGTCCTCCGGCAGGCCCGGCAGGCGCGCGGGCTCCGAGCCCGCGGCGATGATGCACTGCTCGAAGGCGACGATGCGGCTCCCGCCCTCGTGCGTGCGCACCTTGACGCGCTTCGGCCCGGCGAAGCGCGCGAAACCGCGCAGCACCTCCACCTTGCGCTGCTTGGCCAGGATCGTGAGCCCGGCCGTCAGCTTGCCGACGATCCTGTTCTTCCACTGCCGCAGTGCGTCGGTGTCGATCTCGGGCTTGCCGAAGCGGATGCCGTGCGCGGCCATCGATTCCGCTTCCTCGATCAC
>CAZYPM010000367.1:0-1154 GCA_964649205.1 uncultured Steroidobacteraceae bacterium
GCCGCCGCCTGCACCGCGGATGAGACGGACCGGCGGCTGCCGCCCGAACTTGCCGGGCTGCCGATGTCGGAGCTGCGGGTGGAGACCGGTTCCGGCACGCATGAATTTCAGGTCTGGATCGCAGCCGACCCGGTCAGCCGCGAGCGCGGCCTGATGTTCGTTCGGGAGCTGCCCGATGACCACGGCATGCTGTTCCTGTTCGAGCGCGCCCAGCACACGTCCTTCTGGATGAAGGACACCTACCTGTCGCTGGATCTCGTTTTCATCCGCGGTGACGGCACCATCTCGAACATCGCCCGCCATGCCAGGCCGCACTCGCTGGAGCCGATCCCGTCGTCGGCCGCGGTGGTGGCCGTGCTCGAACTGCTGGCCGGCACGGCCGATCGCATCGGGCTCGCGCCCGGCGACCGGGTGACCTTGCCGTCAGTGGCCGCCGTCGAGGGCGACGCCCGCCGTCGCGAGGGCGCCCAGTAACTCGTCGAGATGGCGGCGATAGCGCGCCGCCCTGCCCCGCCTGACCGAGACCGGCTGGCGCGCCTCCACCGTGCTGAAGGTCATGATCGGCCGTTCGTCCGACTGGAACTCCAGGCAGCGCGGATCCCAGTCGAGACCCGCGGCTTCCACCAGCGCGCGGGCCTGCGTGCCGATGTCCGCGGCGAAGGTCTCGTAGCGGACGACCGTGATTCGGTCCGGCAGGCGCTCGACCCACTGCATCATCACTCGCTCGTGCAGCGCATAGAAATGGCCGATGTCGCCGAGCCGGTGCACGAAACGCCAGCGCTTGTTGAATTCCTGGCAGTAGGCGGACAGGCAGGTCTCCGCGGGATCGCGCCGCATCCAGACGATCGCGGCATCCGGGAACAGGCGCGCGATCAGGCCCACCGCCTCGAAGTTGAGCGGGTGCTTGTCGGTGAAGCAGTGCGCCGTGCCAGGCGCCGGCAATCCGCGCAGCACCGCGTCGCGCCAGCCCGTGAGGGTCGCGGCATCGGGCGTACGTCCCTCGGCCTGCAGCGCAAGCCACGCGTGAAGCACCTGGCGCATCTCCATGCGCTCGCCGCAGGGCACGACGCCGGGATGCGCGCCCAGCACGCACTCGGCGAGCGTCGTGCCCGAGCGCGGCATGCCGACGATGAAGATCGGGCGCAGCCCGCCGG
>CAZYPM010000368.1:0-1153 GCA_964649205.1 uncultured Steroidobacteraceae bacterium
AGCTGCGCCGAGCCCGTCGCCGACGAGGTCCAGGACAAGACCCGGGCCAATTTCTGCGGCTATTTCGAGCCGGCGGCCGGACGGCATCAGCCCGCCGGGGCGGCTGGGGAGAGCGCCAGGAGCGCGCTGGAGGCGCTGTTCGGCCCGAAAAAGTGAACCCGTGACGCATTATTTCGTGTGACATCCGGGGCAGCATTCGGACACAATGTCCGGGTCCCTCTGGCTCCAGGTTTCCCGACCATGACAGCGACAACCGCCGCCGAACGCCCTCGCCTGCTCTGGGCCAACGTGCTGATGTTCGCGCTCACGTTTGCCGCGGCGGTCGTGGTCGTGCCCTGGTACGGGTTCACGGTCGGCTACAGCACCGCGGCCTGGGTGTGGTTCGCCGTGCTCCTGTACGCGAACGGGCTCGCGATCACCGGCGGCTACCACCGGCTGTGGTCACACCGCACCTACGACGCGCACTGGTCGAGCCGGCTGGTCTACATGATCCTGGGCGCCATGGCGCTGCAGAACAGCGTGCTGGTCTGGGCGGCCGGCCACCGGGACCACCACAAGTACACCGACGACAACGACCGGGACCCGTACTCCGCCGGCCGCGGCCTGTGGTTCTCTCACATCGGCTGGATGCTGCGCCGCTATCCGAGCGGCGAACCCAATTTCGACAATGTCCGCGACCTGCAGAAGGACCCGCTGGTGGCGTTCCAGCACCGCTTCTACTACCCGCTCGCGATCGGCCTCAACGTGCTCGTGCCGCTCGCGCTCGGCTGGCTGCACGGCGACCTGTGGGGGGTATTCCTGCTGGCGGGCGTGCTGCGCCTCGTCGTCAGCCACCATTTCACTTTCCTGATCAATTCCCTCGCACACTACGTCGGCCGCCAGCCCTACGGCGACGGACACAGTGCGCGCGACAACGGCTGGCTCGCCTTTTTGACCTATGGCGAGGGTTACCACAATTTCCACCACCAGTTCGCGCACGACTACCGCAACGGCATCCGCTGGTGGCACTGGGACCCCAGCAAGTGGATCATCTGCTCGCTGTCCTGGGTCGGCCTCACGAGCCGGCTCAAGCGCACGCCGGCGGTCGCGATCCACCGCGCCCGGCTCGCGATGCAGTTCCGCCGCGTCGAGGCCGGCCTCGCCCGCAGGAGCC
>CAZYPM010000369.1:0-1149 GCA_964649205.1 uncultured Steroidobacteraceae bacterium
CCCACATCGCCGCCGCGATCGCCGCGCCCGAACGCAGCGACAAGGACCGCGAGCGCGACGCGCGCGAACGGCCCGCCGAACTGATGACCTTCGCCGGCGTGCTCCCGGGCATGAAGGTCGCCGACGTCTTCGGGGGCGGCGGCTACTGGTCGGAACTGCTCTCGCGGGCGGTCGGGCCGCAGGGCGCAGTCACGCTCGTGAACAACTCGCCTTACTGGAACTTCGCCAAGGACGACCAGAAGGTCCGCTTCGCCGACGGCCGCTTGTCTGCCATCACGCGGCGCGTGGTCGAGACCTGCGACCTGAAGCTCGGTGAGAACCAGTACGACCTCGTCGTCATGTTCATGGCCTACCACGACATCTACTGGGTCAACGAGGCCGGCGGCTGGCCGGCGATCGACACCGACAGATTCGTCAGGCAGCTGTATTCGGCGCTGAAGACCGGCGGCCTGCTGCTGATCGTGGACAACGCGGCGGCGACGGGAACGGGCAGTTCGTCCGTGAACCAGCTGCACCGCATCGAGGAATCTTTCGCGAAGCGCGATTTCGAGGCGCACGGATTCGAACTCGAAACGACCTGGGACGGCTACCGGAATCCGGGTGACGACTACACCAAGCTGGTGTTCGATCCGGCGGTGCGCGGCAAGACGGACCGTTTCGTCCACCTCTACGAAAAGGAGTGACGGACGCCTCGCAGGCTGCGCAGGAACTCGTCCGCCGGCCGGCCCGCTTCCAGCGCCTCGACCAGCGCCGATCCCACGATCACGCCGTCGGCGCGGCCCGCGAGCCGCGCCACCTGTGCCGCGCTGCGGATGCCGAAGCCCGCGCATACCGGGACGCCCGCTGCTGCGCGCAGGCGGTCGAGATAGTCCAGCGTGCCGTCGGGCACCTCGACCGCCCCGCCCGTCGTGCCGGTCGTCGTGACGGCGTAGACGAATCCCTGCGACGCGCGCGCCAGCATCGCGAGCCGCGCCGGCGGTGTCACCGGCGTGACCATCTGCACCAGCGCGAGGTCCTCGCGATTGAGCGCCGCGCGCAGCTCGTCGCATTCCTCCCATGGCAGGTCCGGGACGATGAAGCCGGCGACGCCGGCCTCGCGCGCGGCGCGCGGCAGCCGTTGCAGCCCGAAGGCGAGCAGCGGATTGAGGT
>CAZYPM010000370.1:0-1148 GCA_964649205.1 uncultured Steroidobacteraceae bacterium
ATGCGCTACTTCCTGCCGCTGTATCCGGTATTGGCGATCCTGGGCGCGTGGGGCGTGTTCGAGTTGTGGCGGCTGGGCAGCGCGGCGACGCGCGGCAAGCGCCCGGCCGCCTGGCTGCGTGGCGCCGCGTGGCCGCGCCGGGCGGCCATCGCCCTGGCGGCGGCCGGCGTGGTGGGCGGCCTGCTCTGGTCGCTGGCGTTCGTGCAGGTCTATCGCCAGCCGCACGCCCGCGTGCAAGCCACGCGCTGGATCTATGACAACATCCCCGGCCCGCTGACGCTGCATCTGGAAGGCGAGCAGGGCGCGCAGAAACAGCAACTCTCGCTGCCGTATAACGCACGCGTGCGCCAGGTGGCCCCGCTGCTGACCAGCTTCTCGGCGCGGGTGGAAGGGCTAGTAACCCAGATCGACATCAAGAGCGTGCAGGCCGTCACGGCGCTCTCGTTGCGCACCGGGCCGATGAATGAGATCCTGACCGCCGATCAAGGCCAGGTGGTTGATTATGAAGGCTTGCCGGTGGGCGAGACCACGGCCGTGCCGCTGTTGGTGGGCGGCACCGCGTTCGCCGACCCGCTGGCGACGTACCAGCTTAGCTTGCAGTTGCCGGCCGGCGAGGGGCGCGTGGTGCTGGAGCGCGTGGCGCTGAGCTATTCGCAGAGCGCTGAGCTGCCGGAGCAGGACATCCTGAGCGAGCCGCTGAGCCTCAACATGGGCGCGGCGCTGGAATTGGAATTCGTACTGACCCCGGGCAGCATTCCCGACCAGGTGGTGCTGTACCTGCGCCCGCAAGAGCCGATCGCGCTGGCGTCCGTGCCGCTGCGTTTGCAGATCGGCCTGACGCCGGAGTTCGAGACGCCCCTCGTGGACATGCAGCTCGCGATCGAGCCGGGCGTGCAGCCTGGGCTGGCGGGCAGCTTCCGGCTGGCGCAACCCTTCGCCATGAGCCAGGGCATCATCTATTACTTGCAGCTGAGCGCGCTCTCCGACACGCAGGCGATCGTGCAGGGCAGCCCGGTGGCCAACGAAACCAGTTGGGACGATGGTCTGCCGCTGCGCATGGATGGCTACGACGGCTTTGGCGGCATTTACCAGGGCGGCCTGAACTTTGAAATGTATTGGGATGAGAACGCCGAGAAGGTGCAGCGTTT
>CAZYPM010000371.1:0-1139 GCA_964649205.1 uncultured Steroidobacteraceae bacterium
TTGCGCAGGCAAGCCCCTTTTTCGTTCCTGGCGGGGTCATCGCCAGTTTCAGCTGAAATTCTTCAGCGCAACTCACGAAATCGTCCGACGTGAACGTGAACTTGCCGTCGGCATCAGAACTACTGCTCTTTCCGTGCAGTTGCGGTGCGGCGTGTCAGCCGATTCCAGATATTGCGTCCACTACCTTCACCACCCACGACTTGAAGGTGGCCCAGACGCTCTCACCGCGACGAACAGCTTGCACCGCAGCAGCCGTCGCTGTGATTACAATGCACGCGCCAATTACGACCAATACCCAGAAAAAGATCGTGCTCACGGGGCGAGCGTCCCGATCTCTGACATCAAGCACCCAAGGTGCTGGAACTTTTCCGAATAGAACTCCAGCGCACCCGGCTCGACTACGTCATCAAAATGCTGCCCGAGCGGGAGCAGTGCCTGGAAGTTTCGCGTCGACGCATCAGAGAAGTTCTCGTTGACTGACTCACGCGCCAACAGAGATGCCTTATCGAATGCCACGCCAGCAGCGTGAATGTTCCACCCCGCCCACAAGATCATGCCAGTCCCTGGCAGCACACCGATTCCCGTAATGTCCAGAGCGGTCCCAGCCGTGAGTTTGAGCGCTCCAGACGCCGCCAGCCGACCAGAGTTCGCCGCGCTAAGGAGCGCCGCTCCGAGCTTCGTTGGATTGAACTGCCACGGTTTGTGTGCACTCGACGAACCGTGCTCAGCCGGCTGCATGCAGGAACCATTGGGAGTCTGCCCTTGCGGCGGCTCTGGATCGCGACCCGGTCCGCCGCCGTCGCCATCCGAAGACTCCGACACGCGCAGCCCAGCCAGCCGCGATAGCATTTCGCCCAAGGCCCAACGGTCCAAGATCGCTATCGTGTAGTACAGCCTGGTAGCGTCGACAACGACCTCCTCGAGCCCCTGCGGGTTGGACGGTGAACCGTTGGTGGCTGGTTCATTTCCGCGGGGATAAACGAAGGTCAGGTATGGCGATGCCGGGGTCCAGCCATTTGACCGTTGGGGCCCTCGGTAGCGGGTCGAGCCGTATCCGCTCGGATCGGTGGCACTCAGCACGCGCCCATGCACATACGCATAGCGGTTCCAGCCCTGCGTCGACAGCGGGCCGTCGATGT
>CAZYPM010000372.1:0-1139 GCA_964649205.1 uncultured Steroidobacteraceae bacterium
TCGCTGGTGGAGAGCCGCCGGTTTGACCCCGGAGACCAGCTTCAGCGGTACCTGCGCTGGTGGCGCGAGGGCTACCTGACCGCCACCGGGCGCTGCCTGGCCATCGGCGCCACCACCCGGCAGGCCCTGCGCCGGTTTGCCGACCAGGGCGACCCGACCCCCGGCAACCCGGACCCCCGCACCGCCGGCAGCGGCAGCCTGCTCCGGCTGGCGCCGGTGGTGGTCTGGGCCCACCGCCGCCCTGACCAGGCGCTGGCGCTGGCCCGCGAGTCGAGCCTGACCACCCACGCCGCCCCCGAGTGCGTGGACGCCTGCGAGTACCTGGCCGGGCTCTTGATCCTGTCCTGGGCCGGCGCCGACCTGGACCAGCCGCTCCGGAGTCCCAGCCCCCGGTGGTCTCCCGCCATCCGGGCGATCGCCCAGGCCGACTACCGCAGCCTGGGGCCGGCGCCCTGGATGGTGAGCAACTATGTGGTGGACACCCTGGCGGCGGCCCGGCGGGTGCTGGCCCAGAGCCACAACTTCCGCCAGGCCATCGAGATGGCCACCCAGCTCGGGGGCGAGTCGCACCCGGTGGCGGCGGTGGTGGGCCAGCTGGCCGGTGCGCGGTGGGGGTTGAGCGGCATCCCGCGGAAGTGGGTGGCGCGGCTGGTGATGGTCCAGGAGATCGTGACCCTGGCGGGCCGGCTGGCGGAGGAGGGCCCCCGCTGGCGCACCACCCCGGTCAGGAACCGCCCAGCGTGGTCGCAAGCCAGCCTTTCGCCTTGATCCAGTCGCGCCGGACGGTGCGGCTGGTGACGCCCAGTGCCTGGGCGGCCTCCTCGCGGTTCTCCGGCCCGATGTGCCGCTGCCCCACCTCCTGACAAGTCACCCAGCACCGGCTGGCGCGCGCGACCCCCCTGTCGCCCGTTGTCATACCTCGCCATGATACTTGGGCCTGGCTGTTCCCTCCCCCATCACGCCGAGGCCCTGATGACCCGACCCGCGCGCATCCTGACCAGCATGCTGGCCCTGCTCCTGGTGGCTACCGTCTCCCTGGAAGCCCAGCGCCCCCAGACCCGCCAGGGCTTCTGGTTCAACCTCGGGCTGGGCTGGGGCACCCTGGGCTGCCAGGATTGCGATGGCCGCGAGGGCGGCGG
>CAZYPM010000373.1:0-1132 GCA_964649205.1 uncultured Steroidobacteraceae bacterium
CGCTGAAGGACCTCGGCTGCAAGTTCGCGCTCGACGACTTCGGCACCGGCCTGTCGTCGTTCGGCTACCTGAAGCACTTCCCGGTGGATTTCCTGAAGATCGACGGCAGCTTCGTGAAAGGCGTGCTGCACGACCCGATCGACCGCGAGATGGTGCGCTCGATCAACGAGATCGGCCACCTGACCGGCAAGCAGACCATCGCCGAGTGGGCCGAGAACGCCGAGATCATCGAGGTGCTGCGCGGGCTCGGCGTGGACTACGCGCAGGGCTACGGCGTCAGCCAGCCGCAGAAGGTGCAGCGGGCGGCGATCGCGTAGGGACTGTCCGTTTTCCGCGCAGCGGAAAAGGTGCAGTCCCTGCGTCCGTGGTTACGGCTTCCGGATCCTGATTTCGACCCGACGGTTTTTCTGCCGTCCCTCGGCGGTGGCGTTGCTCGCGACCGGCACGGTGTCGCCGTGACCGCGCGTCTCGAGGCGCGCAGGGTCGACGCCGGCCTCCGCCACCAGCCATTGCCTGACCGCATTCGCGCGGTTCTCCGACAGCACGAGATTCGATGCCGGCGTACCGGTGTTGTCGGTATGGCCTTCGATGGAAACCGGAGCGGTCGGGTGCTGCTCCAGGACGGCAGCCAGCACCCGCAGGGATTCCGTCGCCGCCGGCTTCAGGTCGAAACGGCCGCTGTCGAACAGTACGCCGGACGCGAGGTGCACCTGGATTTCGTCGCTGGTCTCGCGGACGTCGACTGATCCTGCGGCGCCGATCGCCACCACCGACACGTTGTCGATTGCCGCGCCGTAGCCGGTTTGCGGTGAAACGGTGAGGCTCAGGAACTCCAGCGTCGTGGTCTCGTCCACCGCCGTGAATGTCCAGCTGCTGCGCATCCAGCCCATGTTCCGGCCGTTCCTTCCTGCCGCATCGAATGTGAACTCCGTGGACTGCCCGGCGGCCGAAACCCGCAGCGGTTTCACCAGCGGCGGCCGGTTCGGATTACCGGCCAGGTCGAAATCGACCCGGTAACGCATGCCGGGCTGGGTCGCAAAAGCCTGGGCAATGCCGCCACGGGCATAGGGCGGCGAAGTCGCGCTTCTGGCGCTGCCGTCGAGGTCGATCGCGCGCTCGCCATCGGATGAGA
>CAZYPM010000374.1:0-1132 GCA_964649205.1 uncultured Steroidobacteraceae bacterium
TGGCGACGATCACCACGTCCTCGCGTTCCATCAGGCTGGCGGTGGCCCGCAGCCGGAGCGACTCGATGTCCTCGTTGATCGAGGCATCCTTCTCGATGTAGACGTCGGTCGCCGGGACGTACGCCTCCGGCTGGTAGTAGTCGTAGTACGAGACGAAGTACTCCACCGCGTTCCCCGGCAGGAACTGCTTCAGCTCGCCGTAGAGCTGGGCGGCCAGGGTCTTGTTGTGGGAGAGGACCAGGGTGGGTCGGCCGGCGTGGGCCAGCACGTGGGCCAGCGTCATGGTCTTGCCGCTGCCGGTCACCCCGAGCAGGGTCTGGTACCGGTCGCCGCGGCGCAGGCCGGCGGTGAGTTCCGCGATGGCCCGGGGCTGGTCGCCCGCCGGCTCGAACGGCGCCTCGACCCGGAAGGGGGCGGGTGCCATGGCTCAGCCGCCGCCCAGGGCCAGGATCCGGCGCCACTGGGCCGCGCTCACCGGCATCACCGACAGCCGGGAGATCCGGACCAGGCCCAGGTCGGCGAACAGCGGCTCGGCCTTGAGCGCCGCCAGCGGCACCGGTCGGGACAGCCGCTGGTCGGCCTCCAGTCCCACCGCCACGAAACGGGGATCGCCGGCGGCCGGGTCGGGAAAGGGATCCCGGTCCACCCGAGCGAGCCCGACCACCGCCCGTTCCGCGCCGGAGTGGTACACCAGGACCCCGTCCCCCCGGCGCATGGCCCGGAGGTGGATCAGGGCGGCGGCGTTGCGGACTCCGTCCCAGACGGTCCGGCGGTCCCGGAGCAGGTCGTCGAAGCTGTAGGTGGACGGCTCGGACTTGAGGATCCAGCGGCTGGCCATGGGCCCAAGATAATCACCCGGCCGGGGGGGCCTCGCGGCGTTCCACCTCGGTGACTCCCTTCACCCGGCGGACCGCCTTGAGCACCTTGCCGAGGTGCCCGAGGTTGTCCACCTCGACGAAGACGGTGCCGAAGGCGGAGCCGTCCCGGGTGTGGAGATCGGCGCCCCGGATGTTGGTGCCCGTCTGGCTGATCGCCTCCATCAGCTCGGCATAGAGCCCCCGGCGGTCCTCGGCCCGCACCACCAGCCGCACGGCGAAGGACTGCCCCTCCACCTCCTGCCAGTCGATCTCGA
>CAZYPM010000375.1:0-1130 GCA_964649205.1 uncultured Steroidobacteraceae bacterium
CTGCGCAGGCGGCGGAGCCATTGCCGCGCCTCAACATCCTGCCGGGCAGCCTGACCGTCTCGGGCGTCTCCTCCGGCGGCTACATGGCGACTCAGTACCAGGTCGCCTATGCGAAGGACGTGCAGGGCGCAGCCGTGATCTCGGCCGGTCCCTGGTTCTGCGCCCAGGGCCTGCTCACGCGCGCGCTGGATGAATGCCTCAAGGGCGGGCCCGCGGGGCCGGACATCGGGCCGCTGGTGGCGGCGCTGCGCGCGAGCGCGAGCGGCCGATTCGTGGACGATCCGTCCTGGCTCGCGCCGGACCGCGCCTGGATCTTCCACGGCTCAAAGGACGCGACCGTCGGCGCCGCCGTCACCGATTCGCTGGTGCGCTTCTACCGCGCGTTCCTGCCGCCGGAGCGCATTCATTACGAGACGCAGGTGCCGGCGGCGCATGGATTCCCCGCGGACGGGCACGGCGGTCCCTGCGCGATCGCGCAGTCACCCTGGATCAACGACTGCGGCTACGACGCGGCGGGCGAGATGCTGCGCTACCTCTATGACGGCCTGCGTCAGCCTGCGGGTCCGGTGAGCGGCGAATTGCGTGCGTTCGACCAGTCGCGCCATGCGACGGGCGGGATGCTGGTCTCCATGGAGGACGAGGGCTTCGTGTTCGTGCCCGCCGAGTGCACGGCCGGCAGGCCCTGCCGACTGCACGTCGCCTTCCACGGCTGCCGCCAGGGCAGCGGCTTCGTCGGCCGCGCCTTCGCGAGCGAGACGGGTTACAACCGCTGGGCGGATGGGAACCGGATCGTCGTGCTCTACCCGCAGGCCGCGAAGAGCCTCTTCTGGCCCTTCAATCCGCAGGGCTGCTGGGACTGGTGGGGATACTCCGGCGCGAACTACGCGACGCGCGACGGGCTGCAGCTGCGCGCCGTTCACCGCATGCTGCGCGCCCTCGGCGCCCGTTAGGAAAAGGTGTCAGACACCTTTTTGGCGGCGCACAAATGGTGTCTGACACCTTTTCCTAAAAGCGCTGGCGGTACTCGACGGGGGTGATGCCGACGACGGCCTGGAAGCTGCGGCGCAGCGCCTGTTCGTCGGCGAAGCCGCACTCGCGCGCGACCTGCTTGAGCTTCGCCGCACCCTCCT
>CAZYPM010000376.1:0-1129 GCA_964649205.1 uncultured Steroidobacteraceae bacterium
CGCGCGGGCGACGCGGTCATCGGGCTCGCCTCCTCCGGCCCGCATTCCAACGGTTTCTCCCTGATCCGGCGCCTGATCCGGGAGACGGGCGCCGGCCCGGCCACGACGGTCGCTGGCAGGCCGCTCTTCGACCTGCTCATGGAGCCGACGCGCATCTACGTCAAGCCGCTGCTCGGCCTGGCGCGCTCGCAGGAGCTGCGGGCGCTGGCGCACATCACCGGCGGCGGGCTCACGGACAACGTCCCGCGCGTGCTGCCGGCGGGACTCGGCGTGCGCCTCCGGGCCGCTGCCTGGGAGCGTGCGCCGGTCTGGGACTGGATCCAGGCGTCGGGCGCGATCACGGACGCCGAGATGCATCGCACCTTCAACTGCGGCATCGGCATGGTCGCGATTGTGGCTGCTGTCGACGCGGATGCCGCGGTGCGGCAGCTCAACCAGGCCGGGGAGCGCGCGGGTGTGATCGGCGAGGTGACGGCGGCCGAAGGCGTGCAGATCGTCTGATGGCGGAATCCCTCCCGTTCGCCGTGCTGATTTCCGGGCGCGGCAGCAACATGCTGGCGCTCGCCGCGGCCGCGACGAGCGGGAGCCTCCGCGGCCGCATCGTGGCGGTCATCAGCGATCGCGCTGACGCCGCGGGGCTGGTCGCCGCAGCCGGGCTCGGACTCGCGACCCGGGTGCTCGTGCCTGAGGCCGGGGAGGATCGCGCCGGCTACGGCCGGCGACTCGATGCCGCGCTTGCCGGCACCGGGGCCGGCCTGGTGGCGCTCGCCGGCTTCATGCGCATCCTCGACGGCGGCTTCGTGCGCGCCTGGCAGGGACGGTTGCTCAACATCCACCCGTCGCTGCTGCCGGCCTGGCGCGGCCTGCATACGCACCGCCGCGTGCTCGAGGCCGGCGACCCCGTGCACGGCTGCACGGTCCATTTCGTGACCGAGGAACTCGACGCCGGTCCCGCGGTCATCCAGGGGCGCCTCGCAGTCAGGCCGGGGGACGACGAACAGTCGCTTTCAGCCCGCGTTCAGCGCCTGGAGCACATCATTTATCCGCGTGCGGTCGGCTGGTTCGCGGACCGACGGCTCGCCTGGCGTGGTGGCGCGGCCTGGCTGGACGGCAAGCGCCTGGCGGAACC
>CAZYPM010000377.1:0-1129 GCA_964649205.1 uncultured Steroidobacteraceae bacterium
GCGGTGGACATCGAGCGCCAGGCGCCCAATGTCGGGCGCATGAAGCTCTTGGGTGCGGAGGTCATGCCGGTGACCGCGGGGGACGCGACGCTGCGCGCTGCCATCGACGAGGCGCTGCGCGACTGGGTCTCCGACCCGGAGCACACTTACTATCTGCTCGGCTCCGCGGTCGGGCCGCATCCCTATCCGTACCTGGTACGGGAACTGCAATCCGTGATCGGCCGCGAGGCGCGGGCGCAGATGCTGGCGGCGGCGGGCGCGCTGCCTGATGCCGCCGTCGCCTGCGTGGGCGGCGGCTCGAATGCCATCGGCCTCTTCCATCCTTTCCTCGGCGACGCCGCGGTGCGGCTGCTCGGCATCGAGGCGGGCGGTCGCGGTGCAGGGCTTGGCGACAACGCCGCAACGCTCGCCTACGGCCGGCCCGGCGTGCTGCACGGCTGCTACACGATGTTGCTGCAGGACGCGCACGGCCAGGTGCAGGAGACCCACTCCGTTTCCGCCGGCCTCGACTACTCCGCGGTCGGCCCCGAGCACGCGCTGCTGCAGGTCGTCGGCCGCGTGGACTACGCGGTCGCCACCGACGAGGAGGCGCTCGCCGCCGCGCGCGAGTGCAACGGACGCGAAGGCATCCTGCCCGCGCTGGAAAGCGCGCATGCGCTCGCCGGCGCGCAGCGCTACGCCGCGCAGCATCCCGGCAGCCGGATCCTGGTCGGGCTCTCGGGCCGCGGTGACAAGGACCTCGCGACTTATCTCGCGGAGCGCGGCTGATGCAGGCCGGCGCCGCCATCTCGCAGGCGATCCGCACCGCCGCAGCCCGGGGCTCGCCCGCGCTGGTCGGGTTCCTGACGGCGGGATTCCCGGACCGCGAGTCGTTCGGCCGGGAGCTCGCCGCGCTCGCCTCGGCCGCGGACGTCGTCGAGATCGGCGTGCCATTCTCGGATCCGATGGCGGACGGCGCCACCATCCAGCGCTCGAGCCGCATCGCGCTCGGCCACGGCGTCACGCTCGCCTGGATCCTCGCGGAACTGTCGCGCCTGCGCGAGCGGCTGCCCGCGCCGCTGGTGCTGATGAGCTACCTCAATCCGCTGCTCGCCTTCGGGCTGCAACGGCTGCCGCGCGCCGCGCGCGA
>CAZYPM010000378.1:0-1129 GCA_964649205.1 uncultured Steroidobacteraceae bacterium
TGGTCGTCGTCTCGCTTTATCTGATCGCGCAGATGGTTGGCGCCGGTCAGCTCATCCAGCTCCTGTTCGGCCTGGAATATTGGCACGCCGTCGTGATCGTCGGCGCCTTGATGATCATCTACGTCGCCTTCGGCGGCATGGTGGCCACCACATGGGTGCAGATCATCAAGGCCTGTCTTCTGCTGGGCGGCGCGACGTTCATGGCCATCATGGTTCTCGCCCATTTCGGCTTCTCGCCCGAGGCGATGTTCCAAAAGGCCGTCGAGTTGCATCCAAAGACCGTTGTCGATGGCAAGGCAGCCGCAAACCCTTCGGCGATCATGGGACCGGGCACATTTGTGACCGATCCCATCTCGGCGATCTCGCTCGGTCTGGCGCTCATGTTCGGAACCGCCGGCTTGCCGCACATCCTGATGCGCTTCTTCACCGTTGCCGACGCCAAGGCGGCGCGCAAATCGGTGCTCTACGCAACAGGGTTCATCGGATATTTCTACATCCTGACCTTCGTCATCGGCTTTGGCGCCATCACGTTCCTGCTGCAGAACCCCGAGTTCTTCAAGCCGGGCGTCACCGCAGCGGCCAACGGAAGCTATCTGCCTGCTGACATGCTGGGCGGCAACAACATGTCGGCCGTGCACTTGTCGAAGGCGGTAGGCGGCGATCTGTTCTACGGCTTCATTTCGGCCGTGGCTTTCGCCACGATCCTGGCGGTCGTGTCGGGCCTGACGCTCTCAGGCGCCTCTGCGGTCAGCCACGACTTGTATGCGTCCGTCATAGCCAAGGGTAAGGCGTCTGAAGACACCGAGGTTCGGATCTCGAAACTGTCGGCGCTGGTCATCGGCGTTATTGCCGTCTGTCTCGGCATCCTGTTTGAGAAGATCAACGTCGCCTTCATGGTCGGCTTGGCCTTCGCGGTTGCGGCAAGCTGCAACTTCCCGGTGCTGCTCATGAGCACCCTATGGAAGGGAACGACCACGCTTGGCGCCTTCGTGGGTGGACTGCTGGGCCTCATCACCGCCACCGTGATGCTGGTTCTCAGCCCCGGCGTCTGGGAGGCCGCGCTCGGCCATCCCAAGGGATCGGCGCTGTTCCAGATCTCCAACCCGGCGTTGTTCTCGATGAGCATCGC
>CAZYPM010000379.1:0-1126 GCA_964649205.1 uncultured Steroidobacteraceae bacterium
TTATTAATCCGGCTAAAAAATACTAGCGTTTTGTGGAACCTGTGCTAAGCATGTTTCCATGGCAAGCCGAGACGTACGCAAAGAGTCCCCCGAAGTCATCTATGAACTTCGCAAACGTGCTGTGGGAATGAAACTTCAGGGTAGCACTCACGAAGAGATCGCTGCGATCCTCGATGTCTCGGTTGCGGCTTCGCGGCTTTGGTGGCGGATCTACCGCGAAGGAGGCGAGGATGGACTGGCGTTGGGTCAGCGAGGCAGGCCCCCTGGCACCTGCCGCACTCTCACTCCCGCCCAGGAGAAGGCGGTCCAGAAGGCCATCGCCGACAAGACTCCGGATCAGCTCAAGATGGACTTCGCCCTGTGGACGCGTCCGGTGATCGCGCAATACATCGTCGAGCGTTATGGGATCAAGCTCCCGGTCCGAACCCTCGGCAATTACCTCAAGCGCTGGGGCTTCACTCCGCAACGCCCCAAGAAGGTCGCCTACGAGCAGCAGCCTGGCGCGGTGCGGGCTTGGATCGACCATTCCTATCCGGAGATTGCACGGCGGGCCAAAGCGGAAAACGCCGAAATCCTCTGGGGTGACGAAACGGGCGTAAGCAATCAGGATCATGCGGGCCGGGGCTTCGCCCCGAAGGGCAAGACCCCGGTTGCCAGAGGCGTGGCCAAGCGGGTTACCACCAGCATGATCTCGGCCATCGGCAACCGTGGTGACGCGCGCTTCATGATCTACAAGGGCGGGCTCAAGTCCGCTACCTTCATCAAATTCCTCACCCGCCTGATCAAAGGGGCGAGGCGGAAGATCTTCCTCATCGTCGACAACCTGCGGGTGCACAAGGCCAAGGTGGTCCTCGCCTGGGTGGCGGAACGCGCCGAACGCATCGAGTTGTTCCACCTTCCTTCCTACAGTCCGGAACTCAATCCCGACGAGTATCTCAACAACACCGTGAAGAGCAAGATGCGCAACCTGAAGGTCGCTTCGACACAGGATGAACTGCGGGCGCAGCTGACGAAAGTGATGAAATCCACCCAACGGAAACGCGAACTCATCCGGAATCTCTTCAAACATCCCAAGGTCGCTTATGCAGCATGATTATATGTTAGTATTTTGTGGCCGGATTAATAA
>CAZYPM010000380.1:0-1125 GCA_964649205.1 uncultured Steroidobacteraceae bacterium
GTGTATTTCGCGCCGTCGTAAGTTCCGTAGCCGTCGTCCTCGGCGCTGAAGAGCAGCGTCGGCGCCGCAATCTTCCCGAGGTCGAAGGGCCGCAGCCCCGCGACCACCGCCGCATCGTTGACGAGCCCCAGCCGCCGCGGCGCCACCGGCAGGATGTGCTGCCTCAGCATCTCGAACCGCGCCCGTTCTTCCGGGCTCGCGGCCGCAATCACCCCGGGCGGCGTCGCGAGGATCGCCTTCGCGGCCAGGTCCGGCGCGAAGCGGAGCAGCTTCCAGAACACGAAGTCCGAGCGCAGCGCGGTGTCGAACAGGAACTGCGTCCAGTGCGGCGTCCTGACCGAGGCCTCGCCACCCTCGCGCGGCACGTAGGCGGCCGGCACCAGCAGGATCATCGCCGCGGTGCGATCGGGATGCCGCAACGCGAACTGCAGGGTGGAGGGGCCGCCGGCGGACATGCCGAGGATCGCCGCGCGCGGAATCTCCAGCGCGTCGAGCAGGCAGGCGTGCGCGTCGGCCTGCGCTTCCGCGGAGGCGTCGTCCGGCAGCGGCGTGCGCAGGTAGCCGAAACGGGAGACGGCGATGACGCGATAACCGAGAGTGGAGAGGTCGCCGGCGACGTCCAGGCCCTGGTCGAAGCCGCCGCCCGCGCCGTGCACGACCAGGATCGGCGGGCCTTCGCCCCGGGCAGCGTATTCGATGGGACCGCAGCGCGTGTCTGCGATCAGGCTGCCGGTGGCGATGCGCTGGCGCGCGGCGGCGATGTCCGCCCGGTAGCTGGTCACGACCCAGGTGACCGTGCCCACCACGATGAATGCCGCGAGCAGCCACGCGGCGCGAACGGTCCTGGACCGCTCGCGGGTCATGCGAGCTCGGATGGGCGGGCTTGGGACCTAGGCGTCGAGGCCTCCGCTCGGCGCACCACCGCCCTGGCCGGCGAGGATGGCTTTCCAGGTCAGCTCGAGGCCGTTGCGCTTGCCCTTCGGCACGATCTTCAAACCCTCGGGCGAGATCGTAATCATGTAAGGCTGGTCGCCGATCGCCAGCTCGCGCTTGAGGGGCTTCTCGAGTTTGGTCGCCATGGAGCCTCCATTGTTCTTGCCGCCGGGGGGCCGGCGGGTCGTCCAC
>CAZYPM010000381.1:0-1125 GCA_964649205.1 uncultured Steroidobacteraceae bacterium
ACGAGGCGGGCGAGTTCTTCCTGGTCCCCGGGTCCTGAACGGAGCACGACGATGAGACGCACATTGATCGCGATCGCATTACTGGCGGCAATGGCTGCAGCACCGTCCCAGGCCGGGCCGCTGGAGGATCAGATCGCCGCCCTGAAGGCGCAGATTCTCGCCCTCAAGCAGGATGTCGCCGTCCTGAAGGCGACGCTCGCCCGTGACAGCAGCGGCAACCTGGCATTCACGGTCAACGGCAGCCGCAATGACACGGTCGGGGCGGACTCATCCGTCGCGATCGGCGGCGATCACTCCGTGGCCATCGGCAAGTCCAGCGTGACCAGGATCGGCGGATTCCGGTCCACGGAGATCACCAGAGACGACGTGCTCAAGGTCGCCGGCCACCGCTTCGTCAACGTCGGCGGCGACCTGAAAACCACCACTGGCGGAGCCGTCTCGCACCAGGTGGCCGGCAGCCTGAGTGTCGCGGTCGCGCGCTCGATTGCGATCGAGGCAGGCGATCAGATCCTGCTCAAGGTCGGCAACGCGGCGCTGCTCATGCAGAAAAACGGCGACATCACGATCACCGGCGCCGCGATCGACATCAAGGGCAGCGGCGAAGTCGCCATCAAGGGCTCGAAGATCCTGCAGAACTAGGGCGTCAGAACTCCACCCTCAGGCCCAGCGTCGCGCGCTGCCGGTCGAGGTCGTCGTTGCCGAGCAGGATCGAGTAGTCGAAGAACGGCATCCAGCCGTTCTTCAGCACGAAGGCGATGCTGAGCCCGGCATTCACGGAATCGCGGTCCCCGCCGGAACCGGTGAACAGGTACTGCGTACCCGCCGAATCGAGCGCAAAGCTCGCGGCCACGCGCTGCGACTGGTTGTCGAACTCGTGCTGGAACTCGACGCGCAGCTGCGGCACGACCACGCCCGAGCGGGTGCTCGCGACGTAGCTCGCGCGCAGCCCGGCGTGCCCGAGCAGCGATTCGCGGGTCGTGCTGGAGAAGCTCATGTTCAGGCCCGAGCCGGAGAGATCCCGCTCGGTGTAGGCGTCCATCTTCGAGCGGGTCCAGGTCAGACCGGCATAGGGCCCGAGGCTCCAGGCCCCGCTGGCGCGGTCGAACCCGGCATTGAAGCTGAGCC
>CAZYPM010000382.1:0-1122 GCA_964649205.1 uncultured Steroidobacteraceae bacterium
GCGTGGACCGCATCCTCGACATGACGCGCACGATGGTGAACGTGGGCGCCGACGTGGTGACGACGACGGTGGTCGATCGCTACACGAAGCTGAACGAAAGAGCCGCCTGAACTGACTCCAGGGAGCGTCCATGGCCCGTGCGATTTTCATCCTGGCTGCCGTTGCGCTGATCGTCGTGGTCGTGTGGCGGCTCACGCGCCGCAAGCCGGGCGGCTAGCGGGGCTGGGTCGGCAGGCCCTCCATGCCCTGGACCGTCGCTCATGCCGCCGCCGTACTTCCATTCCGCCGCTGGTGCCCGGCGCGGCTGTCATTCGTCGCGCTGGTGATCGGCAGCATGAGCCCCGATTTCGCCTATTACTTCGGGCTGGCAGAGGTCGCGGATTTCGCACACTCGCTGCCGGGACTATTCGTCGCCGCGCTGCCGGGAGGACTGCTGGCGGTCGCGGCGGCCTGGATGCTGCGTGAGTTGCTTGCCGTGCTGCTGCCGCAGCCGCACCGCTACGCGTGGCAGCAGGCTTGCGCGTCGCTGGCCCGCGACCTGGACTGGCGGCGCGGCATCGCGCTCGCCGCGTCGCTGCTGCTCGGTGCTGCAACCCATTCCACCTGGGATTCCTTCACGCACGCGACCGGCCCGCCAGTCGCGCACAGCGAGTTACTGCGGGACGAGCTGTTCTCGATCGGGCGCTGGCGCGTCGAAACTTACAATTTCCTGCAGCACGCCAGCACCCTGTTTGGCACCTTGGTGCTGGCGGTGGCCTACCGCACCTGGCTGCGATCTGCCGCGGCGGCGGGTGCGCCGAAGCTGGATGCAGGTGACCGGGCACGCTGGTGGGTGCTGGGCTCGATCGCGACACTTGGCGCGGCCGTCTGCGGCGCCTGGATCACGGCCGGACTCCTGCGCAGCGACCCGGACGTGCAGTCGCTGGTGGTCGAGGCCGTGTTCGTGGCCAGCAACCTGATCGCGATCGTCTACCTGGCCGCTGCGCTCGCCTTTCGCCGCCTGCAGTCAGGTCGCTGGAGCGGTGACCACCCGGGTTGCAAGTGAGGCATCGCCGCCGTTCTCGACCGCCGGCGGCAGCAGCTTGTACATGACGGGCGTGACCAGGCGCGCGAGCAGCGTCG
>CAZYPM010000383.1:0-1118 GCA_964649205.1 uncultured Steroidobacteraceae bacterium
GTCGCTTTCTCGAACGCCTGCAACGTGATCGCCATGCAGCACGTGCAGTCCAACATGTCGGCACTGCTGAATGCGACGCCGTCGCTGTGGATCGCCTGGCTGGGCTCGATGGGTTCGCGCGGCAGCCCGCTCACGCGCACCATGCGCGCCGGGCTCGCCATCGGGCTGGTGGGCGTCGTGTTCGTGCTCTCGCCCTCGCGCGGTTGGGACTTTGGCGCACTCGGGTGGCAGATGCTGATCCTGGTCGCCTGCCTGTCGTGGTCGCTCGGCACCATCTATTACCGCCACGCCGACTCGCGCAATCCGCCGCTGATGTTCACGGCGCTGATGATGCTCACGGGCGGCATCGGGCTCCTGCTCGGGGCGGCGATTGCCGATGAACCCTTCGATTTCCACTGGACGGCCCGCGGCTTCGCCGCCTTCGCCTGGCTGACCGTGATGAGCTCCTGCCTCGCCTATTCCGCCTATTCCTGGCTGGCCGTCAATACCACGCCGGTGGTGACCGGTTCCTACGGCTACGTGAACCCGGCGGTGGCGGCGCTGCTCGGCTGGATCGTGCTGGGTGAGCAGCTGTCGTGGCTGCAGATCGCCGGCATGATCGTGATCCTTGTCGGGACGGCACTGGTGACCGGATACTGGCGGCCGCTGCCGAGGCGGCAGGCCGTCTGACACCGGAGGCACCATGCCCCGCGTCGTGCATTTCGAGATCCAGGGCAGCGACCCGGAAGCGCTCCTGCGCTTCTACGCCGCGCTATTCGGGTGGAAGATCTCGCGCTGGGGCGAGGCGCCCTACTGGCTGGTGGACACCGGCGACGCGGCGCAGCCCGGGATCAACGGCGGCCTGCTGCCGCGCCGCGGACCGCCGCCCGCCGACGGGCAGGCCGTCAATGCCTTCGTCTGCACCGTCGAGGTCCCGTCGGTGGACGATTACTTCGCGAAAGCCCTGCAGCTTGGCGGCAAGGCAGCCTTGCCCAAGATGCCGATTCCGTCGGTCGGCTGGCTGGCCTACGTGAAGGATCCGGATGGCAACATTCTCGGCCTCATGCAGCCCGACCCCGGCGCGAGGTGACGTTCCCATGAAACGAGTGACCGGCATCGGCGGCATCTTCTTCAAGGCG
>CAZYPM010000384.1:0-1113 GCA_964649205.1 uncultured Steroidobacteraceae bacterium
TCGAGCCCGAACACGGCATTCAGGCGGTCGCCCGACAGCCGGTCCGCCACGCCGCCTTGCGCGCCGACGCATTCGTCGAAAGCCTGCTGGTAGCGCTGCGTGAGTTCGCGCAGTTCCTCAGGGTCGAGCGCGCGCCGCTGCGCGTCGAATCCCGGCAGCCGCAGGGCGAGCACGACGCCGGTGCGCAGCGTGCGGTCGTCGGCGGGCGATGCCGCGGGCGCGGGCAGGGGACGCGTCGCGTCCGGCGCAGCGTCGTCCTCGCCCGGCAAGGGCTCGAGCTCCGTCCCGGCCGCGGCGCGGCGCTTCTTCATCAGCTCGCGATAGAGCGCCTCGGTCGCCGGCTCCGGTGCGAGGTCGAGTTCGCGGCGCAGCAGCGCGCGGCATTGCTGGTACTGGCGCAAGGCGTCGGTGTAGCGGCCGGCGCGCGCGCAGGCCTCCATCAGCTCGCGATGCGCGGGCTCGTTGAGCGGCTCGAGCGCCAGCAGGCGGTTGAGCGCGTCGATTTCGCCGGCGGCGTCGCCGGCCTCGCGGCACAGGCGCGCGTGCATCTGCAGCGCCGATGCCTGGTCGCGGCGCAGCGCGCGCCGTTCCATGCCGAGCCATTCGTCGAAGGCGCCGGAATGCGCGTCGAAACCCTCGAGCAGCTCGCCGGTCGCGAGCGGCAGGGCGGCGCGCAGCGCGGCCGGCGTGGACTCCGCGAGCAGCGCGCGCAACTGCATGACGTCCACCTCGATCTCGGCGGCATCGAGCGCGACCTGCAGCGCGTCGGCGCGCAGCAGCGAATGGGCCTTGGCGGGCAGCGAGCGGCGGATTGCGGACAGGGCCTGGCGCAGGCTGGTGCGGGCAGACTCGCCGTCAGCCTCTTCCCAGAGCAGCGCCGCGAGCTTCTCGCGACTCTGCGGCTGACCCTGCTGCATGGCCAGAAAAGCCAATAGCGCCCGGCACTTACGCGCGGTGAGGGGCAGCGGCCGGCCGCTGCGATCGCGGAACTCGCAGCCGCCCAAAAGCTGGATCTGAAGCAACGCCAACGGCCTCTCCCCTTGAGGGCGCAGTTTTCACGCTTTTTTCACGGCTGTCGAGACGGCGCGCTCACGCCCGCCGCCTATAAATGCG
>CAZYPM010000385.1:0-1098 GCA_964649205.1 uncultured Steroidobacteraceae bacterium
TGGTCGATGCCGAGCAGCCGGTGGCCGTAGGGGCCCGCGCACGAGCAGCCCGCGCGCGACTGGATGCCGAACAGGTCGTTCAGCAGGACGGTGACGAACTTCGGGTGCAGGTAGCGGCCGCGCGGGTCGCGCAGGTTGAACGACACGATGCCGATGCGGCGCGCGGGGTCGGGGTTGCCGAGGATCTCGATGCGCTCGTGCGCGCCCCAGCGCTGCATGGCCCGCGAAACCAGCTCCTGCTCGCGCGCCTCGATGCGCTCGCTGCCGACGCGGCGCCTCAGCTCGATGGCGAGCGCGGCCTTGAGCGTCTGCAGCACGCCCGGGGTGCCCGCCTTCTCGCGCTCCTCGATGTCGGCGATGAAGTCCTGGTCCACCGGGCTCACGTAGTCCACCGTGCCGCCGCCGCCCACGCTCGGCGGCAACTCGCGGTGATAGAGGCGCTCGTTGAACACCAGCACGCCGCTCGAGCCCGGGCCGCCGAGGAACTTGTGCGGCGAGAGGAAGATCGCGTCGATCGAGGCGTCGCCGCCGTCGGGTCCGGGCGCGGGGTTCATGTCGATGTCGACGTAGGGCGCGCTTGCGGCGTAGTCGAAGCACGCGTAGGCGCCGTGGGCGTGCAGCAGGCGCGCGATCTCGCGCACCGGCGAGCGCATGCCGGTGACGTTCGAGGCGGCCGAGAACGAGCCGATGCGGAAGCGTCCCTGGTAGGCCGGGTCCTCGAGCAGCGTCTCGAGGTGCGCGAGGTCCACGCCGCCGTCGTCGGCGAGGTTGACCTCCACCACCGTCGCGAGCCCCTGCCGCCACGTCACCTCGTTGGAGTGGTGCTCGTAGGGGCCCACGAACACCACCGGCTGGTGCGACTGCTGGAAGCGCCGGAACTCCTCGAACCGCTCCTCGCCCATGAACTCGCGCAGTTCGTCGCCGACCACCTTGCGCGTGGCCGGGGGCAGCGAGATGCCGAGGATCTGCTGCAGCTTGTCGATCGCCCCGGTCGCCCCCGTGCCGCAGGCGATGATGCGGCCGTGCGGGCCTGCGTTGACCGCGCGCTTGATCATGCGCTCGGCCTCGTGCAGCAGGCGGCTCATGCTGCGGCCGGTG
>CAZYPM010000386.1:0-1098 GCA_964649205.1 uncultured Steroidobacteraceae bacterium
CCTTGATGAAGTCCGCGCCGTTGGCGAGCAGTTCGCGCACGCGGAAGCGGACCTCTTCGGCATCGTTCGCCACTCCGCGGCGCATTTCGTCCGGCACCACCGTGCCCTCGGGCAGCCCGGTGACCTCGCCGCCGCCGTTCGTGACGGTGACGTAAGCGCCGGCCACGTACATGCGCGGCCCCTCCACCAGGCCGGCGTTGATCGCATTGCGCAGCGCGACGTCCACGTGCGCGCGGTAGGTGCCGACGTCGCGCACGGTGGTGAATCCTGCCGCCAGCGTCGCGCGCGCGTGCGCCGCGCCGATCAGCGCGTCACGCGCCGCGGAGCTCGACAGCGGCGCCGCGACGTCCGCCGAGCTGATGTCGCCGACCAGGTGCGTGTGCAGGTCGATGAGCCCCGGAAGCACGGTGTAGGCCGACCAGTCGATGAGCTGAGCGCCGCCGCGCGCGCCCGCGCCCCAGGGCGAAACCGAGACGATGCGCCCGTCGTCGATGCGGATCGCCTGGTCCAGGAGGTAGCGGCCGTGTTCCACGTCGAGCAGGCGCCCGGCACGCACGACGACGGGTTGCGCGACGGCGGATGTCGCGAAAACGGCCAGCACCAGGGCGAGCATCTGCCGACGAAATCTCATGCATTTTCCTTTGCTTCACGCGCGTAATCGGCCAGCAGCAGCCGGTGGAAGTGCGCCACCGCACCCTCGTGGCGCGGGCACAGCCGGCCCGGCTCGTAGGAGCCCGAAGCGAGTCCCCGCTGCACCTGCTCGCAGATGGCGCCGTCCTCCTGCTGGACCCGGTCGGTGAAGGCGAGGTCCGCGGCGATCCGCGCCTCTGCCTCCCGGTCGGGCAGGTAATAGTAGTGGAATTCCACGCGGCAGCGGTCCGGCGCGAGCGGCAGTACGCGGTTGGCCTGCAGCCGGCCGGGCATCACGTTCAGCATGGTGTTCGGATAGAGGTAGTAGTACCAGGCGTGGCCCGCGCCGTAGGCGGCGCCGTCCGGGGCGACCGGCGAATGCTGCAACGAATGCCAGCGCGCCGACTCGGTGAAATAGCTGCGGTAATCGAGCGCCTGCGTCAGGCCCGGGTGCACGTACGGCAGGTG
>CAZYPM010000387.1:0-1097 GCA_964649205.1 uncultured Steroidobacteraceae bacterium
ACGGCAACGGGCCGATTAACTGCCGCTCGGCCGCTGATGGGTGGTCGATGTCCGCTTTAGCCAACGGTGACCTGCGGCTGCAACAGGCCTCACCCCGGTTCCCTTGCAGCCGCATTGGCCGAGACCTCAGACCTTGTATTTCTTCAGCCAATCGTTGGCCAGCTTCTGGGCGTACGTGGCCGCCGCTTTGTCGTAGCTGGGGCGGTAGTCTGCGTTGAAGCCGTGGTCGACGTTGGGAAACACAATGATCTCCGAGCCGCTTCCGCCTTTGTTGATCAGGCCGCGCATCTTGGCAATGGTCTCTTGCTTGACGAAGGCGTCGATGCCCGCATATAGCCCTAGCACCGGCACCTTGATCTGGTCGGCAAAGTCGATCGGGTCTTCGGGGCGCAGTTCGGGCGCCTTCAATCCTTCCAGCAACCCGTAATACGCCACGGCGGCATTCAGCTTGCTGTTGTGCCGCGCGTAGACCCATGCCGTACGGCCACCCCAGCAGTAACCCACCAAACCCGTGCGCTGGGCGTCGGTTTTGCCGCTGGCGCGCGCGAAGGCCAGGGTGGCGTCCAGGTCGGCGCAGACCTGGGCATCGGGCACTTTGGAGACCACCTGCGACAGAATCGTCTGAATGTCGATCATCTTCGACACGTCGCCCTGGCGTGCAAACATCTCCGGCGCAATGGCGTAGTAGCCCTGCTTGGCATAGCGCCGGCACATGTCCTTGATGTGCTCGTGCACGCCAAAGATTTCCTGCACCACCAGAATCACCGGGAACTTGCCGGGGCCCGCAGGCATGGCCCGGTAGGCGGGAATCTTCCCGTCGGCCACCGGCACGCTGACCTCGCCAGCAACCAGGCCCTTGCTGTCAGTGACGATGGCCTGGGCCAGCACCGGTTTGGATGCGAGGGCAAAACCCAACGCCAGAGACGTCATGACGAATTCACGCCGCGAGGATGGGACGGATGCGGCTTGAGTGGGGTTCTGGAAGTCGATTGGCTTGAGGCCGTAGTCCATCAGTTTCATGAGAATTCCTTGGGTGGTTGGGGGTTGCGGGGGGAAAGACCTTTGGGCACGGAACGCGGTGCGCGCCATATTCCTCA
>CAZYPM010000388.1:0-1092 GCA_964649205.1 uncultured Steroidobacteraceae bacterium
ACGGCGGCGAGTTCGGCTTCGCGCTGCTCGCCGTGATGCTCGACAACCGCCTGGTCGCCCCGGGCCTGACGCAGTCGCTGCTGGCCGCGATCACGCTCAGCATGCTCGCCTCGCCCTACCTGATCCGGCACAACAAGGCGATCGCGCGCTTCCTGCTGCGCGAGAAGCAGGCGCCCGTGCCCACCAGCGTCGCGCGCATGGATGCCGCGCTGCGCGCCGCCGGACAGCGCGAACACGTGATGCTCTGCGGTTACGGACGCGTCGGCCAGAACGTCGCCCGCGTGCTGGAGGGCGAGGGCTTCGAGTTCATCGCCGTGGACCTCGACCCGAAGCGTGTCCGTGCGGCCACCGCGGCCGGCGATCCGGTGCTCTACGGCGACGCGACCGACGAGGGCGTGCTGCAATCCACCGGCATCAACCGCGCGATCGCCGTCGTCATCACCTACTCGGACGCGGGGCGCGCGCTCGCGACCGTGCAGGCGGTGCGCCGCCTGCGCGACGACCTGCCGATCCTGGTGCGGTCGATGGACGACTCCAACCTCGAGGTGCTGCTGAAGGCGGGTGCGACCGAGGTCGTGCCGGAGACGCTCGAGGCTGCCCTGACGCTGGTCGGCAACACGCTGCACATGCTGCAGGTGCCCCCGTCACGCGTGATGCGCCGGCTGGGCGACATCCGGCGCGAGCGCTACACCGCGCTGCGCTCGGTCTACGGCCGGGACCCTGCGGGCAGCGTCGAGGACACGGGACGATTCCGCGAGGAGCTGCACATGGTGCTGCTGCCGCCCGGGGCCTGGGCCATCGGCAGGTCCATCCGCGAGGTGCGCGAACACGGCGCAGAGGTGTCGTTCACCGCGGTGCGGCGCGACGGCATTGTCGGCCGCGATCCGGACCCGCAGATGAAGCTGCGCGAGGGCGACGTGGTCGTGCTGTTCGGCACGCCCGAGGCGCAGGAGCACGCCGAAGCCGTCCTGCTCGCCGGCTAGGAATAAAGGGGACGCGTCCATTTAAACTTAAATGGACGCGTCCCCTTTAACTATGGGAAGGTGAGGTCGACGCTGCCGGAGCCGGTGTCGATGTTGCCGCGGCCGGCGC
>CAZYPM010000389.1:0-1090 GCA_964649205.1 uncultured Steroidobacteraceae bacterium
GGCTGGGGCGCCACGATCATCGACGCTGATGCCCTGGTCCGCGAGCTGCAGCAGCCGGGCACGCCGGTGCTCGCTGCGATGGTGGCGGCCTTCGGCCCCGGGCTCCTCCACCCCGACGGCCGGCTGGACCGGGGCGCGATGCGCCGGCGCATCCTCGCCGACCCCGGCGCGCGGGCGCGCCTCGAGGCGATTGTCCACCCCGCGGTCGCCGAGCGACGGGCGGAGCGGGTGGCCGAGGCGCGCCGCCGGGGCGCGCCGGTGGTGGTGAGCGACATCCCGCTGCTCTTCGAGGCGGCCGATCCCGCGGCCTTCGACCGGGTGGTGCTGGTGGACGCGCCCGAGGCGGTCCGCCGCCAGCGGCTGGTGGAGCTCCGCGGCCTGGATCCCGCCGAGGCCGACCGGCTGATCGCGGCGCAGATGCCCAGTGCGGCCAAGCGGTCCCGCAGCCATTTCATCATTGACAACGATGGCACCCCGGACGCGCTGGAGCAGGCGGCCCGCCGGGTCTGGGAGCAGCTCGTGTCCGGCGCGGAACGCGCTTGACCCACGGCCACCCCGCCAGTATCCTCCACCCGGACTTTACCGGAGCCCCCGATGGCGAACGTGCCGGACCAGCTGCGCTACACCACCGACCATGAGTACGTGAAGGCCACCGACGTCCGGGGCGAGGTCCTGGTCGGCATCACCGACTATGCCCAGGGCGAGCTCGGCGACATCGTCTTCGTCAACCTTCCGAAGGCCGGCCAGTCGTTCGCGGCCCATGCGGTTTTCGGCACCATCGAGGCGGTCAAGGCGGTGTCGGACCTCTACAGCCCGCTGGCCGGCGAGGTCGTGGCGGTCAATGCCGGGCTCGACGCCGACCCGGCCGTGGTCAATCGCGACCCGTACGGCGAGGGCTGGATGATCCGCCTCAAGCTGAGCGACCCCGCGGCCATGGATGCCCTCCTGGACGCGGCCGCCTACCGGGCCCATATCGGCGCCTGACGCCGGATGCCCCCTCCCTGTTCCCCGCCGTGCCCCCGCGGGGTGACTCCGGGGGCTTGGTATTTACTGACACGCCCGACCATGCCATTACCGCCCAACAATTCGT
>CAZYPM010000390.1:0-1088 GCA_964649205.1 uncultured Steroidobacteraceae bacterium
TTCAAGGACATCTACCTCTACGCCCACGAGAAGGGCCTGAAGGGCTGCACCACCTTCCGCTTCAATCCGGAGGCGCACCAGGGCGTGCTGGTCAAGGAGGAGGACCTCAAGAACACGACCTACGTGTTCACGCTCGAGGACGGCAGCGAGATCGAGGTCCAGGGCGACGAGGAGATCGAGTACGACGGCGAGGTGCACACCGCCGCGAACCTGTTCGACGCGCTGAAGGAAGGCTACTACGGCCGCTACTGAGCGCGCGGGGACCACCATGGGCAAGCACACCATCGAGAAGAAGATCGTGAAGTACCGCGTGCAGAAGCCGGAGGCGGACAAGTCGGCCGCGCCGCCTGCGCGCGAGGGCAAGGCGCGCAAGGACGGCGGCGGCAAGGTCGTGTGGATGCACGAGAAGCTCGAGCGCCCGGAGGTGCTGATCGGCTCGACCTACAAGATCAAGACCCCGGTCTCCGACCACGCGATGTACCTGACGATCAACGACATCATGCTGAACGAGGGCACCGAGCACGAGCACCGGCGCCCGTTCGAGATCTTCATCAACTCGAAGAACCTCGACCATTTCCAGTGGATCGTCGCGCTCACGCGCATCATCTCGGCGGTGTTCCGCAAGGGCGGCGACGTGGCCTTCCTGACCGAGGAGCTGAAGGCCGTGTTCGACCCGCGCGGCGGCTACTGGCAGCCGGGCGGCAAGTTCATGCCGTCGATCGTCGCCGAGATCGGCTATGTGGTCGAGCGCCACCTGCAGACGATCGGGCTGATGCCGCCGGCGGGCATGGACGCGTCGCGTCAGCAGCTGGTCGAGGCCAAGCGCGCCGAATGGGAACAGCGCCACAAGCAGCAGGACGCGTTCGCGCAGTCGAGCTATCCCGAGGGCGCGCAGCTGTGCATCAAGTGCAATACCGCGGCGGTCGTCATGATGGATGGCTGCATGACCTGCCTCGCCTGCGGCGAGTCGAAGTGCGGATGAGCCGGTCGGGTTTTCATCACGCGCCAGCCGGGTCCCCGCCCGGCGGCCCCTGACACCAGGGGCTGCGCGTGACCTCCCAGGCGGCCTTCGGGCCGCCTTTTTTCCC
>CAZYPM010000391.1:0-1066 GCA_964649205.1 uncultured Steroidobacteraceae bacterium
CCACCGGCGCGTCGCCGATCCTCAGATTGAGCCGTCCGGTGGCATCGCCGCCGCCCGAGCCGCCGCCGCAAGCAGGCAGGGCGAGCGCGCAAGCCAGCAGGATCCCGTTGCGGATGTGCTGTTTCATTGCCGCCTGTCCTCGCGTATGGGGTGCCTTTATGACCCCGCGCCGGAGGCTGGGCAATTGCGGGCCGTTGCCCTCCGGCGACAGCCGAGCGTCGCACGAGGCATTCAGGATTTGGGGCCGGAAGAACTTAAGTTGCGCGCACGGCGAAGGCGGCGAAAAGCTCCCCCAGCACGTGGCGCCAGCCCGGCAGGTATTCCTGCCGCAGCAGCGGGCCGATCTCCCCGAGCGCCTCCCAGCCGCCGTGCGTGAGCGTCACGCGGCTGCCGGACGGGCCCGGCGAGAAATCCACGTCCACCCATTGGGCGGACTCCGGCTCGCGGCCGGGATGCCAGGAGAAGCGCACGCGCCTGCCCGGCTCGATGGCCAGGATCTCGCCCCACAAGTGCCGGACTCCGCCCGGCTCGAGCTCCTCGACCCTGCCCCCTTTGCGGGGGTCGAAGCTGCAGCGGGTGGCCGTGCTGCGCGACAGCGAATGGGTCGCGACCGGCCACCAGTCGGCGAATCGGCCGGCGAAGGCGTCGAAGGCCCGGGCGGGTTCGAGCGCAAGGTCCACGGTCAGCACGATCGGCGGCAGCTCAGCCATGGCCCATCCAGCATACGCCGGCGCCGCCGCGCGCCGCGACGAGCTGTTGCGAGCGCGCGCCGGGCCGTTCGGCCGCCCGTCGCAGCCCGTCCCGGGCGCAGCCTAGAATTCCTGCCATGGAATCCTTCGCCGCCATGCTGATCGTGCTGTTCCAGCTGTTCTTTGGCTGGTGCCACGGGGCTGACGCCGGCGATCCGCCGGCGCCTGCCTGCCAGGCCGACGGCGACTGCTGAACCGCGCCCGCCCCGCCTCAATCCCGCCCGAGGATCCGCTCCAGCCGGTCACGGTAACTGCGGCTCAACTTGAGCTCGTGGCCGCCGTCGAGCGTCAGGAAATACTCGCCGTTGGTGTGCGGC
>CAZYPM010000392.1:0-1060 GCA_964649205.1 uncultured Steroidobacteraceae bacterium
CGAATGGCGGCAGCTCAACGCCAACCTGCTGCAGATCGAGAACGAGTACTACAGCTTCATCCGGCCGAAGCGCATCGCCTTCTCGGGCGAGCGCCCGACCAAGGCGCTGATGCGCGCGGGCGTGCAGTACGTCGAGATGCGCTCGCTGGACGTCGGCGCCTGGGACCCGGTCGGCGTCAACCGCAACAAGCTCTGCTTCCTCGAGGCCTTCGCCGCGCTCTGCCTGCTGCGAGAAAGCGGGCCGCTCAGTGCCGCGCAGTCGGCGAGCTACGAAGCGAACCACGTGCTGGTGGCAAGCCGCGGCCGCGAGCCGGGGCTCGTGCTGTGGAATGAGCCGTCGCCGCAATCGCTCGCGGACTGGGCCGCGCAGCTGCTCGACGAGATGCAGGGCATCTGCGAGCTGCTGGACGGCGCCGACGAGGCGAAGCCCTACACCACTGCGCTGGCGCTGCAGCGCGCGAAGCTGGACGATCCTGCGCGCCTGCCGTCCGCGCGCCTGCTGGCGGAGCTGGAACGGGAACAAGTCTCGTTCTTCGAGTTGGCGCTCTCGATGTCGCGCATGCACCGCGATTACTTCCGCGACCTGTACCCGCCCAATGAGGCACGGCTCGCCGAGTTCGCCACGGAAGCCGCTGATTCGCTTGAGAAACAACGCCAGGTCGAGGCCGCCGACACGCTGCCGTTCGGGGAGTTCGTGGCACGGTATTTCGAGGATGCGCTGGTTTGACATATTGCAATCGGAACAAGTACTTAGAGTAATCACCCGCGAAACGACTTAACCTGCGCCCCGGCGGGTCCCTATAATCGAATCGCATGCACGGCGACCCTCTTTGCCGTGCCACGGGGATGCAACAGAGATCATGGAAAGAGCTCCGGACGGATTTGAAACACGCCTGCTGGACGGCAAGACCCTGGACGCAGCGAATGACCCGGTGATCGCCGGCACCCGCCCGCACAAGGGCTGGGACCCGTTCGAGATCTGGCGCACGCGCGTCCGGTCTATGCGGCGGCTCGCTCCCAGGGACGGGAAGGACGCCACGGACTGATGCCGCCCGGCGGC
>CAZYPM010000393.1:0-1059 GCA_964649205.1 uncultured Steroidobacteraceae bacterium
CCTTGATCGCCTTGATGTCCTGCCCGCCGATGTCGAGGATCGTGCGCGTGTCGGGGAACAGGTGCACCGCGGCCTGCGCGTGAGCAGTCAGCTCGGTGATCTGCGCGTGGCGAAACGGCACCGTGTAGCGCCCGTAGCCGGTCGCGCCGACGTAGACGACCTGCGAACGGTCGAGGCCGCAGTTCTTCATCAGGTCGTCGAAGACCGCTTCCGACGCCTGCGCCAGCTTGAAGCCGGTGCGGCGCACCGCGGTGCCGACCACCCTGCGCTCGCCGTCGAGCGCGATCGCCTTGGTGTAGGTCGATCCGATGTCGAGTCCAGCAACGTAGAGCATTCGATCCTCCTAGGCCAGCGCTTCGGCCGGCAGGCTCGCGGTTCCGAAGGCGTGCTCGCGGGCGACCAGCGCCGCACCGAGCGCGCCGCAGAAGTGCGCATCCGGGCTGACGTTGATCTTCATGCCCACCGCCTCCTCGATCAGTTTCACCATCGCCACGTTGCGGCTGACCCCTCCGGTGAACGTCACCTCGGAGTGCACGCCGACGCGGCGCGCCAGCGACACGCAGCGGCTGGTGATCGCCTGGTGCACGCCCATCAGCACGTCCTCGGGGAGGATTCCCTTGGCGAGGTGGCTGATGATCTCCGACTCCGCGAACACCGTGCAGGTGGTGGTGATGCGCACCGGGTTGCGCGACTGCAGCGCCAGCGGGCCGAGCTCGCCCAGCGACATCTCCAGCGCGTACGACGCTGCGCCCAGGAAGCGCCCGGTGCCCGCCGCACACTTGTCGTTCATCGTGAAGTCGGCCACCTGGCCGTCGGGCTTCACCGCGATCGCCTTGGTGTCCTGCCCGCCGATGTCGATCACGGTCCGCGTGCCCGGGAAGAGCGCCACCGCGCCGCGCGCGTGGCAGCTGATCTCGGTCACCTGCTCGTGCCCGAACGACACGTTGTAGCGGCCGTACCCGGTGCTGGCGATCCGCACGACCTGCGCCTCGTCGATCCCGGCGTCGGCCAGCGCCGCGCGGAACGCGTCCTGCGCGATCGTGACCATGCTGGTCTCCA
>CAZYPM010000394.1:0-1050 GCA_964649205.1 uncultured Steroidobacteraceae bacterium
CTGCGCAGGCGGCGGAGCCATTGCCGCGCCTCAACATCCTGCCGGGCAGCCTGACGGTCTCGGGCGTCTCCTCCGGCGGCTACATGGCGACGCAGTACCAGGTCGCCTATGCGAAGGACGTCATCGGCGCCGGCATCATCGCGGCGGGCCCCTGGTTCTGCGCGCAAGGCCTGCTGACGCGCGCGCTGGACGAGTGCATGAAGGGCGAGCCCGCGGGTCCGGACGTCGGGCCGCTCATTGCTGCGCTGCGCGGCAGTGCCCGCGGCGGGTTCGTGGACGATCCGTCCTGGCTCGCGCCGGACCGCGTGTGGATCCTGCATGGCGCGAGCGATGCGGTCGTGGGCGCTGCGGTCGTGGATTCGCTGCTGCGGTTCTATCGCGCTTTCGTGCCGCCGGAACGCATCCACTACGAAACGCAGCTGCCTGCGGCACATGGATTCCCGACCGACGGTCGCGGCGGCTCCTGCGCGATCGCGCAGTCGCCCTGGCTCAACGATTGCGCCTATGACGCGGCCGGCCTGATGTTGCGTCATTTCTACGACGGCTTGCGCGAGCCCGCCGGTTCCGTCGGCGGTGAATTGCGCGCGTTCGACCAGAAACGCTACGCCACGGGCGGCATGCTCGTTTCAATGGCGGACGAGGGTTTCGTCTTCGTGCCGGAGGACTGTGCGGCGGGCAAGCCCTGCCGCATCCACGTCGCCTTTCACGGCTGCCGCCAGGGCAGCGGCTTCGTCGGCCAGGCATTCGTGCGCGAGGCGGGCTACAACCGCTGGGCGGATGCGAACCGCATCGTCGTGCTCTACCCGCAGGCCGCGAAGAGCCTGTTTTGGCCGTTCAACCCGAAGGGCTGCTGGGACTGGTGGGGCTATTCCGGCGCCGGCTACGCGACTCGCAATGGGCTGCAGCTGCGCGCCGTCCACCGCATGCTGCGCGCGCTCGGCTCCAGCTAGAAGCGGTCGCGGTATTCGGCCGGGGTGATGCCGACGACCGCCTGAAAACCGCGCCGCAGCGATTGCTCGTCGGCGAAGCCGCACTCGCGCGCGACCTGCT
>CAZYPM010000395.1:0-1036 GCA_964649205.1 uncultured Steroidobacteraceae bacterium
TCGTGGCGTTCGCACCAAGCGAGGGGACGCGGTCGGCGCGCTGGATGCGGTACTGCGCGCGGGCCTTCTCGACGTTGAGCATCGCGACGCGCAGGTCGCGGTTGTTCGCGAGCGCACGCGCGATGACTTCCTCGAGGCGCTCGTCGGCGAAGAATTCGCGCCAGCCGATGTCGGCCGTGATGGAGGGTGCAGCCGGATCGGGTGCCGCGGCCGTCGCCGGGATCGGCCACTCGGCGGCAATCGCCGGCGCCGCCTCCGGCAGCGTCGGCTCGAGCACCGCGCATCCGCCCGCGAACAGCGCCGCCGCCAACGCGACGGCGCGCATGCTGACCTTACTCATTGCCTTCGCCTCCCGCCGCGGGCTGCCGCGCCGGCTTGCGCTGCACGAACAGGCGCTCCACGACGACGAAGAACAGGGGGATGAAGACCACGCCGAGGCCGGTGCCCACGATCATGCCGCCGAGCACGCCCGTGCCGATCGCGCGTTGCGCCCCGGAGCCTGCGCCGGTCGCGATGGCGAGCGGCAGCACGCCGAAGCCGAATGCGAGCGAGGTCATCAGGATCGGCCGCAAGCGGTCGCGCACGGCCTGCATGGTTGCTTCGATCAGCTCCATGCCGTTCTCGAGGTTCTGCTTGGCGAACTCGATGATCAGGACGGCGTTCTTGCTCGTCAGGCCGACCGTGGTCAGCATCGCGACCTGGAAATACACGTCGCGCTCCATGCCGCGCAGCGTGTTCGCCAGGGTCGCGCCGAGGATGCCGAGCGGCGCCACCAGCAGCACGGCGGTGGGGATGCTCCAGCTCTCGTACAGCGCCGCGAGGCACAGGAACACGACCAGCAGCGACAGCGCGTAGAGCAGCGGCGTCTGCGCGCCGGCCTGGCGTTCCTGGTAGGAGACGCCGGTCCACTCGAGGCCGAATCCCGGCGGCAGCTCGCCGACCAGGCGCTCGACCTCCGCCATCGCGTCGCCGGTGCTGACGCCGGGCGCTCCCTGGCCGTTGATCTCCATCGCGGTGATGCCGTTGTAGCGCTCGA
>CAZYPM010000396.1:0-1035 GCA_964649205.1 uncultured Steroidobacteraceae bacterium
GAGCAGATGCTGCGCCTGGGCGTGGGCCGCACGCAATACAGCGAGGCGGCCGCCCGCCTGCTGCGCACCAAGCAGCTGCCGGTGACGCTGGAGCAGGCCAAGAAGGCGCTCAAATGAACCTGCGCGTCGAGGGCGTCTCGTTCCGCTACCCGTCCGGCGTCCTGGCGCTGGATGGCATCGACCTGGCCATCCCCTCCGGCCAGTTGCTTGCGATTCTGGGCGAGAACGGCGCTGGCAAGACCACGCTGGTCAAGTTGTTCAACGGCTTGCTGCGCCCCAGCCAGGGCAAGGTGTATATAGGCGATTGGGACAGCGCCGAGCACACCACCGCCGCCCTGGCTCGCCGGGTCGGCTTCCTGTTCCAGAATCCGGATGACCAGCTGTTCGAGCGCACGCTGGCCCGCGAAGTCGGCTACGGGCCGCGCAACCTAGGCGCCAGCGAGGCCGAGGTCAAGCGCCGCGTGGCGCGCGCCCTGAAGCTGGTCGGCCTGCACGACATGGCCGATGCGCACCCGTACGATCTGCCGCAGCCGCAGCGCAAGCTGCTGGCGCTGGCCGCCACGATTGCGATGGATACGCCCATCCTGGTGCTGGACGAGCCGACGATCGGGCAAGACGAAGTGGGCCGCGGCGCGATCAGCCGCATCCTGACCGATTTGCACAGAATGGGCCGCACGCTGATAATGATCTCGCACGATATGGATTTCTGCGCTCAGCATGCCCAGCGCATGCTGGTGATGCTGAACGGCAAGATCCATGTCGAAGGTACGACCGAAGATGTGATGGGCCAAACCAAAAAACTGGATGAAGCCGAGGTCGCTCCGCCGCAACTGGTGCGCCTGGCACAGGCTTTGAAGATGCCGGGCACACCGCTGACGGTGGATGATTTTGTGGACGAATACAAACAATGGCGAAAGAAGAAGAAAAGCAAGTGAAGCTGAACATTCTGGGTGATCTGATCGCAGACATCGGCATGCGTCTGCAAAAATTCCCTGTGCAGGCGCGTGACATTCACCGCCTCTCCTACATGGAGGT
>CAZYPM010000397.1:0-1032 GCA_964649205.1 uncultured Steroidobacteraceae bacterium
ATCATGGTGGTGATGCCCGCGCCGTCCGGCGTGCGGATGGCGGCGAGATATTCGATGCCGGCGATGCGCTCGCCCGGCCGCGGCCCCGAGAGCCGGCCGAAGCCGCCGGCTTCTGATTCGTCCGTGAGCGCGCGGTAGTTGGTCCAGACGGCGCGGCGGCGCAGTTCCAGCGGCGTCGGCGCGAGCTCGTCGGCCAATCCCGGCGCCGGGCCGCGCAGCCCCTCGGGACCCAAGCCGGCGCTCAGCAGGTCGTCGCTCTCGCCGTCGAACACGCGCCGGATCGGCTCGCCCACGATCTCCGCGGGCACGCCCGCCTGCGCGGCGGCGCCGAACACCGCCAGGAGCGCCGCTGCCAGTCGCGCGTTCATCATGATTTCGCCCACCGTGCCGGGTAGGAGCCGACTGTGGTTCATCGGCCGGCGGGGCGTGAATAGTACTAACGTATGAGGCCGGCCGCCGCGCCGGCCGTTACCTTCAGCCGGGCGAGGGGGCAAGGTGCATTTGCGCAACATCCTGATTTCGGGTGCCGCCGGCCGTCGCCGGCCTGCGGCATGACCCGGCCCGAGCCGATCGCGGCGCCCGCGCCGCTCATGGCCGACGTGCTGCGGCTCAACGGCCGCTGGCGGGCGCGCGAACCCGCCGTGCGCTGCGGCGACGAACTGCTCCACTGGGCGGCATTCGACGCCGCGACCGAGCGTGTCGCCAACGCGCTCGTCGGCCTCGGCCTGAGGCGAGGCGATGCCGTCGGCATCGTGATGAACAACGGCATCCCGATGGTCGAGGCGATCTTCGGCGCCATGAAGGCGGGCGCCTGCGTCGTGCCGCTGAACCTGTCGGTCTCGGATGAGGCCGCCTTCGGCATGCTCTCGGACGCCGATGCGCGCGCGGTCATCGCCACACCGGCGCAGCGCTCGCGCCTCGATGCCATGCGCGCGCGCCTGCCCGGTGTCGTCGCCGGCGGCTGGATCTGCGTGGGAGGCGGCGCCGGCTGGACCGACTACGCCGCCTGGCGCGACGCGGTGAGCGGGGAGC
>CAZYPM010000398.1:0-1027 GCA_964649205.1 uncultured Steroidobacteraceae bacterium
GCGGGGGCGCCATGCCGCTCAACCAGCCCGTCGTCACGGATGGCGCCAGCTACACGGTGCCGCAACCGGCCGGGCAGGCGCTCGCGACCGGCCGCCATCGCTTCCGCCTGAGCGTGACGGACGACTCCGGCAACCAGTCACAGCCGGCCGAGCGCGCCGTGCTGGTCCTGGACCGGATCGCGCCGACCGCCGTGCTCGACGCGCCGCGGCAGGCGACGCAGATCGTGCCGTTCCAGCTGTCGGGCGCGCGCTCCAGCGATACGGGCGGGCGCATCGTGCAGTACCAGTGGACGCGCCTGTCCGGCAGCGCGAACGGCCCGCTGCCGCTCGGACAGCCGGTGGTCACCGACAAACCCGCGCTGGTCGTGAACCAGTCGCCCACCAGCTACCTCGGCGTCGGCAGGCAGGTGTTCCGGCTGGTCGTGGTGGACGACTCAGGCAACCAGTCGGTGGCCACGGAGGTCGCGGTGGACCTGATCGCACCGCTGCCGGGCGGACTGACGAAATGACCGCCTGACTCGCCGGCGCGAGCCGGGGTCCCGGGCATGCTCTATCATCTGCCCGGGCCCCCGATGCAGCGCTATTCATTCCTCGCCCTAGCCCGCCATGCGGCCAGCGGCCACCGGAAATGGCCGCGGGCGCTGCGCACCGCGGGCCTGAAACCCGCCTATGACGCGGTCATCGTCGGCGGCGGCGGCCACGGCCTCGCGACCGCGTACTTCCTGGCGAGCCGGCACGGCATGCGCCGCATCGCCGTGCTCGAGAAGGGCGCCATCGGTCAGGGCAATTCGGGACGCAACACGCAAGTGGTGCGGTCCGACTACTTTCATCTCGCCAGCTCGAAGTTCTTCGAGCGCTCGCTGAAGCTCTACGAAGGCCTCAGCCGCGAGCTGAACTTCAACATCATGCTGAGCCAGCGCGGCAAGGTGGACCTGGCGCACAGCCCGCACGCCATGGAGACGCTGCGCCGCTCGGTGAACGCGATCCGCATGAACGGCGTGGACGCCGAGATGCTCACGGTGGACGA
>CAZYPM010000399.1:0-1027 GCA_964649205.1 uncultured Steroidobacteraceae bacterium
GGATCGCGGCAGCGAGCGGACCGTCGGCGGCGAAGATCGGGGTGGGGTCGGACATCGACACGGAAGAATGTTGAAAACGCGAGAGTATAGCGCTCGCAGCGGCCACCGCCGCACATGCCGGAACATTCATTTGTCCTAACGATTCAAGCTGCTGCGCGACATCTTCACGTGAAGGTCACGGATCTGAAATCTGCGCTGGGGAGAATCCAGCCTCCCCTTCAGAAACCCGACCCGTGGAGCCCAACAATGAGTCAGTTCGACCTCGACGACCTGCCCAGCAACCTTTCCGACAACGAGCACTTCCAGAGCGTCGTGGACCGCGCGGTGTCGCGCCGCGGCTTCCTGAAGAGCGGTCTCGGCCTCGGCGCCGCCGCCTTCCTCGCGGCGCCGCTCGCCGCCCAGGCCGCAACCCATGCGCACCAGCACATGGGCGCCGGCTATGGCAACAACAGCGCGCCCACGGCGCGGAAGATCGGCTTCACGCCGGTCGCCACCTCCAGCGGCGACGCCATCGTGGTCCCCGAAGGCTACAGCGCGCAGACCTTCGCGCCCTGGGGCGATGCCCTGTTCGCCGACTCGCCGCGGTGGAAGCCGGACGGCACCAACACCGGCGCCGACCAGGCGCGCCAGATCGGCGACAACCACGACGGCATGCACTTCTTCCCGATTCACGGCAAGTCGAGCCAGGAAGGCCTGCTGGTGATGAACCACGAGTACTGCAACTACGAGTACCTGTTCGGCGCCGAGTTCATGGACCCGTGGACCGCCGACAAGGTGCTGAAGGCGCAGAACGCCCATGGCGCCTCGGTCATCCACGTCCGGAAGCACGGGAAGAAGTGGGAGATCGTGCTCGACTCGAAGTACAACCGCCGCATCACCGGCAACACGCCGATGCGGATCAGCGGCCCGGCCGCCGGCCACGCGCTGATGAAGACCAAGGCCGACCCCACTGGCACGCGCGTCCTCGGCACGCTGAACAACTGCGCCAACGGCTTCACGCCCTGGGGCACGTATCTCACCTGTGAAG
>CAZYPM010000400.1:0-1025 GCA_964649205.1 uncultured Steroidobacteraceae bacterium
GGCCGATCCAGCGCGTGGACTCGATGTCGGCCGTGGGACCCCAGAAGCGGAACAGGGGGAATTGCCCAAGCTCGCGCTGCAGTTCGTCGCGAAGGGCGGGCGGATGACTGTAGACATCCGGAAGCTTGCGCCCGTCGGCCGGGTACATCGGGCGAGGCGTGACCGAGTAGTCAGCCGACGCGTACATGTTGTACCACCAGAAGAGCTTGGCGCAGGTGAACGACGGGTCGCGCCGCTTGCCCGCGTCCCACAACTTCTCGCCGCCGACCAGGTGGTTCGACTGTCGCCAGAACCAGATCTCGGCCAGGTCGCGGAAATACCAGCCGTTCGCGACCACGCCATGCTCGCGGGGCAGTGTCCCGGTGACGAACGTGGACTGGACCGTCGTCGTGACGGCGGGCGTCACCGTCGCGAGCGGGCGCATCGCGCCGCCCGCCGCCAGCGCCTTCAGGTTCGGCGCGTGCTCGAGCAGCGACGGCGTGAGGCCGACGACGTCCAGCACCATGGTCCGCCTCATCGGCCACTCCCTTCCGGCTCCACGGCGAGGGCTGCATTCGTCGGCAGGAGCTTGCCGCGCAGCCCGGCGATGGTGCGTGATCCGGTCGCGAACATGCAGATGCGCAGCTCCTCGAGCGTCTGCACGATGAATCGCTCGAGCGATGCCTCGCCCTCGTGCGCCTTGAGCAGGAAGGGCCGCGCCATCGCGCCGATGTCTGCGCCGAGCGCCAGCGACTTCGCCACGTCGATGCCGCTGCGCAGGCCGCCGGAGGCGATCAGCGGAACCGAAGCCGACGCGCTGCGGACGTTACGGATGGACTCGCTCGTCGGGATGCCCCACTCGCCGAAGCGCTCGCCCAGCTCCCGGCCACGCTCCGTGGCCGCGCAGCAGGCCTCGACCTTGGCCCACGACGTGCCGCCGGCGCCGGAGCAGTCGATGCCCGCCGCGCCGCAGTCGATGAGACGGGCCGCGGTGGACGCCGTCATCCCGAAGCACACCTCGCGGGCGAACACCGGGATGCCGTCCG
>CAZYPM010000401.1:0-1024 GCA_964649205.1 uncultured Steroidobacteraceae bacterium
GGCATGTCCACCGTGCCCGAGGCCACCATTGCCCGCCACAGCGGCACGCGCGTGCTGGGCGTCTCTGGCATCAGCAACAAAGCCAACCTGGACGGCGAGACCGAGACGACCCACGAAGAAGTGCTCGAAGCGGGCAAAGTGTTGGCGCCCAAACTGACCCAGTTGGTTCGCGGAGTGCTGCGCAAGCTCTAACGTGTCGCCCTCATGGCTGAAGTTTTACGATTTTTCGTTCAATATGAAGCGGTCCTGTATTTCTTACTGGGCCTGGCTGGCATCCTCTACTTCTATCGCTTTTGGCTCGCCTGGCAGGAAGTGCGCGAGGCGCACTACGGCCTGGAGCGCCAGGCCAGCCGCGAGCGGCTGAACCAGGCGGCCCTGATGCTGTTTGCCATGCTTGTCATCGCGGTTGGCGTGTTCGTCATGGTCACCTTCGTGGCCACTTCGCTGCCCGCTCAGGACCTGCTCGCCACGCCCACGCTGTCGCTTTCCATGGATACCCAGACCGGCGCCACCACCGTCACCCCCGCTGGGGATGAGGTGCTGGCGACCGCCACCGCCTTGCCTACCGTGGCGGTCAACCCTGAGGCCTGCGTGCCTGCTCAGATAGAGATCACCGACCCTGAGCCGGGTGAATCGCTCAGCGGCTCGGTCTCGATCATCGGCACGGTGGACGTCACCAACTTTGGCTTCTACAAGTTCGAGGTGGCCCGCGCCGAGGAAGAGCTGTGGCTCACCATCCAGGCCGGCCGCACCATCATTCGTGATGATGTGCTGGTCGAGAACTGGGACACCTCGCGCCTGCCCACCGGCGATTATGTGTTGCAATTGGTGGTGACGGACAGCTCGGGCAGCGAACTGCCGCCCTGTCGTATCCCGGTGCGCATTGAGGCGCCTAGCTCATGAGCGAACCCAAACTGCAAGCCACCCTGCGCCCCGTGGCGGAGGAAGACTACGCCGCCTTGATGGGGCTGGACCACGGCTATTCCACCGAATACGTGTGGCAGATGGAAGTCGACTCGGCCAC
>CAZYPM010000402.1:0-1015 GCA_964649205.1 uncultured Steroidobacteraceae bacterium
AACAACGTCGTCTATTACTCGTACTTCGACACGGCCGTGAACGGCTTCCTGATCGAGGCGAGCGGTACCGATGTCCGCGACCTGCCGGCCATCGGCATCGTGGCGGAGACGAGCTGCCGGTTCCTGAAGGAGCTGTCGTTCCCGCAGACGGTGCACGCAGGACTGGCGCTCGAGAAGCTCGGCAACTCGAGCGTGATCTACCGGATCGGGTTGTTCGGCAACGAGGACACCGAGCCGGCTGCGCTCGGCCGCTTCGTCCACGTCTACGTCGATGCGGCGAGCCGCCGGCCGGTGCCGGTGCCGCCGCAGATCCGCGCGGCGCTCGCGGCGCTCGCGGAAGGCAGCATCGGGACGTCGCCGCTACCGTGAGGTGATCGGCACGTGTCCGGGCTGGGCCGCGACCCTTGCGCACCACTCCCGGATGGCGGGATAGGGCTCGAGCGGGAACCCACCTTCCGGCGCGACGTGGGTGTAGGCGTAGAGCGCGATGTCGGCCAGTGAGAAGGCGTCGCCGGCGAGGTACTCGCGACCGGCGAGGCCGCGCTCCAGCACCTCGAGCGCCGCGTGGCCGTTGCGCCGCTTCTCGACCAGCTTCTCGCCGAGCTCCGCCTCGCTCCTGCCGAGCGACGCGATCCAGAAGCGAGCCGTGCCGATGTTGGGCTCGAGGTTGTACTGCTCGAAGCACATCCACTGCCACATGCGGGCGCGCTCGAACGCGTCGCCCGGCACCAGGCGTGAGCCGTCGGCCAGGAACGCCATGATCGCGTGGCTCTCGGACAGGTAACCGCGGCCCGGGACCTCGAGCAGCGGGATGCGGCCGTTGGGATTCTTCGCCAGGAATTCCGGCGTGCGCGTCTCGCCGCGCTTGATGTCGAGCTCGACGAGCTCGTAGGGCCGGCCGAGGTGGCGCAGCACGAGGCGCACCTTGTAGCCGTTGCCCGACGGCAGGTAGTCGTAGAGCCGGTAGCTCACGACTCGAGGACCTCCTTGCCCTTCTGGATCGCGAGCGCGCCGC
>CAZYPM010000403.1:0-1015 GCA_964649205.1 uncultured Steroidobacteraceae bacterium
TCCGCCTCGCCGAGCGAAGCGAACAGCGCGGTCAGCACGTCTCGCGGCCGGCGCCCGTCGAGCTCGTGGACCAGGTTGCCGTCGCCCGCGGTGACGAACAGGGGATCGCCCACCGGCCGGCAGCCCTGCGCGACGACCGGGTCGATCGCGACGTTACCGGCGAATGCGAGCAGCACGGCGCCGGAGCGATGCGTTTCGCCGCCGGCCAGCAGGCGGGCGGAGCCTTCCTCGGTGGCTCCGCTCGCGAGCCCGCCGATCACCGCAGCCCCGGGGAAGGCGCGGTCGATGCCGCGCGCACAGGCTTCGGCATCGATCGTGCCCGGGTCCGACAGCAGCACGAAGCTCGCCCCCGACTCCGGGCCCAGCTCGAGCAGCCGCCACCACTGCTCGCGCGAAGCCGTGAGCGGCGGCAGCGTCGCCTGCTCCAGGCGCACGGCTGCGAACGAGGCATCGGGCGCGCGTCCTGCGAGCAGCGCGATGCCGGGCTCGTCCTCCTCTTCGGTGCCGCCGCCGACCAGTCCGCCCGCATTGCAGCCCGCGACCAGCGCGTCGCCGAGCGCAGCCTGCAGCAGCTTCGGCAGATGGTCGATCGCCGCGCCGTATGCAGCGGAGACGAAGGCGATGACGAGGTCAGGCCGCCCGAGCCCGCGCGACTCCTCGAGCTGCGCCAAGGCGCCGGCCACGGCTTCCTCGAGCCGGGCGCCGAGTCCCATCGCGCTCGCCCAGGCCATGCCGGCCTGCGCCTCAGGCCCCGGCACCGGCTTCCTCGTGCGGCAGCACGATCGTCTCGCGTTCCGCTGCGCCGATCCACGCGCGCAGGTGGGCGTCGTCGAGCATGCTCTCGTGGTAGCGCGCCGCGAGGCCCGAGAGCGGCAGGGCGTAGCTGCGGATGCGCAGCACCACGGGCGCATACATCGCATCGGCAATGCTGAACTCGCCGTAGAGGTACGGCCCGCGGTCGCCGTGGTCGCGCCGGCAGGAGGACCAGATCTCGTCGATGCGGCGCAGGTCCTGC
>CAZYPM010000404.1:0-1006 GCA_964649205.1 uncultured Steroidobacteraceae bacterium
GCCTGACCTCGGCCAGCACCCGCAGGCCCTCCTCCATGCCCGGGCCGCGGAACGAGGCCCGCGACGAGCGATTGGCCTTGTCGAACGACGCCTTGAAGACGAACGGGATGCCGAGCGCGCCGGTGGTCTCCTTGAGTTGCCCGGCGATGTCGAGGGTCAGCGCCGCGTCCTCGACCACGCAGGGCCCGGCGATCAGGAACAGCGGCCGCTCCGGGCCGATCTCCGCGCCCGCGAGCTTCACGCGCTCGCCGCCTGCGGCAGGCGCCCGGCCGAGTGGTCGCGCGCCGCGCGCACGAAACTCGAGAACAGCGGATGTCCGTCGCGCGGGTTGGAGGTGAACTCCGGGTGGAACTGCACGCCGATGAACCACGGGTGCGAGGGCAGCTCGACGATCTCGACCAGGCCGTCCTCCGAGAAGGCCGAGAACGCGAGTCCGGCCTTCTGCATGCGCTCGAGGTAGTGGTTGTTGAACTCGTAGCGGTGGCGGTGCCGCTCGTGGATGGCGTCGCGGCCGTACACGGCGCGCGCCAGCGTGCCCTGGCGGATCCGGGACTCCTGCGCGCCGAGGCGCATCGTGCCGCCGAGGTCCGAGCGGTCGTCGCGCCGCTCGGTGGCACCGCTGCGGTCGCGCCATTCGGTGATCAGCGCGATCACCGGGTCGGCGGCGTCGCGCTGGAATTCCGTCGAGTTCGCCTGCGGCAGGCCCAGCACGTGGCGCGCGAACTCGATCACCGCGACCTGCATGCCGAGGCAGATGCCGAGGTAGGGCACGCCGTTCTCGCGCGCATGGCGCACCGCCTGCACCTTGCCCTCGATGCCGCGCTCGCCGAAGCCGCCGGGCACCAGGATCGCGTCCATGCCCGCCAGGCAGCCGGTGCCGGCGCTCTCGATGTCGGTCGACTCGACGTAGTGCACCTGGACCCGCGTGCGGGTCCTGAGCCCCGCGTGGCGCAGCGCCTCGTTCAGCGAGATGTAGGAATCGCGGATCTGCACGTACTTGCCGACC
>CAZYPM010000405.1:0-1005 GCA_964649205.1 uncultured Steroidobacteraceae bacterium
AAGGTTTCAAAAGCATCATGGGCAAAGGGGCAACAGCAAAATGTTTGGTGTGTGAAGACGAAACAATTTATGTAGGCAAACTTGACTTTATTAAAGAACACCAATTCCACAGTAAAGAAGCAGAGAAAATTGTGGAGCAACTTTCATCTCAAGGCAAAACAAGTGTGGTTGTAAGTTTTGGTGATGGAGTTGCAGGTGTTATTGGTTTAATGGACGAAATAAAACCCGACAGCGCATCAGCATTAAAGGAAATAGAAGCAATGAATATTGAACCTGTAATGCTTACAGGTGACCACGAAAACGCAGCAAAATTTGTAGCCGAAAAAGTAGGCATCAAAAAGATATTCGGCAATATGCTACCCGAAAACAAAGCCGAAAAAATCAAAGAACTTTTACAGCAGTATAAATTTGTGGCAATGGTAGGCGATGGCATAAACGATGCACCAGCGTTAGCACAAAGCACCGTGGGTATAGCAATGGGAGCAGCAGGTAGCGACACTGCCATAGAAACCGCAAACATTGCCTTAATGAACGACAAACTTTCACTCATTCCGTTTCTAATTCGGTTAAGTCAAAAAACTTTACGCAGAATAAAATTCAACACCATCGGAGCAATAGCAGTTAAACTCATTTTCATAACGCTTGCCTTTATTGGTTACAGCAATTTAGTTTTCGCTATTGCAGCAGACGTTGGGGTAACACTTATAGTAATTTTGACAAGTTTGAATTTGATGAAGTTTGAAAATAAAATTGTAAGCGGACAGTGAAACCTGCAATCGTAACGACAGTGCATACAAAGCCAACGCATTTGCACTCACATTTGCTTTTGCCACCACGCACAAGCAAACGCAGCAAAAGCAAAAGAGAGAGCAAGCAACCGCACCCGTTTACCGCAGACCAGAGCGTAAACAACGTGGACAATTCAGTGTATATTCAACATCGACAACACTTCGGACAGACAGAAGGGCAGCTGATAACAGCGGTTTGGCAAAAGTGGCGGTTCAG
>CAZYPM010000406.1:0-1004 GCA_964649205.1 uncultured Steroidobacteraceae bacterium
TCTGCATCGGGTAGGACTGCCCGCCCACCACCAGCGTGCCGCCGAACGGGATCACGGCGAACACCAGCATCACCGGCACGAAGGTCACCCAGGGCCCGAGCGTGTAGGCGAGCTGGTCGTAGGCGACCGGCTTGAAGTCCTCCTTGAGCAGCAGCTTGAGGCCGTCCGCCATGCCGTGGAACAGGCCGAGCCACACCAGCTTCACCTGCGTGAACGGGATGCGGAGGTAGGCGCGGTTGGCGCCGATGCGGTCCGACATGATCGCGGCCTGCTTGCGCTCGACCCAGGTCAGCACCGCGCCGAAGGTGAGCAGCACGCCGAGCGCGTAGCCGATGTAGACCAGCGTGACGACGAGGTCCTGCATCACGGGTGCCCTCGCGCGGGCGCGGCGAGCGCGACGAACAGCGCCTCGGCGTCCACCACGCCCGGGGCCTTCGGGAAGCAGGCCCGGAACTCGCTCACGGTGCCCTGGAAATTCGTGTAGTGGCCGTTGCGCTCGGTCTGGATGCTGATCGGCAGGAAGACGTCCGCGTGGCCGTTCTCGGGCGCGAGGTAGGAATTGAGGAAGATGACCTTCGCGCCGCGCGGCAGCCGCGCGAAGTCGCAGCCCTCGCCCCAGACCAGCACGAGGTCGGTGCCGTCGTGGAACGCGGGCTCGCCCGTGTCGTGGAACAGCTCGCGCGCCCGGGCGGTGTTGGGGTTCTTGTCGGGGCGGATCAGCAGGTCGTCCTCGAGGCGCTCGCCTTCCTCGGGCTGCCAGTCGCGCTTGACGAAGCAGTGGAACACCTCGCCGAGCTTCGCCTTGAACGTCTCGAGTTCCTCGTTCGAGCCCCAGCTCGACACCAGCGCCGCGGGACGCCGCGCCGCGCCGATGAGCCGCCGCGCCTCGTCGATCGCGCGCTCGAGCTCCACCGGCTCGCCTTTCAGCATGGCCTGCCCGGCGCGCTCGCGCTCGAAGATGCGCGCGAGGTCGCGGCCCTTGTTGCAGATCCACGGGCCGTTCA
>CAZYPM010000407.1:0-1003 GCA_964649205.1 uncultured Steroidobacteraceae bacterium
CGGCGGAACGATCCGGACATGATGCCGCCGATTGCGAGCAACGAGGTCGACGACGACGGCGTCCAGCTCATCGGCGCATGGATCGATTCGCTGACCGCGGCCAGCTGCCAGTAGGCGCAAGAAAGGGCCCGCGTTGCCGCGGGCCCCGCGAAACGGTCAGGACGATGCGGACTGCGCCTAGAAGCGCATGAGCATGTTCGCCGACAGGAAGTCGGCGTCCGCATCCGATACGTCGTAGATCATGTACTCCAGCCTGACGCCGAAGTTCTCGCTGAAGTCCATCCCGAGACCAACGCCATAGGCCAGGTCGTCGCCACTTTCGCTGGCGCTGTCCTGGGTGACGATCACCCCGCCGAGGCCGTCATCCTCGCGCAGCGTTGCCGCGATGTCGGCATCCCAGAAGAACATGCCGGCCTTTGCATAGCCGTAGAACGTGTCGCTGAACGGGAGCGTGCCGGTCAGCAGGATGTCGAAGCCGCTCACGTCGATGTCGACGTCCGCTTCGATCCCGAAGGTGGCGAGATCGCCGATCGTCTCGCTCGCGGTGCCGCCGTCTCCGTAGCCCGCCTCGACTCCGAAGTACTCGTTGAACTGCCAGCCGCCGAACAGCCGAAAGCCCGTGTCATCGGCGTCGAAATCAAGGCCGGTCTCGAATTCGCTGACCTCGACGCCGAAAAGCCCGGCTCCGGCACCGGCATAGAAACCCTGGTCGTCTGCCGCGAGCGCCGGAGCCGTGATCAGCCCGAGCGCCAACGCAGCTGCCCATGTGATCCTGCGCATGGAAATCTCCTTTTGAGGCAACTACTTGACGCGCGATGCTCCCGCGGCGCGCGAACGCCAACAATCAGAGGAAGTACCTACGAATCGCGCGATGCGAGTACGAATCAAGTGCGCGCAAGGGGCAGGACCGTCGACTCCTTGATGACCGTGACCACGATCGACGAGTTCACCGACTGCACGTTCGGGATCTTGGACAGGTGGTCGAGGAAGAACGCCTCGTATT
>CAZYPM010000408.1:0-1002 GCA_964649205.1 uncultured Steroidobacteraceae bacterium
TGCACATGCTGGGCCCGGCGCACACGGCGGGCGACGTGCTGGTCTGGGTTCCGCACGATCGTACGGTGTTCACGGGCGACCTGTTGTTCATCGACGTCACGCCCATCATGTGGGCAGGCCCCGCCGGCAACTGGCTGGCAGCCTGCGACAGGATTCTCGCGCTGGGAGCGGAGCACGTCGTGCCGGGGCACGGCCCCATGACCGATGCGGCGGGGGTGCGCCGCCTGCAGGAATACCTGCGCTGGGTGGACGGCGAGGCCAGGCGGCGCTTCGATGCAGCCGTGCCGATGGAGGAGGCGATCTTCGACATCGCGCTCGGCGAGTACCGGAACTGGCTGGATGCCGAGCGGCTCGCGGTCAATGTGGCGAGCCTGTACCGGGAATACGCCGGCGACGCCTCCAGGCCGGATGTCGTTGCCATGTTCGGACTGATGGCGAAGCTGAAGCGCCGGCTCTAGGATGTCGGCATGAAGTTGATGCGATCCAGCGTGCTACTGGCGGCAGCGTGGCTGCCCGCAGCCGCGGGCGCCGCGGACTGCCGCACGCTCGACTCGCTGCGCTGGCTGCTGGGCGACTGGAATGCGGACGGCAGCAAGGCCAGCTTTCACGAGTCGTGGCGCGAACTCGACGGGCAGACCTTCTCCGGCACCGGAGTCGAGCGCTCGCCGGACGGCGCAGTCAGGGGCGCGGAGGACCTGCGCCTGCTCGCGATGGGGGGCGGTGTTTTCTACGTATCCAAGGTCTCGCACAACGAGTTGCCGGTCGCGTTCCGGCTGACCTCCTGTGCCGACGGCGTATTCATCTTCGAGAACCCCTCGCACGACTTTCCGCGCCGGCTCGAATACCGGCGCGGGGAGGATGCGCTGACCGTGCGGGTCAGCGATGGGGCGGAGAAGGGATTCACGCTCGAGTTCCAGCCCGCGACCGGATCTGCGGCGCCGGCCGTGCTCGCGGACGAGGACGCGCGATTTGCGGCGATGGTTTCCGCGGATGCGGCCGCCA